>CAIKWE010000015.1 GCA_903831085.1 uncultured Verrucomicrobiota bacterium | reverse complement strand
GCCGATATTTCCGTGATCCCGGAACCTGCCACGATGGGCATGCTTCTGCTCGGCGCGGTAACGGTTCTGGCGGTGCGTCGCCGTCGCGCATAAGGCACGCAGTTTCTGCGAAAAGGGGCGTCCAACCGGACGCCCTTTTTTTTGCCCGAAAAGGTATCCTATTCAGCTTGTGATGGACTGGCGGGCATTAACCCGACCAATGGCGAATGTCTGGTAATTACGGAGAAGGGTTGAATTCCGGCGCGTCCTGTCGGATAGTGACTTGCTTTAAAAATCAGGGAGAAAACCATGGCGTATGATTTAACAGGGAAAATTAAGGTTGTGAAGGAAGCTCAGACCATCGGAGCAAAAGGCTTCACGAAACGGGAATTTGTGGTGACGGTCGAAGAGGGTAAGTATCCGCAGGATATCGCGCTGGAGTGCGTTCAGGATAAGGTGAATCTGCTCGACGGGCTGAAGGAAGGTCAAACGGTTACCGTGACGTTCGATATCCGCGGCCGCGAATATAACGGAAAATATTTCAATAATCTGCAGGCGTGGCGCATCAAGGCCGAGGAGTCCGGCGCGCCCGCTGACGATGACCGTCCGCCGGTTCCAACCGATGCCGAGGCTCCCGGCGAATTTGATGACGATATTCCGTTTTGAAAATGGAATGATGGAATAGTGGAATGTTGGGTTGAGTCCTCGCGGAGAAAACCGTATAGAAGGCGCGGTTTAATCGGAGAAAATGATGAAGGTTGTATTGGCTTATTCGGGCGGTCTTGACACGACCGTTCTTCTCACGTGGTTGCAGGAAACATACAAGGCTCAGGTCATTTGCTACTGTTCAAACGTCGGACAGGAAGAGGAGCTCGACGGGCTGGAGGCCAAAGCGCTGAAGCACGGCGCGATCAAATGCATCGTGGATGATGTCCGCGAAGAGTTCGCCCGGGATTTTGTTTTTCCCATGATGCAGGCCAACGCCATTTACGAAGGAACTTATCTACTGGGAACTTCGATCGCCCGACCGCTGATCGCCAAGCGGATGATGGATATTGCCATCGCTGAAGGCGCGGAAGCCATCTGTCACGGCGCGACCGGCAAAGGTAATGATCAGGTGCGTTTTGAACTGACCGCCTACTCGATGAAGCCCGATATCAAAATTATCGCCCCGTGGCGCATGCCGGAGGTCTTCAAGTTTAAAGGCCGCCCGGACATGATTAAATATCTCGAAGAGCGCGGCATTCCGTGTTCAGTTTCCAAGTCCAAGCCGTACAGCACCGACCGCAATCTGCTGCACATCAGCTTTGAAGGCGGCATTCTGGAAGATCCGTGGAACGAGGCGGATGAAAACATGTGGTGCATGACCAAGCCGCTGTCGCAGGCCGCCGATAAGCCGGAATATGTTGAAATCAGTTTTGAAAAAGGGCTCCCGGTTGCGGTGAACGGTAAAAAACTTTCGCCGGCCGAACTGATCCGCAAGCTCAACACCATTGGTTGCGAGCACGCCATCGGACGTATCGACATTGTCGAAAACCGTTTCACCGGCATGAAGGATCGCGGGATCTACGAAACGCCCGGCGGCACGATTCTGCACCATGCGCACCGCGCGATGGAATCCATCACGATGGATCGCGAAGTGATGCACCTGCGGGATTCACTCATTCCGAAGTACGCCACGCTGGTTTACAACGGATTCTGGTTTGCGCCCGAACGTGAAATGCTTCAGGCCGCGATCATCAAGAGTCAGGAAACCGTCACTGGCGATGTGCGTGTGAAGCTTTTCAAAGGCGGAGTGCATGTCTGTGGTCGCCGTTCGCCGCTTTCCCTCTACGATTCCAAGGTGGTCAGCTTCGACGAAGCGGGCGGCTACGATCAGACCGACGCGACGGGCTTTATCAAGCTCAACGCGCTCCGTTTGCGTGTTCGCGCGGCCATGCAGAAAAATAAATAAGGCCGGACGGCGACGGCTGGGGAAAAGGGTTCCGGATTCCGAAAGCTTTTTTTCGATACAATTTGTATTTGCCTGTGGCGTTATACTAAACATGTGAGCGTTCGGTCGGATTGCGATGTTACCCATGTGGGGAAGCGGTTTTCCGGCTGCGGGTGTTCTAAGGAGATGGTCATGAAAAAATGGTTTGTGCTGGCAGTCGTGTTGATGATGGTTGCAGGGGTTCAGGCCGGTGATAAGGGCGGGAAATCTAAAGGCGGTAAGTCTAAAGGTGATACGCCTGCCGCCGCCGCTCCGATAACGAAAGAAGAGTACATTGAGGCGGAAAAGAATAAGGCCGAAGTTTCCGGGCAAACGTTTGACGTGGCCGCCGCTGAAGCCGCTTTCGCTGAGAAAGATAAAAACGGGGACGGTGTGTTAACGTCGGACGAACAGCCTTCTGCCGGCGGCAAAAAAGGCAAAGGTAAAAAGTCAAAATAGCTCAAGAATGAGCTGTTTTTCGGCCTGACAACAGGAGAGAGAATCCTGCGGAGTTCCCGCAGGATTCTTTCCTTTTTTCGACTGTCCGGCAGTGAATAATCCGCTGAAAATATTTTCCTTATGATTCCTGCTGGTGTGCGGTTTCAAACGATGGTAGTAAGCGGACTTCAAATTACAAGAAAGGCGCATGAGTATCATCCACATCCGGGCCGCGACACAGAAAGATCTTCCGGCGATCGAGCAGATAGAAGAAAGCTGTTTCCACGACGATCTTCGTTCCAGCCCGCGCGCCCTGCGGTACAGCCTCAAAAGTCCGATCCAGAGCGTCTGGGTGGCCGTGGCCGGCCGCGAGACCATCGGTGCCATGGTGCTCTATCATCATCCGCGCTCCATTCGTATTTTTTCCATCGCGGTGCTGGCCGCCTCTCGCGGCAGCGGCGCGGGACGGAGAATGATGGAGAAGGTCTTGACGCTGGCGCGGCGCGCAGGTTGCGCGGCGGTGACGCTCGAGGCGGAGGAGAGCAACCTCGCTTTGATCCGCTGGTATGAAAAATTCGGCTTTAAAATAAAAAAAACATTGAGACACTATCACGCTTCAGGTCGCCATGCTGTCCGCATGCGGCTGGAGATGAAGACCGCGCAGCAAGGAGGGCGCGTTCGTGGCCGTTCGTAACCTGATTATTCTGAACAATCCGGCGCATTGGACTTTTGATATTGAAGAAGTCGAAGTGGTTTCGGCCAAGGCCTACCTGACCGAAAGCCGCTACGCGGAAATGAAAAATGCGCGTGTCTTCAATCTCTGCCGTTCTTACCGTTACCAGACGGTCGGCTATTATGTCTCCCTGCTGGCCGCCGCCCGCGACCATCGCGCCATTCCGAGCGTCACTACCATGCAGGATTTTCGCTCGCAGACCATTATCCGCACCATTGCCGAGGATATTGACGAGCTGATTCAGAAGACCTTTGCCAAGGTGACCGAAAAGGAAATTACGCTTTATATTTATTTCGGCCAGACCGTCCTGCCGGAGCACCGCTATATCGGACGTTCACTCTATAATCTGTTTCAGGCACCGCTGCTCAAGGTTAGTTTTGAGTTCACTAAAAAATGGCTGGTGCAGCAGATCACGCCGCTGTCGCTCGGCCAGATTCCTGAAATTGACCAGGAGCACATCGCCGAATTCGCCCGAAACTATTTTTCGCGCAAACGCTTTCATGACACGCAGATTCAACAGTACGCCTACGATCTCGCCATTCTGGTCAACCCGGATGAGAAAAACCCGCCCTCCTGTAAGCGGGCGCTCAAAAAATTTGAAGAGGCGGCTGACGAACTCAATGTGTACACGGAATTCATCACACGGGAGGATTACAGCAGTCTTCCCGAGTTCGATGCGCTGTTCATTCGTGAAACCACCGCGGTCAATCACCACACCTACCGCTTTTCGCGCAAGGCCCACGCCGAAGGGCTGGTTGTCATCGACGACCCGTGGTCCATCATGCGCTGCGCCAACAAGGTGTATCTCGCTGAGCGGCTGGCTCAGGCCAAGTTGCCCGCGCCGCGCACGGTCATTCTCCAGAGAGAATCGCTGAAGAGTTCTCTGGCGAGTCTGGGAATCACCTTTCCCTGTGTGCTCAAGCAGCCCGACAGCGCGTTTTCACAGGGGGTTGTCAAAGCGGAGAACGAAGCCGAGTTCCGTGAGAAGCTGGATAAGCTGTTTGAAAAATCCGACCTGATTATCGCGCAGGAGTTCATGGCCTCCGACTTTGACTGGCGCGTCGGCATTCTCGACCGCAAGCCGCTTTATGTCTGCAAATACTACATGGCGCGTGGACACTGGCAGATATGTAACTGGAACGGCGGAACCGAGGGTGACAGCCGCTTCGGAAAAAGCGAAACCCTGCGGGTCGAAGACGCGCCGCCTGCCGTCGTGCAAACCGCGCTCAAGGCGGCCAACCTTATCGGTGACGGGTTTTACGGCGTGGACCTGAAACAGATCGACGATAAAATCTACGTTATTGAGGTCAATGACAACCCCAGCATAGATGTCGGTGTCGAAGATCTTGTGCTGAAAGACGAGCTCTACCTCACCGTTATTCGCTCCATCATCAACCGTATCGACGGCCCAAGGAAATAGCTGTTTTGCGCATCCCAGACAGACCGTAAGTTTAAATGATTAATTTTTATGTATTATGGAATTCTCTAAATATGATACCTTTCATTAGGTTTAATATGAGGGTGTTGAAACACATAATACTTTTTCTCGTTCTGATTGCAGGGAGCGCACGGGCGGTGGCGCCCACATTTGGCGATTTAGCCGTTCTTCTGGCAAAAGGACATTTCAGAAGCTATGTCGGGAAAAATGCTTCGATGGAAGAATGTGTCGCGTTTCTAAACAGCAAGGGGATTGCCTTTTCGCTGTTTGATCTGATCGACCCCGATAAGGCGGTGACGAAGGAAGATTGTGCGCGGGTGATTGGTCAATCCATTCTGCTCTTCTCGGGAGAGGCGGATGTTGTAACTGGTTGTATTAAAAAGCCGTTAGAAGCCAAAACGTGGGTTGACTATTGCCTGCTGAATGATATAGATTTGGTGCCTGTTTGGGATAGGTTGGTTCAAAGGACTGCAGAGGGTTCTCTCCCGGAAGTAAGGAAGTTTTTTGGGCGATAGTTTGGTATCCAGACGAGGAGATTCAGAAATGAGAAAAAATATGTCCCGACTGCTTTTTGTTTTCGTTGTCGTCACGGGACTCCTGACTTCTCCGGTGTTTGCCGACCTCGGATTGGCGCAGATGGCTACTCAACCTCAGGGTGCCTCGGCTGTTGGTCATGCGGTTCTCGCGGCCGCGAAAACCATTTATGCCAATAATACCGATCCAGCGGTCATTCAAAGTCTGCTGACGCCCATTCTGAATGAGGCGGTAGCTACGAGAAATGAATTAGCCATTCGTTATGCGATTGTAGGCGTTTTGATGGCTGGCGGAGCTGAGAATCTTACGCTGGGCAAGGACGCAGTTAATGGCAGCGATGTTTTTAGTAATTACCCGGCGCTGACTGCGGTTACTGTGGCGGCTGTTGAGGCTCTATTGAAGGCACCTCCCGGCGGCGGAGCCGGTGACGATAAAAGCGGCGGCGATAAGGGTGGCGGATATAAGGGACTGGGCGGCGGCGACAAGGGACTGGGCGGCGGCGACAAGGGACTGGGTGGTGGCGACAAGCAACTGGGTGGCGGCGACAAGCAACTGGGTGGCGGCGACAAGGAACTGGGTGGTGGCGATCCGACATGGTTCCGGTTTTGGGATTCCTTTCCCAGTGACAATGATGTGCCTGCCACAAGGATATGACCTGAGGCATTCGAACTGTTGGAAGCGATTAGTTTACAGGAATTTTAATTTTACCGGAAGGTTGGCATGCACAAAGGAAAACTTTGGATACCTGTTTTGGCAGGGCTAATGATCGGGCAGCTCTTTGCAGATGCGGAAAGAGAGCGTCCGTTCAAGGTCATCAACACCGTTCGGATGGGCTACAACGACAACACCTACACCAGCGAAAACGCCAAAGGGTCATCCTTCGTGACCGATATCATTGACCTTTCATTTCGCGCGGCGCTGTCTGACCGCACTGATTTGATGGTGAAATCGCAGTTTAATATTCTGACGGAATCGGGCGACAATCAGTTTTATCCCAATCTGTATGTCCTGCTGAACCATGGTGTTTCCCCAAGGTTGCTGTTGCGTCTTTCCGAATATTATCGCAGCGGGGATAAGACCGGCTCGGGAGTGAGTGGTGCGAGCCACAATCAGCGGTATAATTATTTTTACAATAAAGTCGACGCTTCAGCCGATTACGTGCTGACCAGAAAAGACCATCTGCAGGGCATTGTGAGTCAGGAGATAATGCGGAATGATAAGGCGCTCGATATTCAGGATTACACGACTTACAGTGGCGGTGTGACGTGGAAAAGAGACCTTGTTCCGCAGCGCACCTACACAACCCTTACTCTGAATCAGCGCAGAACGACGTATGATAATCAGCCGAAGGATGGCATCAACACTAATTATTTGCAGCATAATGCATACTTTGATGCGACCGATTTGTCCGCAGGGCTTAATCATACCTTTAATCAGGAATGGCAGGGGCACATTGAGGCTGGCGTGACCTACGTTCAGCCTAATTTTTCTGATTCTAATGTAACGACCGGCAGTCCCCCAATTATTGTGCATACCAATAAAGCAAGTAATGATACTACCTTGAACCCGTTGCTCAGAGCGGGGCTGGTGTACAGCCCGTCTCCGAGAACCAGACTGACCGGTGATCTCTCTATGTCTTATCAGGCATCCGATAGTCAAGGTTACGGCGGACAGAACACGACCGAATTAGCTTTTGGCGCACAGCACGATATCACCGCCAAGTTGATGGCGAAAGCCACGGCGCGCTTCGCAAAGGTAGCCTATGCCGCAAAAGACAACACAACCGGTACCCCAACGGATGAAACAGAAGACCGTATGGATCTTGAACTGCGCTTCACCTATAAGCTTAACCGGATGAATTTCCTTGAGCTGGGCCTGAGGCACAGTGAAAATGACCAAAGCAATGGGGACAGCTGGAAGCAAAACGTGGTGGATATCGGCTGGCGGCTTGAGCTGAACTAAAAGATTTTCGCATCGAGGATTTCTAAAATTATGGTGAGGTTAACGACCTCACCATCATCGTTTAAAGAGGATTGAATAATGAGTGAGAATCAGAAGAAAGAAACGACGCTCCATTTTTTGGATTACTGGCGGGTCATCCGTTCCCGTAAAGAGATCGTCCTGGCGGTTCTCTTCCTGGTCGTAATCACCGGAGCGGCCTACACCTTTACTCTACCGAAAATATATGCCGCGCAATCCCGCATTGAAGTCAACAATGACAGTGTGGATATTGATCCATTTAATCCGTCGCCTATAGGCGGAACGCGGGGTTATGACCCGTACTTTCTGCGCACGCAGTTTGAAATCATTCAGTCTAAACCAATCCTTTACGAGGTAATCAACCGACTCAATCTGCAGGAAGTCTGGGGAAAAAAGGCAGAGAAAATCCCGAAAGAAGTTGCTTATAAAATCCTGCGGTCGAGTCTAGAGGTGAGTCAGTACCGTGATACCAGTCTGATTTCACTGACGGCCAAGCGCGAGGATCCGAAAGAGGCTGCGCGCATTGCCAATGAACTGGCCAACGTCTATCGCGACGCCCGGTTGGATCTCAAATATAAAGAGATGACGCGCGCTATGGATGCATTGGGCCGCGAGCTTGAAAAGCAGCAGGAAAAAGTGGATTTGGCTTCGCAGCGCGTTGAACAGCTTCGTCAGGACCTTGACCTCACCGTTCTGCCGGGCACATACATGGGTCAGAATGAAAACAGCGTCGAGAAGCTCCGTTTGCAACAGTTGGAAGGCGATCGCATTGTCTCTCGTGTTGAAATGCTGGTGGCGAAAGCCCGCTTCGAGCAACTGGCTTCCATGAGTGACGAGGATCTGCAGACGGCCTCTTCGTATCTTACACAGGATCCCTTTATGGAGGCGATGCGCTCTCAGATCAAGGATTACGATGTAGCGCTGACTTCGTTGCTAGAAAACTACGGCCCTAACTATCCTGAAGTAAAACAGACTCAAGCCGCTCGTGACGAACTGGTGGCGAAACTGCAGCGTGCGCTGGCGGGGATTAAAAAAGGGACGCAGGCGCAGTATATCGTTGCCAAATCAAAATTTGAGGCATTGGAAGAGGAATTGCGCGGCGTTAAGTCGAGCGATCAAGAGACTCAGCGGGAGAAGTTTGTCCCGTTTAACAAGGCGCAACAGGAGTTGGATATTCAGCGGGCCATTATGAATGCGCTCAAATCCCGCATCGCGCAGGAGGGGATCACGTTGAAGGTTCCTCGCACTCCTGTCGAAATTGTTGACTCTGCTGAAGAGTCAAACCGGCCGATCAGTCCGAATCTGATTCTTAATGTGATGCTAAGTATTTTTATCGGTCTGGGTTCCGGCATCGGCCTGGCCTACTTCATTGAGTACCTTGATACCTCCATCAAAACAGCTGATGATGTTGAACGTTGGCTTGATCTACCGGTGCTGGGTCTGATTCCCCAGAACGTCCGTCCGCTTATTGAAGAAGGCCCGGATAGCGAACACGCCGAGGGGTATCGTGTGTTACGCACAAATATGGCGTTTACAGATGCTGGAGGTCCTCGCAAAGGCGCTTTTGCGGTGCTGAGCGGTGGTGCCGGTGAAGGGAAATCAACCACGGCCTTTAATCTGGCCTACGTCTGTGCGCAGCAGAATGAAAAAGTCCTGCTGGTGGACGCCGACTTGCGCCGTCCTGTTCAGCACACCATTCTCGGTGTGTCGAACCGCTTCGGTTTGACCAATGTAATGTTGCGTGACGTACCGGTCGAAGAAGCCATTAAAACAACCAGTGTCCCGAACCTTCACTTCCTGCCGAGCGGACGTCTGCCTCGCACCTCGCTGGGTGTACTTGATTCGAAGCGCATTAGTGAACTGGTGCACAGCCTGAAGCAGAAATATGATGTTGTTATTTTCGACACACCGCCGTTGGTGGGTATCAGCGATTCCGCCGTTATCGCCAAGGAGATGGACGGCGTGTTGCTGGTGGTGCAGTATCGTAAATATCCGCGCGACATGATCATCCGCGCCAAACAGATGCTGGATACACTCGGCATTCCGCAGGTAGGCGTGGTGCTGAATAACATTAATATCATGCGCGACGATTATTACTATTATTACCATTCGTATTACTCGAATTATTATTACTACCGTTCACAGGAAGCGAATCCGGTCGTTTCTCCGGGAACACAGGGAGCAGCCTAAAAGGAGCATGGATGAAGAAAGCGGGAATATTTTTTGTATTATTGGTAGCATTTGTGCTGGCGGGGTGCGCCAGCAGTCCCGGAAAGATATCCGGCGAAGAGGTGGGTTCGTATAAGTTGCGCTCAATGGATCCGGTCGTGATCAATATGCTGGGTATTCCCACAGAAAAACAGATTGAAACCGTGATCGATGAAAAGGGCAACCTCACGATCCCCTATATTGATGAGCCGGTAAAGGCCAGCGGACTTACGACCTCGGAGCTGGAGCGGAAAATTCAGCGCATCTACACAGACGGGAAAATTTACCGGAACATCACAATCAATGTAATTACAACCGCCAAAGCTTACTACATGCAAGGTGAAGTAAACAGGCCGCAGGAATATCCGTTGACCCGACGCACGACCCTTCTGCAAGCCATCGCCGCGGCCGGTGGATACACGGAATATGCCAATGAGAGCAAAGTTACGATTACTCGTAACGGACAGCTTCTAAAATACGACCCAAAAAATCTTGAGCAGCACCCCGAAGAGGATCCTCTTATTGAAGCCGGGGATCGGATAAAAATTCATCGGTCCATTTTTTAACAAGGCGTTATTCATGGCCGGCCTGGTGGTCGGCCTTTCTATTTCCGGCCGGGGCGGATGGCGGGGTCGAGTTCAAAACGGATGTCTTTAATTTCTGGAATGTCCGGAATGGATGCGATTTTTTTGAGCAGTCCCGCCTTGGGCAGGCGACGCGACTCAGCCAGCCAGCCCGGGTGGTCCGCCTGCAAATATAAAATTCCGTTTTTCAGATGCGAAGGGCGTACGTGACTTGCAAGCTGTTCGCCGGCAATCACCGGCCACCGTTCAGCGATTACTTCGGGCAGTACGAAGTCCTCGGCATCATCTTTTCGCAGCAAGTCTGTCAGAATATCACTGATTCGCCGTTCGGGATGCCTTTCGGGCGGAGGAAATCGGTCCTCAATCCGAAATCGCTCCCGGTCGAGTTCCCACTTCAATGACTTATCGTTCGTCTGCTTCATGATGATCACAGTTTGCAAAAAGTGTCCAAACCCGTCAAACTCTAGCACATAGACAGGATGTGACATACATTGAATTTAATCCCAGAAACCGTATTTTCACTATTACTGATGCCCGTGCTTCTCGCACTGTCGGCCTTTTTTTCCTGCTCGGAAACAGCTCTCTTTTCGCTGACCCCCGAGGCCGCTCGACGCCTTCGGGGAAACCGTCAAATTGAGGAGTTACTGACGCTCTTTCACCGTGAACCGTCCGAACTGCTGACCTCTATTCTGCTGGGAAATCTTTTGGTAAATGTTCTCTTCTTCTGTACCGGTGCCGTTGTGGTCGGACAGTGGGCGGCGGCTCACGGTGAGTGGTTTGAAGCGCTGGGTGGAATTTTAGTGCTGATCGTCGTCATCCTCTTTGGTGAAATTATTCCGAAAGCGATTGGGATAACCCTTTCGGCGGGCATTCTCCGGCTGGCCGCGATCCCGCTGCGGTGCTGGTTCGTTTTTACCCGTCCGTTCCGACGGCTTATCCGCTGGCTGCTTGACCGGTTGCATTTGGGCGCGAATCGTCCGCCGGACGGAACCGATCTGACACCGGGCGAACTCAAAGAGCTGTTGGATGCTGTCCGGCACGAGCCGGGTTTCGGAGCGCAGGAGAAAGAAATTCTAGAAGATATTGTCAACCTGTCCGGGGTGCGGGCGCGTGAGGTTATGGTTCCGCGGGTGAATGTTCTCAGCAGGCCGCTCAGTGCCGAACGTCAAGAACTCCTTCGTGAGGCCAGAGAGAAGGAATACAGCTGTGTATTAATCTACCGCGATAACGATAATGATCTGCTCGGTTACGTCAGCACCGGCGAACTGTTTGCCGATTCCGGAGCATCCCGTGCTCTTGAATCATTTATCCATCCACTAATCTTCGTGCCTGAAACCAAGAAGGTAGATGCGTTGCTGCGGGAGTTCATGACGAACGGCTGGAAGCTCGCTGCTGTGGTTGATGAATACGGGGGATTCTCCGGCATTGTCACGATGGAGGATTTGTTTGCTGAAGTGGTCGGCGGATTTGAAGCCGACGAGACCGAGGAGATCGTTCAGCTTGATGAAACGACTTATCGACTGTCCGGTCAACTGCCCATCCGGGCGTGGAAAGACCTCCTGACGGGTATCCTTCCCGGACATGATGTCGAATCACCGGCTTTCGATACTCTCGGCGGCTTTATCATTTTCCTGCTGGGCCGTATTCCGGTTTCCGGCAACACCGTCATGGTTCGTAATCTTCGACTGACGGTTGAAACCATGCGGCACAGCCGGGTCGAAACCGTTTTACTGCATCTTAATCAACCGGAGGAAGGCCTGTGAATTCGTTCTGGCATCTCCTGTTTATATTATTTTTTATCTTGGTGGCTGCTTTGTACGGGGGATATGAAACCGGCGGTTATTTACTCAACCGCATCCGGTTGCGTTCCCGTGTCCGCCGTATGGATCATGCGGCGCTTCGTCTTCAGTCGGTGCTGGCCGATTCGTATCTGTTTATTTTCACCGTACTCATCGGTCACAATGTCGCGGTCTATCTGGTTTCGCGCAGTGTGACACAGCTTTATTTGAGATCCGGGCTTTCAGGGCACGCCGCCCCGGTCTGGGGTTTTATTCCTTGGAATGCCGAAACCGCCGCCACGCTCACGCTTATGCTCCCGCTTTTTATCTTCGCTGAGATTATTCCCAAAAATCTTTTCCGCCGCCGCGCCGATACGCTCATGTACCGCTCGTCCGGTCTGTTGCTGCTTTCGTGGAAAATTTTCTGGCCGCTGACGGTCATCTTGAAATTGATCTTCAGTCTATTGACCGGAGGCAGGGGGCACAGTGAAGCGCTCAACGGATTCTCACTTTCCCTGCAGGGACTTCGTGAATATTTTTCGGAAGAGACACGGCGCGAATCTTTGAGTGATTATCAGCACGGCATGATCGGCAATCTGGTTGCCATGCATCGGGTGTCCGCGCGGCAGATTATGCAGCCTGTTGCAAACATCGCGGCCGTTTCGCTAAACGCGACCGTTGGTTCTGCCCTGGAACTGATGCGTTCGCGAAACATCGAGCAACTGGCAGTTTATCGCGGTTCTGTCCATAACATCATCGGGGTGATCAACCTGTTTGATCTCATGGATCCCGCGTTGCAGACGTCAGACAGCATTAAATTCAGTATGCATAAAATTGTCAGGCTTTCCGCAGACATCCCCCTGACCAGCGCCTTCCGCCGGTTGCGGCAGTCTCCCGCCGCGCCAGCCGTCGTAACCGACCTTGGTTTTCGAACCGTTGGATTGCTCCATCTGCGCGACATCGCCCGCTATATTGTTCAGACATCCTGAAAATCCGCTAAAAGTGGATGGAACGGGGGTTGCGGGACGTATCGAACCGTGCTATACCTAGTGCCTTCAAGGGCTAAAAAGCCCAATATATGGTGGTTTTTAAGCAAATGGCCAACGAAGACAAAAAGCACGTTTACGACGAAAGTAAGATCAAAACCCTCTCGTCCCTGGAGCACATCCGGGCCCGGACCGGGATGTATATCGGCCGCACCGGCACCGGCAATCACTACGACGACGGCATCTATGTTCTGCTCAAGGAAGTGGTCGATAATTCCATCGACGAATTTATCATGGGGCACGGCAAAAAGATCGAGATCGTCATCGAAGAAGATACGGTGAATGTCCGCGACTACGGACGCGGCATTCCTCTTGGCAAAGTGGTCGAATGCGTTTCGCGTATCAACACCGGTGCCAAATACAATGACGATGTCTTTCAGTTCAGCGTCGGTCTCAACGGCGTCGGCACCAAAGCCGTCAACGCGCTCTCCAGCTATTTTGTCGTCCGTTCCCATCGCGCCGGTGAGTTTGTCGAAGCCCGTTTCACTCAGGGTGTTATCGAAGAGGAGGAGAAGGGGAAAGCGAAGCAGGAGGAGAACGGAACTTTCATCAGTTTTTCGCCGGATCCGGAAATTTTCAAAACCTATAAATTCCGCGACGATCACGTGGAGCGGCGCCTGCGTTTCTATTCCTATCTCAACGCCGGGCTCTCGCTGATTTTTAACGGGAAGAGAATTGTCTCGGAAGGCGGACTGCTCGACTTGATCGCGGACGAAAGCGAATTCGAGAAAGTTTATGAGCCATTCCACTACCGCGACAAGATGCTCGAGATCGCCTTCACGCACACCAACCGCTTCAGCGAGGACTACTACTCCTTCGTCAACGGCCAGTTCACCAGCGATGGCGGCACGCACCTCAGCGCATTCCGTGAAGGATTGCTGAAGGCGGTTAATGAATACTCCGACGGCAAGTTCGATGGCGATGATGTGCGCGAAGGAATCCTTGGAGCCATCGCCATTCGTCTCAAAGAACCGATTTTTGAGTCGCAGACCAAAAATAAGCTCGGGAATACGGAAATCCGCGCCGACCTCGTCGCCGACATCAAAAAGGCTATTGTTGAAATGCTTCACCGCAATAAGCCTGCGGCCGATCAACTCATCGAAAAGATCAAAGACACTCAGCGTCTGCGAAAAGACCTGCAGGATGTGAAGAAATTGGCCCGCGAGCGCTCCAAGGCGGTTTCGATCCGCGTTCCCCAGCTCAAGGACTGCAAACAGCATTTCAATAAGGAGAAGGGCGCGCACGGTGACACGATGATTTTCATCACCGAAGGTCAGTCTGCCGCCGGTTCGCTGGTCAGCTGCCGTGACGTTAACAAGCAGGCGATCTACACCCTCAAGGGCAAACCGTTGAACGTCTGGGATCTCAAGCGCGACGCGCTTTATAAAAATGTCGAAATCTATAATCTGATGCGCAGTCTCAATATCGAAGAATCCGCCAATGACCTGCGCTACGGACACGTCGTGCTGGCCACCGATGCCGACGTTGACGGCCTGCACATCCGCAACCTGATGATCACGTTCTTTCTGCGGTTTTTTGAACCGATCGTGCGCGACGGCCACCTCAAAATTCTGGAAACACCGCTTTTCCGCACCCGTAACAAGAAAGAGACGATCTACTGCTATTCCGAAAAGGAACGTGATGCCGCCCTTGAAAAACTCGGGCGCGGCGCGGAGGTCACCCGGTTTAAAGGGCTCGGAGAAATCTCGCCCGGCGAGTTCAAGGCGTTTATCGGTAAAGAAATGCGGCTGACTCCGGTTGTGGTCGATGAAGACCACTCCATTCCCGAAGTGCTGACCTTCTACATGGGCAAAAACACGCAGGAACGCCGTACCTATATCATGGAAAATCTGATCGTGGACGAAGAAATCCTATGAGCGAAGAACAGGAATTCCTTTTTGGCGAAGCGCCGGAAGAAAAAAAGGCCGCTAAAAAATCAGTGGCCAAAAAGGCGCCGGTGGAACCGGAAGAAGAGTTGCTGGACGAAGCTCCCGTTTCTCCGAAAGGGCAACGCCAGCGCCTTGCATTGGATTCCGAACACGGCCCTCTTCGGAAATTGGTGGACTACAATTTTCTGCAGTACGCCTCCTACGTCATCTGCGACCGCGCCATTCCCAATGTCGAGGACGGCCTCAAGCCGGTGCAGCGCCGCATCATGCACGCGATTTCTGAAAAAGATGACGGACGTTTTATTAAAGTCGCCAATGTCGTCGGTCACACCATGCAGTATCATCCGCACGGCGACGCATCCATCAACGACGCACTCGTTTCTCTCACCAACCGCGGCGGCTATCTCATTGAGGGGCAGGGCAACTTCGGCAACATCTACACCGGTGACCCCGCTGCTGCCTCGCGGTACATTGAGTGCCGTCTGACGCACCTAGCCCGCGAAGAGCTCTTCAACAAAGAACTCACCCGCTACATCCCCAGCTACGACGGCCGCAATAAAGAGCCGGTTGTTCTGCCCTGCAAACTGCCGTTACTGCTCATGCTCGGTGCCGAAGGGATCGCGGTCGGCCTTTCCACCAAAATCCTCACCTACAACTTCATCGAACTCCTCGAAGAACAGATTGAAATCCTCCATGAGAAAAAACGTACGCCGCATAAGTGCACCGTGCTGCCCGACTTTCAGACCGGCGGCCTCATGGATATTTCCGAATACGACAACGGAAACGGAAAAGTAAAAGTCCGCGCGAAAATCGAAGAGCGAGGCGGTAACCGGCTCGTCATCACCGATCTGCCGTATGGGCAGACCACCGAATCGCTCACCTCGTCGATCGAAGACGCCGTGCGTAAGAAAAAGGTGGCCGTGCGTGCCATTAACGATTTCACCGCTGAAAACGTTGAAATCGAACTGATTCTTTCGCCGGGCGCCGATCCCGAACAGGTCAAACAGTCGCTCTATGTTTTCACCTCCTGCGAAACCCCGATTTCCAGCCGCATCGTCGTCATTTACAAAAACCGGCCCGTTGAAATGACGGTGGATGAAATCCTGCACCTCAACACGCAGCAGCTGCTTACCATTCTCGAGGCGGAACTTAACTTCAGAAAAGACAGACTGCTCGACGCCTTCCACACCAAAACGCTCGTGCAGATTTTCGTCGAGAATCGTATCTACAAGAAAATCGAACAGTGCAAAACCTATGAGGCCGTTCATAAAGCGGTCATGGACGGTCTGGAACCCTTCAAGAAACAGCTTCGCCGGTCGGTGGTAGATGAAGACATCGAAATGCTCCTCGCCATCCAGATCAAACGCATTTCGCTCTTTGACATGAGCAAAAACAAAGAGGAACTCGAAAAAATCCTCACAGAGCTGGCCGACGTGGAGAAAAACCTCAAGAGCCTCACGGCGTACGCCACCCGCTATCTCAAAGACCTCATCAAAAAATATAAAGAGTCTTATCCGCGCCGCACTGCAGTCAAAACCTTCAAAGAGATTGAGGTGCGCCAGCTCACTGCCAGTGAACTCGACATCAAGCACGACACGGAGGCTCAGTTCATCGGCTCGGCGGTCAAAGGCGAATCGATCCTGAAGTGCTCCTCACTCGACAAGCTCATCTTTGTCTGGGACGACGGCCGCTACCAGATGATGCCTCCGCCCGAAAAACTTTTCGTCGACGGCAACCTGCTCTACAGAGCCATATTTGACCGCGACCGCGAAATGACCTGCGTCTATACCCACGAACGCGCCACCTTCATCAAACGCTTTACCTTCGGCGGCACCATCATGAACCGCGACTATCAGATCGCGCCCGAAGGCTCGAAAATCATCTTTTGGCAGGAAGGCTGCCCTGAGGAGCTTTACCTGCGCTATCGTCCTGCCAAAGGCCAGCGCATCCATCAGCAGTTCTTCAAAATCACCGGCCTTGCCGTCAAAGGCTCCAAAGCCAAAGGCAATCGTCTCACCACCAAATCGGTCCAGTACATCGATATCGCCCCTGGGCGCTGGTGGCGTGACGACGAAGAAGCTCCGCAAGGCGTCTTGCTATAAGAAGGATATTTGATGTTCGTTATGTGGAAGAATTGCAGATGTCTTTTCCGCGAATAACCAATAACGAACAACTAGAGCATTTAACGATTGTGGCACCGTAACCCACCCCTGCTTGCAGCCACCCCTCCCGCAGAGGGGAATAAAAAGCGCGCCTAAACGATTCCCCTCCGGCGGAGGGGTGCCGGGACGGCGGGGTGGGTTTGCGGTTCATATGCGTGTACGGCATCGCAACCGTTAAATGCTCTAATAACCGGCTTTTGTAAACCGAAGGTTTTGCAAAAGGCTAGAACTGCCAGTTTGCGATCACCATGACAGGCAACGTCTCTTTTTCCGAGGCGATGTTAACCAGTCCGATTTGCAGTCCCTCGAGCGTCTGCGTCTGGTTGACCAGCCCGATCTGAAGTCCCCGGAAGTCCCGCGTTCCGTTATAGAGACCGACCTGAACGCCATGGGCACTTTTAAGGGCTATGTTAGCGAGACCGACCTGAACTCCGTGAATGTTCTCAGTGTAGTTGTACAGCCCGAGCTGGCATCCAGCGGTTTCGTATCCGACATTAGCGAGTCCAGCCTGAAGGCCCTTCATGCTTTCGGACTGATTATACAATCCGCCTTGAACACCGACCGATTCGCCGCGAACAATGTTGGCAGCATTCCAGAACGTGAGCCATGGGATTCCCTGAAAGCCAGTCATATCCCCTTCAACATAATTTACAAAACCGACCTCGACGCCGGTTGAGTTCCCCCATACGAGATTGGCGAGACCGACTCCTAATCCGCGGAAGGTTTGGGCGGTTTGATTAACCAAACCGACATCCAGTCCGGTCACATTTCTGTTCAGGCTTGCGATGCTTAGACGCACGCCGGCAATATCCTCATCACAGGGAACCAATTGCATCGTGGGATAGAGGGCGACTTGGACAGGGTGAGTCTCTGCAGGTGCGGAAAATACTTGTTCCTGCGTGCGAGCAAACCCCGCTTGCAAAAAGATCAGTGTGCTCAGAATCCGGATCGTATTTTTCATATCAGGCTCCTTGTTGAATGACTCGCTGACCGTATTCATAGCAGTTGGACAACCGGGTTTCCAGACATTTGGGAAAAGATTCTGCTGTTTTTCCAATGTCTGGAAAATGGTTTTGCGCTAGCCTCTTGCCCGTATGACTTCCGTTTACGACAGCACATTGGAGACGCTCTGCCGGGATCCGCACCGGCTGAAGCTCTTTCGTAACGCCTTTTTCAAAAAGGCGTTGCCGCTCGAGGAGTGTCTGGAGAAGGCTCCGGAACTGGCGGGCAAACTCTGTTTCCAGGCATTGGAACTTTCTGAGCGCCACGACTCGCAGCGCGATGGCGCAACCAAGCTGGTTTTTCGGGCGAAGCCCGCCCTGAGGGAACTCGAAGGGCAAAACCATAAAGTCGAAGCCGTCATTTTACGAATCGCATCGGGCCGGACGAGCCTTTGTATTTCCTCGCAGATCGGGTGCGCCGCTGACTGCCAATTTTGCGCCACCGGCAAGTTAGGTTTTATCCGCAACCTCGCCGCCGCCGAAATGCTTGATCAGGTTTTGATCGCCAAACGGCTTCTGCGCGAAGAAGGGCGGACGCTGCGTAATGTGGTCGTGATGGGCATGGGCGAACCCTTGCTCAATGAGGAAAATCTTTTCCAATGTCTGGAGACTCTGCGCGACCCGCGCTTTTTCAATCTGTCCGAAAATCACCTGATGGTCTCTACCGTCGGCATTCCGGATGCAATGGTGCGTTTTGCCGAACGTTTCCCGAATATCCAATTGGCATTAAGCCTTCATAGCGCACGGCAGGAAGTCCGCGAACAGATCATGCCGATCGCGAAGTTCCAAACCTTGGAAAAACTGAAAACCGTTTTCCCGGTTCTCAAGGACTTCATGGTGGAGGTTCTCCTTCTGAAAGGAATCAGCGACGGACCGGAAGATCTCGCCGCGCTGATTGAGTTCCTGCGCGGCACCAAAGCCCACATCAACCTGATTCAGTTAAATGTGCATCCCAGCACGCAGTTTACTCCGGTTGCTGAGGACGCACGCAAAGCGTTCGGCGATGAGCTGAAACGCGCTGGATTTAAAGTGACCTTGCGCTATTCTCTTGGTGACGACATTGCCGCCGCCTGCGGACAACTGGGGAAGTGATAAACTCTGAATAATAAGTGATGAGTGTAATATCCATCATTCATAACTAATCGCTTATCGTTATATCTTACCCTTGCTGGAGGGCAGGGCATCCAGAGCGCGTTCGTCGGCTGTGCAGGCCATCCGCAGGGCGCGGGCGACGGCTTTGAATACCGCTTCGTGCGCATGGTGCAGATCGTCGCCGTATTTCTGGTCGATATGCAGGTTCAGTTTGGCGGTGTCGCAAAACGACCGCCAGAAGTGGCCGAGAATGTCGGTGTCAAAATCGCGGATCAGCTTTTTCAGATTGGTAATGTTGTAAACGAGGTAGGGACGTCCGCCGAGATCGAGCGACACTTCGGCGCTGGCCGAAGCGTCGTCCATCGGAAGCAGCCAGAAACCGTAGCGGTTGATGCCGCGCCGCTCGCCGAGCGCTTCGTTGAATGCCTGTCCAAGTGCGAGGCCGACATCTTCGATGAGGTGATGGTAATCCACCTTGATGTCGCCGGACGCTTTGATGTCCATATCGATCAGCGAGTGTTTGGAAAGCAGTTCGAGCATGTGGTTGAAAAATGGAACACCGGTTTCAATCGAGTAGGTTCCGGTTCCGTCGAGATTAATTGTCAGCGCGATATCCGTTTCGTTCGTCTTGCGCTTAACCGTCGCTTTCCGCTGTTTTCCCATAACCATCCTATCGTTTGAGGTGTGCGGATAACTTAGAAGCCTGTCCGGTTCCCATCAAGCACGAAAACGCTGTCGCCTGATGAGTTGCGGGTTGATTTCTTCTGCGAACAGGGCATTTTATGGCTTTTAACTTAAACCTAGGGGAGTCGATTATGGCAAAGGCCGCAGCAAGACATATTCTCGTGAGCACCGAAGCGGAGTGCAACAAACTCAAACAGCAGATCGCCGATGGCGCGGATTTTGCCGCGCTGGCAAAACAGCATTCGCAGTGTCCTTCCGGACGTGATGGTGGCGCGCTTGGTACGTTTTCGCCCGGTCAAATGGTTCGTGAGTTTGATCAGGTGGTTTTCAGCGCGGAAATTGGCAAGGTGCAGGGACCGGTCAAAACGCAGTTCGGCTACCACCTGGTCGAAGTGACCATGCGTACGGCGTAAGAGAGTCTCAGGTCGAAAGTCTGAAAGTCAAAAGGCGGGAGAGTTCAACGAACCTTCGACATTTAGACCTTTGACCTTGGACTATCCGCCCGCTTTTTTTACGGTATATCCGAGGGCGGATAATTCTTGAATGAGCAAGTCACGGTGGTCACCTTGGATTTCGATAACGCCGTTTTTGACGGTTCCGCCCGTTCCGCACTGCTGTTTGAATTGTTTCGCCAGTTTTTCGAGACCTTCGGGATGTGAAGAAATACCGGTGATTACGGTGACGCCCGCGCCTTTGCGGCCTTTGGTTTCCCGTCCGACCCGCACAATGCCGTCGCCTTTCGGTGCGGACGGTTTTTTCTGTTGAGGTTTTTTCGGAGGCAGGCTGATCCTCGGAGCGGCTTTGCTCCACTCAGGGGTCATATCCAGACTGCTCAGATCGGCTGACATGACCGATCTACTCAACGTCGGATTCCGGGACGTTTGATTCAACTACCTCGGTCGAGACCGGGGCTACTGTTTCTACAGCGGCCTCCGCATCGAGAACGGCGGCGGAGACGATCAGGTCGCCTTCGTTCAGGTTAACCAGTCGCACGCCTTGCGTATTGCGTCCAATAACGCGCAGGTCGCTGGCTCCGATGCAGATCATTTGTCCGTTCTGGGAGATGAGCATGATGCGGTTTTCATTTGTCACCGCATGGGCGCAGACGACCTTGCCGTTGCGTTCCGTGGTTTGGATACTGATGATTCCTTTGCCGCCACGGCTCTGCAGCCGGTATTCGTCGAAGCTGGTGCGCTTGCCGTAACCGTTTTCGGTGATCGCCATCATGGTGGCGGAGGTGTTGACGATTTCGATGGAAACGACTTTATCGCCACCTTCGAGCGTAACGCCTTTAACACCGCGCGAAACACGACCCAGCGGGCGGGCATCCTGTTCTTTAAACCGGATGGCTTTGCCGTTGTGCATGCTGAGGATAATCTCGTCTTTGCCACCCGTGAGCTGCACACCAACCAGTTCATCGCCTTCATCAATATTAATGGCGTTGATGCCGCCGGCGCGGATGTTTTTGTAGGCCGACAGAACGGTCTTCTTAATGATGCCGTTTTTGGTGGCCATCAGCAGATTGTGCTCGTCGTCGTCCAGTTCGCGAACACAGATAATGGAAGCCAGTTTTTCATCCGCACCCATTTCGATGACGTTGGCCAGAGCGCGTCCGCGCGCCTGACGGCTGCCTTCCGGAACATGATAGGCTTTGAGCCAGTACATGCGACCGGCCTGTGTGAAGCAGAGCAGGTAGTCGTGCGTTGAGGCGGTAAAGACGTGCTCGACAAAATCCTCTTCTTTGGTATCCATGCCGATTACGCCTTTGCCGCCGCGGCGTTGCTGGCGATAGGTGTCGACCGGCACGCGTTTGATGTAGCCGGTATTGGAAAGAGTGATCACGCACGGTTCATCCGCGATGAGATCTTCAATTTCAATTTCGCCCTCATCGACTTCAAGCTGTGTGCGGCGCGGGTCGCCGTATTTGGCTCTGATCCCGACGAGGTCGTCTTTGATGACGCCGTAGAGCTTGTCTTCGTGTTTCAGCAGATCGGTCAGGTAGGCGATCAGCTTTTGCAACTCGTCGTATTCGGCCTGGATTTTTTCACGTTCGAGGCCAGTCAGCTGGTAGAGGCGCATGTCGAGAATGGCTTTGACCTGCAGTTCACTGAAATGAAAACGCGCAATCAGTTTTTCCTGTGCCTCTTCGCGTGCGTTGGATGCGCGGATGATCTTCACCACTTCGTCCAGATTATCAAGGGCGATCAGCAGACCTTCGAGGATATGGGCGCGTGCATACGCTTTGTCGAGATCGAACTGCGTACGGCGGGTGATGACTTCGAAACGGTGCTTGATGAAGCACTGGAGAAGTTCCTTGAGGTTCATGACACGCGGGCGGCCGTTGTCGATCGCCAGCATAATCGCGCCGAAGGTGCTCGCCAGCTGCGTGTGCTTGTAGATGTTGTTGAGCACAACTTTGCCGATCGCGCCGCGTTTGAGTTCAATGACCACGCGGATGCCGAGTTTGCCGGATTCGTCGCGGATGTCGGAAATGCCTTCGAGACGTTTTTCGCGAACCAGTTCCGCCATCTTAGTGATCATTGCGGCTTTGTTCACCGCATAGGGGATTTCGGTGATGATGATCCGTTCGCGGTTGCTACCGAATTCCTCGATGTCCGCTTTACCGCGCATCCGGATGCGTCCGCGACCGGTGAGGTACATCGACTTAATTCCGCCAAGGCCGTACACGACACCGGCGGTCGGAAAGTCTGGGCCTTTCACAAACCGGCAGAGATCTTCCACGCTGGCGTCAGGATTTTCGATCAGATGGATGGTTCCATCGATCACTTCACTTAAATTGTGCGGCGGGATGTTGGTCGCCATCCCGACGGCGATCCCGGTGCTGCCGTTGATGAGCAGGTTGGGGATGCGCGCGGGCAGCACGGTCGGCTCCATGAGAGTTTCGTCAAAGTTGGGACGCATATTGACAGTGTTTTTATCAATGTCAGCGAGCATGTCTTCGGCCAGCGGAAGCAGTTTACATTCGGTGTACCGGTAGGCGGCCGGACGGTCGCCGTCGATCGATCCGAAGTTTCCCTGACCATTGATAAGCATGCAACGCATGGAGAAATCCTGCGCCATACGCACCATCGTGTCGTAGACGGCGGTGTCACCGTGCGGATGATAATTACCGATCACTTCCCCGACCACTTTTGCACACTTCACGAACGGCTTGGAAGCGACCCAGCCGCGTTCTTTCATGGCGTAGAGGATGCGTCGGTTGCCGGGCTTGAGACCGTCGCGCGCATCGGGCAGGGCGCGGCCGATGATGACGCTCATCGAGTAGTCGATGTAGGCGCGCTGCATTTCGTCTTCAATATTGACCAGGTCAATACGCTGATGTTGCTGTGTATTCATTGCGGTGCGGTTTCCTGTGCGTTAAATGTCGAGGTTCTGTACGTTGAGGGCGTTCTTTTCAATGAACTCGCGGCGCGGTTCCACTTCGTCGCCCATCAGGATGGTGAACATCTGGTCGGCTTTGACCACGTCTTCGAGCACGACGCGGGTCATTTTACGTTTGGCGGGATCCATCGTGGTTTCCCAAAGCTGTTCGGGGTTCATTTCCCCGAGACCTTTGTAGCGCTGAATCGAAAGACCGCGGCGGCCCAGTTCGCGGATGGCGGTGAGCAGTTCCAGCAGGGAGTGCAGGGCTTTCTTTTCGCCTTTTTCGTCCATCAGATAAAACTCCGGTGTTTCGAGATGTGAGAGACAGCGGGCATGGAACCCTTTGGCCTCGAGCTGGGCGATCAGTTTTTCCAACCGCTCAGCTGTATGAATTTCTATCCAGCGGAAGCCCGGCCCACCGGTCAGTGAATCGGCGATTTGCAATTCTTTACCCAGCGAAGCCTCGGTCTGCTCGCGCAGAGCGCGCAGTTCGGTGTCATTGAAAACATAGTGAATTTCCGGTTTGCCTTCACCGCGGTCGATTTCGACGCGGAAAGAGGGTAGGCGTCCGTCGCGGGTCAGCCGGCGGATGTAATCGTCAAAATCAACATCTCTGCGGGCCATCTGCGCCGAGATGCGCTCCACATCGCTGATCAGTCCAAGGACTTCCGGCAGTTGTTCAGATTTCAGCAGCGTTTTACCGGTCGTGCAGACCAGCGTCTGGTCTTCAGAGCCGAGATCCAGCAGCATGCTGGTGAGCTGGGCGTCGCTCTCAATATATTCCTCGCGCTTCTTCCGTTTGATTTTATAGAGCGGCGGCTGGGCAATGTAAATATAGCCCGCTTCAATCAGCTGTGGCATCTGGCGGTAGAAGAACGTCAGCAGCAGTGTGCGGATGTGCGCACCGTCCACGTCGGCATCGGTCATGATGACGATGGTGTTATAGCGGGTTTTGCTCAGATCAAATTCATCCGCTCCGATACCGGTTCCGATGGCGGTGATCATGGTGCGGATTTCCTCATTGGCCAGCACCTTGTCCAACCTCGCCTTTTCAACATTGATCACTTTACCCTTCACCGGAAGGATCGCCTGAAATTCGCGGTCGCGGCCTTGTTTGGCGGAACCGCCTGCAGAATCCCCTTCGACGATGTAGAGTTCACACTGCGCCGGATCGCGGCTGGAACAGTCGGCCAGTTTGCCGGGTAGTCCGCCGCTTTCGAGTGCGCCTTTGCGGCGGGTCAGATCGCGGGCTTTGCGCGCCGCATCACGGGCCCGCGCCGCCAGCATCGCCTTTTCGATCAGACCGCGGGCGACGGACGGGTTTTCTTCAAAATAGGTGCCGAGTTCCTCGTTGACGATCGCTTCGACAATTCCCTGCACTTCGCCGTTGCCGAGTTTGGTTTTGGTCTGACCTTCAAACTGCGGGCTGGGAATCTTCACACTGATGACCGCGGTGAGACCTTCGCGGATATCGTCGCCGCTCATCGCCTGCTTATCGTCTTTGATTAGCTTGTTGTTTTTCGCGTACTGGTTGACGGTGCGGGTGAGGGCGCTGCGGAATCCGGAAAGGTGAGTGCCTCCTTCGATGGTGTTAATGTTATTGGCGAAGCTGTAAATGCTCTCGTTGTAGGCGTCGCTGTATTGCATCGCGATCTCAGCGGTGACGCCGTCTTTTTCGCGCTCGAAATAAATCACATCCGGATGAATCGGCATCTTACCCTTGTTCAGATGACGCACAAATTCAGAGATGCCGCCCTCATATTCAAAAATCTCTTCGCGCTGCGGCTCCTCCTGCGTCAGGCTGATGCGCACACCTCGGTTCAGGAACGCCAGCTCGCGCAGACGTGAAGCCAGGATGTCCCATTGAAAACCTTCGTGTGTAAAAATTTCATGGTCGAGCTTGAAGGTAACCTTGGTTCCGGTCTTCTGGGTTTTCCCGATCACTTCGAGTTGAGAAACCGCTGCGCCGCGTTTGAAGCGTTGATGGTGAACCTGCCCGTCGCGGCAGACTTCCACTTCGAGCCATTCAGAAAGGGCGTTGACGCAGGATACGCCGACGCCGTGCAGACCGCCGGAAACCTTGTAGGAATCATTATCGAACTTGCCGCCCGCGTGCAGCTTGGTCAGCACCACTTCAACAGCTGGTTTATGTTCCGTCGGGTGCATATCCACCGGAATGCCGCGGCCGTCGTCGGTAACCGTGAGTGAGCCGTTGGAGTTGATCGTGACCTCTACATGCGTGCAGTAACCGGCCAGCGCTTCGTCAATGGAGTTGTCAACGACCTCATAAACGCAGTGGTGATATCCGCGGACGCCGGTGTCGCCGATGTACATTGCGGGGCGTTTGCGGACGGCGGACATGCCTTCGAGGACGGTGATTTGACCCGCGTCATAGCCGGCGGATTTTTTCGGTTTCTGCTCAAGTTTTTCGTCTGACATAATGGCTCTTTTTCCCCTCAAATTGTAAGGAGCGCATTTTACAGAAACTGCTTGAAAGAGGCCACTTAAAATTGGGTAAAAAATGCATCAAAAACCCTTATTTTGCAGGGTTTTTGATGGGTTGGCCTGGTTTTTCGATGTTTGGAAAACACAAGCAAAAAAGTTCAAACTATCGGAAAAATTTCGAACCGAAAAAAGACCGCCGGAAATGGCTCTAAACGGCATTAAAACCAGATGGGAATCAGCCAATAGGGACGACCAGAACCGGTATATTTGACCGGAGCAGAAGACACTCACTGATGTGGCCGACCGGCGACTTGCAGCTCCCTCGGCCATGTCCATGCGATCCTGTGATAATGAGATCGGCTTCAAGTTCTATCGCTTTCGCAAGAATGGTCTCGCAAACCGGCCCTTGCAAAAAAACAGGCGTGACTTTAACTCCGGCCCGCTCAAGAGCTTGAGCGTCTTTTTTCAGGCGCATGGATTCAGGCTTCGTGTCAGATTCCTCCTGCTCAAGGTCGGTTTGTGAGGGTTCCGCATGCATCAGGAACACCTCTGCGCCCATCTTTTTGGCGTAGGTCTTTGTGATTTTCAGAATGTTTTCCGATGTGAT
The DNA here is from genome assembly GCA_903831085.1 of uncultured Verrucomicrobiota bacterium. Lineage (GTDB taxonomy): Bacteria > Verrucomicrobiota > Kiritimatiellia > Kiritimatiellales > Tichowtungiaceae > Tichowtungia. Next base: position 14,035 of record CAIKWE010000015.1, on the reverse strand, counting down.
CGAAAAATCGATGGTCGCCAATATTTTCATCTCATGCCCCCTTTATGACAATGCCCGCATTATTGGCAGGTGAAAAGATGAAGTAAACCGGAAAAAGAGACAGAATTATTTAATTCCGACGACGTAGGCAACCCAACCGAGGGCGTTTTCGTAGGATGTGCGGCGGCGATAAATGTCATCGGACTCGCAGTCCTTGGTCCAGCCGTGCAGATAAATCTCCGCGGACTTGAATCCGGCCTCAATCAGCAGTTCCTGCAGCTCGGGCAGGGTCCAGAGCCGCCAGTCGTAGGTGAAAGCCTTCTCGATTCTTCCAATGCCTGGAATGTTGAAGTGGATGTAATTCACGACATGATGATCGATCACGTTATATTCGGCCTGATCCCAGATGTATTTGAAGGAAGGCACTCGGGTTCCGTCGGCAGATGTAAAGGCTTCCACTTTGCGCGGCTCCAGTTTGGTGCCGACCGCTTCCGTGCCGCCATAGATGTCCATTACGAACAGTCCGTCTTTTTTCAGCGCGCCGCGCACCTTTTTAAAATAGGCGCGGAGCCGGTCACGCGTTTTGAAAACGCAGTAGGAAAAATTGAGCGCCATCACCAGATCAACCGGCGGAGTTTTGACTTTCAGCACATCGGCGCAGAGTAGATTCAGTTTTCCAGTTTGCGGGGAGAGCTGTGCGGCATTGTGAGCAATGCCCCAATTAAGTGTCGGTCGGTCGATATCCACGCCCCACGCGCGGTGTTTTGGGGAACGCTTCACCCACTCGCAGGCGAGAGCGGCGGTGCCGCAGAAATCCTCGCGCAGATCGTTCGGTTTGCGCCCGTTTTTTTTCCTGAAAATCCGCGCCGCGAAATCGAGATCGGTCCCCACTCCTTGCACGGCGGCTTCGTAGAGATAATGTAAATCCGGAATCTTTTTCTTCGCCGCCATGAATCAATCCTTAAAATATTTTTCGACCAGTTCACGCGCGGCGTGGTGAATCTGCGGGTTCGTGCAAAGAAAACGCAGGCCGTGTTCTTCGGCGCGCGGATAGGCTGTGCAAACCGCGCCGGCGCGTTCGGCGATCAGTCCGGCGGCGGCGATGTCCCAAAGGTAGAGCCCGGGCTCAAAATAACCATCGGAGCGTCCGCAAGCCACGTGACAGACATCAATCGCCGCCGAGCCCTGGATGCGTAACTTGTGCATCGTGCGGGCCGCATCGCCGAAAAAAGTGATGGCGCGCGCGTCAATATCCTTGGTGAGGCCGGTGAACAGTATGGCTTTTCCAAGGGTTGGAACAACGGAGGGCTGAATCGGCGCATCGTTACACAGAGCGGGGCCGTCAACCGTTGCGGTGTAGCACTCACTGACCACCGGAACAAAGACGCAGCCCGCCAGGATTTCGCTGTCGCACCGTACGGCGATGGAACAGCACCAGCCTGGAAGTCCGTGCGTGTAATTAACAGTGCCGTCAATCGGATCGATGATCCATTCAAAGGCGTGATCTCGGACAATCGAACCCTCTTCACCAAGAATCGCATGGTCAGGAAAATGGTTATGGATGACGCCTTCGGCGATGCGCTGACACTCGCTGTCCATCACCAGTTTCACGTCGTGATCAAAATGCTGCGCGACTTCCTCTCGCCGGTGGAGATTTTTCAGGGCGTGTTCGCCAGCTTTCCGTGCGGCAGCGACGCAGACATCCAGCAGTTGTTTGTTCGAAGGGTTTTTCATCCGGAAGAAGGTACCGATGAACTGTTCGCGCCGCAAGCCCTCAGCTTCAACCGCAGGAAGTTCCCTGCAGGACGCGCACCACATCGGCGGCCGAGTAGTCCAGACTGCCGGGTTTGCAGAAACGTCCAACCTCAGTCAGATCGTCGCCCATCGTGATCAGGCAAAGCTCATAGCTGCCATCAGCCAGCCTTTGCGGCATTCCGGCATTGGCGATGAGCGCATTGCAAAGGCATTTGCGTCCGACGGTGTCTGCTTCCTGTCCGCCTTTAGCCACATAGGCGTCGGCGGGTTCAGCAGGGCAACGGTAGCCGATCGTACCGTCGGCACGGCGGTACGGCTGGCGCAGAATGCCGAGGTCGCAAACGCGCTGACGTTGCTGATAAACAGCCCCGTTGGACAGACTTCCGGTCAACTCCACCACTTTAAACGGAAACCCGGTCGGCGACGCGAGGGGATCGGTGAAGACATGCGATTCGCCGGCAAGTGCGAGGCGGATCAATTCGTGGCGCGCCTCGGGCATCAGGCCGGATTCTTCACAAAGCGCAAAGGCGGTTCCCACCTGCACACCGCAGGCTCCTTCCTCCAATGCCCGCTTCAATCCTTCGGCCGAGCCGAATGACCCAGCCAGCCAGAACGGAAGACCCATTTCGCGGAACGCGGCCAGATCCGCGACATCACGCGGACCATAGACGGGTTCACCCGTTTCGCTCAAAGGCACCCGTCCGCGCGGCGGTGCGTTATGCCCGCCCGCCAGATTTCCCTCCACGATGAACCCGTCAATGGGACCGTTGGCTTTGCGCAGGAGAATCGCGGCCAGAGCTTCTGAAGAAACAATCGGCAGAAAATCCGGACGCCGGAGCATTTCCGGCAGAGGGATGTCTTCGATGAACTGCGCGGGATCAAAGCGCAGATTGAAGGTCTCGCTCTTTCCATCCTTTCCGGCAATGTAGATCGGGTATTCCGCCGGTTCATGCCGGGTCAGCGCGGTCAGCACGCTGGGAATCGTCAGGGGAATTCCCGCGCCCATAATGATGACGGCGACACCGGCCAGCAAAGCCCCGTAGATGGAGGCCAGATGGGGCATCTGAATTTTTTCCAGATAGTTGATGCCAACCGGATTTGTATGACCCTGCCGCGCAAGAAAAACCTCCACGAAATTACCCACGATACAGAGCTCCAGCGGTTCACGCCGCCCGTCGAGATCGTGCATCGGGTATTTCCGGTACGGCGTTTCTTTGGGTTTCCCGCCGGGAATAAAAAACGCATCCAGAACGCGCTGAGCCATGCCGGGGAAGGGGAAATGCTCGAGTGCGCGGCGGACAAGCCCTTCTGGATCGCCGTCCTGAAGACGGCGCGTTAAAACTCCGTCGAGAGCCGTGCCGGAGATAACACCGAGCTGGCCAAGGCGCGACACAGCCTGAGCAAGGCGCCAGTTGGAGATGCTTGCGCCCATTCCGCCCTGAATAATGGTTGGAGGGGTAATGTTCATAGAGAAACAGACTATGAACCTTGAGCCGGAAATAGCGACGACAATCTCAGAAATAGGGCTCTAAATTAATGGGCGGACGAGGCCGCTTGTCGCCGTTCTTTTGTCTGATGCCGATCCAGGATTTTCTTCAGCCACCACCATATGACCCAGCCCAACAGGATCATCGCCAGTGAAAAGAGGCCGTAGGAAATGCGCCAGTTATCGAAAGGATCCAGATCGAACTGAGTCAGCAGGGATGCTTTTTCCGCATCGGTCGGCTCGTAGCAGATCAACACGTTGGAGTCTGGCGTTTGTTCGCTGCCGTTTGCGAACGATCTGTTCACGCGGTGTCGGTGATGACATCACCTAAACCGACTGAGGGACGATTACCGGTCGTTCCGGCACACGGCGCACAGCCAGGCAGTCAAACACGACGCGCTCTGCGGCATAAGGCGTCGATCCGCGGCTAAGTATGCGCCAATCTCCAACATCCAGAAAACCTTGTTTCGACAGGATTCCCGCAAGATCCGTCACCGATTCCAGCCGATTGCTCAAGTCCTGATGCTGCGAAAGCACAACGGGCTTCAGCTTGGGGCCGGAGACGATTGTTACGGCCTGAAGCGTCAAACCAGTCAGGGCGGTGGCCGGCAAGTGTTCGACCACAGCCTGCCGCGCTTCCAGCCGGATCATGCGCGCCCGCGCTTCCGGAACCGCCGATTCGCTCCCGACGGTAATCATGTCTAAGAGCGCATTACGCGCCTGTGTCAGATCGCGTATGCCCGCCCACATCGCGTCGTCAGCCTGAGCCTGCAGAGCTTTGGCAACACCGGAAACCTCCCGGAGAAAAGTATTTTTCTGATTGAGCGGCACGAGGTACATTGCCACGATGCGCACCAGTTTCCCGTCCGGCGCGCCGTATTCGATTCCTGACGGACTCCATCCCACCGCACACACAAGGTCGCCTTCGTTGCCGAGCCGCGCATGCGGGCAGGCCCACCCTTTGCCTAATGCGGTACTGCCAGCTCCTTCACGAGTCATTATGGTGCCGGTCATATCTGTACCGGCCGGGACGGATGGGACAGCCTCGATCAGATTCGCGAGAATGGTCAACGCCTGATCTTTATTTCCATCCGGCAGTTCGACCATTCGGCCTTCTTGTAATGCTTCCAGCAGGCTGTTCATGTCAATCGTCTCCGTAACGCTTATGGAACCATACCTTAATTGTATGGGTCAGTACACTGTAGACGAGAAGGAAACAACTGATCCACAACCAATAGACGGGCGGCAACGGCACAAAACCCAATGACGCGGCGAACGGCGAGTAGGGTAGCCATACAGCCACGGCCATGATCGCCAGCGTGGTTAGCGTCATGGGCAGGGACGCCCGGCTGCCGAAGAACGGAATGCGTTTGGTCCGGATGATATGGACAATGAGCGTTTGCGTTAACAGCGACTCGACAAACCAGCCGGTCTGGAACAACTTCTCCAGTCCGGCTTTATCCACTGCGGAAATTCCGGCCCGTGTGAAGTCGCGACAGTGGAAGAAGAACAACATCAGTCCGAACGTTGCATAGTCGAAGATCGAACTGATCGGGCCGATGAACATCATGAAACGCCGGATGTTGCTGATATTCCACTTGCGCGGTTTTGCCACGAGTTCAGCATCCACGCTATCGGTCGGTATCCCTGTCTGCGAGAAATCGTAAAGCAGATTGTTGAGCAGAATCTGCACCGGTTGCATAGGCAGGAAGGGCAGGAAATAGCTCGCTCCGACAACGCTGAACATGTTGCCGAAATTGGAACTGGCCCCCATGCGAACGTACTTGATGATGTTCGCGAAAACGCGCCGCCCCTGCCGGATACCGTCTTCCAGCACGAGGAGACTTTTTTCCAGCAAGACAATGTCGGCCGCTTCTTTAGCCACATCCACGGCTGAATCCACCGAAATCCCGACATCGGCCGTCTTGAGTGCGGGAGCGTCGTTGATGCCGTCGCCCAGATAACCCACAACGTGGCCGGCCGCCTGCAACTGCCGGATGATTTGTTCCTTCTGGTTTGGCGAAAGTCGCGCAAAGACATTTGTTTCCTCCACCGCTTTGGCAAACGCTTCCTGTGATAATTTTGACAGTTCGTCGCCGGTGAGAATGTGCTGTCCGTCCAGGCCCACGTCGTTACAAACCTTGCGTGTCACCAGAGAATTGTCGCCGGTCAAAATCTTGATCGCCACGCCCGCTTCGCGCAGGAGCGCAATGGCCTGCGCCGTGGATTCCTTCGGCGGGTCGAAGAACGCGATATAGCCGAGCAGGATCAGCCCGGTTTCATCCGCAACACCGAAGACGGGTTTTTCCCGCGGATATTCCCTGTAAGCGACGGCCAGCACGCGGAATCCGTCACGGTTCAGATCGGCGACTTCATCGAACAGATCGTCGCGGATCATATCGATCAGCGGGAAAATTTCATCTTCCACCTGATAGCGGTCGCAACAGGCGTAAATCTCATGCACCGCACCCTTGCAGATCAGAACGTGATCGCCCTCATGCTCGATCACCACTGACATGCGGCGGCGCTGAAAATCGAAAGGCAATTCGTCTACCTTACGGCAACTGTGCTCCACGTCCAATTCGCTGTGCGCCAGTACAGCCCGATCCAGAAGATTTCGCAGACCGGTTTGATAGTAACTGTTCATGTAAGCGTAGCGCAGAACGTCATCGCTTTCACGCCCGGTTACATCCACATGCCGCTCCAGCATCACGCGATCCTGCGTCAGCGTGCCGGTCTTATCCGTACACAGCACGTCAATCGCGCCGAGGTTCTGAATCGCCGACAACTGTTTAACGATGACCTTCTTGTGCGACATGGCCAGCGCGCCCTTGGCCAGATTCACCGTTACGATCATCGGCAGCATTTCGGGAGTCAGACCTACTGCCACAGACAGACCGAACAGCAGCGCCTCTCCCCAGTTGCCTCTGGAGAGTCCAACCACAAAAAACACCACGCCAACCATCACGACCATGAAGCGGATCATGAGCATGGTGAAGGCCTTGATGCCCCGGTCGAAACTGGTTTCTGTCTGGCGCTGAGCCAGTCGCTCGGAGATCGAGCCGAAATAAGTGCGGGCGCCGGTATTAACCACCACGCCGCGGCCCGTGCCGCTCATGACCGTGCTGCCTTGAAAACACGCGGCGGCGGAAGCGAGCAGTCCTTGATCATCGGTTGAGGCCGGGGCGGCGTTCTTTTCCACCGGCATCGATTCGCCGGTCAGCGCCGACTGACTGACGAAAAGGTCTTTCGCCGACAGGAGCCGCAAGTCGGCCGGAATAATCGCGCCGGCATCCAGTACGACGATGTCGCCCGGCACCACTTCCGCCATCGGGATTTCAACTTCCTTCCCGTTGCGGATTACTGCGACCTGCGCCTGAACCAGTTCACGGAGCTTTTCTACCGCTTTTCCGGATTTCCGTTCCTGAACGTAGGCGAGACCCACGCTCAACACGACCATGCCGCCGACGATCGCGGCCGAGACCATTTGGCCCATCGCCACCGAAATGCCGCCGATGGCCAGCAACTGAATGACGAGCGGACTGCGGCAGCGCCGCAGGATGTCCTGCCAAAATCCCTCGCGCGCCGCATGGGCCGACTCGTTGCGGCCGTACTTTTCAATGCGGGCTTCAACCTCCTCCGCCGTCAGCCCTTCAGACCGGGAGCCCAGTACGCGCAAAACTTTTTCCGCCGGTTGAGCACATAAACTGGCGAGCAGCTGTTCATGCTCTGACATGGCGTGCTTTGCGGTTGCCTCTTTGACTACCAGCACCGGTGAAATCTTGGCGAAAAGAGATTTAAACATGCGAAATCCTTCTACCGTGCTGGCCTAGAGACAAGCCGATAGGTCATTTTACACAATCCGTTCTATTTCCGGTATTTAATGCGCGTCGCCATAACAGCACTCTGCGTATTTTCTCAGCGAAGTTTCATCGTCTTAAATACCCAGTTCGACGGGTTGCTTTGTATATCTAATACCCCGAATACAGCAAGCGATTCGTTCGGAAATTCGCGGTAGCGGAGCGGCTTATCGTTTGCCAGCCTGTTCGAGCGCCTTGGGCGGCGAGAAAATGATGTGGCTGAGCATCGCGCGACGGAGAGAGCTCTTATCCGACGGGCTCAGAATTTTTCCAAGGTTCGGAGCATTTTGGATAGACGTTGCCGAACCTTGGAAACTCAGATTCAACGTCGGCAGTTTGATGGTGGGAACGCTGTTGCGGAAGGCGCTCATCTTCAGATGCGCATCGATCCGGGGCTGGACCGGAACCGGAGCGGGAGGCGTCTCTCTCTGGCCCCTGATTTCGCGGCGCAACGGCTCAATGTCCGGCAAAGCCTTGATGTCATCCGCCGTCATTCCATTACGGCGCGACACGGCCGGCGTCCACGGACTTTTTGTTCTCACCTCACTGCGCCGCACCGGTTGCGGCGTGAAAACAGGTTCCTCCGGTTCTTCGATGAACTTCGGCGGCTCGACTCTGAATTCCTGAACCCCGGCCATTTTACGTAGCAGTTCGGCGATCGGATCTTCAGGAGGCCTGCTCTCTTCGCCGGTATCGGAAGGCGGCGGGCGTGGCTGGTTTTTCTTGGCCGCGGCGCCGGCGATCTGGGCGATGACCCAGAAAACGCCGACGACCAGCCAGACAAGTCCGCCGTCCGCTCTGACAACAAGATCAGTCATGCTCAATCTTTCTTATGAGCCGATTCGTCACCGCCGGCGAGCGATTCGCGCATCGAGGTATCGGCCATGACGTTCTGCATGCGGTAGAAATCCATCACGCCGAGGTGTCCTTCCTTAAAGGCCTGGGCAATGGCGAGCGGAACCTGCGCCTGTGCTTCGATCACCTTGGCCTGCATTTCCTGAACGCGGGCGCGCATTTCCTGTTCCTGTGCGATGGCCATGGCGCGGCGGCCTTCAGCTTCCGCCTGACGAAGTTTTTTGTCCGCTTCAGCGCGCTCAGTTTCGAGCATCGCGCCGACGTTGGCGGTATTGGCGGTTCCGGCGACGCTCACGTCGGCGATATCAATCGAGACAATTTCGAACGCGGTCTGCGCGTCGAGTCCGCTGTCGAGCACCTTGCGGCTGATGTTATCGGGATTTTCGAGAACCTTTTTGTAGGAGTCCATCGAACCGACGGCGCTGACGATCCCCTGACCGACGCGGGCGATAATGGTTTCTTCTGTTGCGCCGCCGACGAGCTGTTCGAGATTGGTGCGGACGGTGACGCGCGCTTTGATCAGCAGACGGATACCGTCTTTGGCAACGGCGTCGAGGAAGGTTGTGCCTTGTTTCGGGTTCGGGCAGTCGATCACCTTCGGGTTAACGCTGGTGGTGACGGCATCAAGAATGTCGCGGCCGGCGAGGTCGATGGCGGCGGCCTGCTGGAAGTTCAGTTTGATGTTGGCCTTGTCGGCGGCGATCAGCGCCTGCACCACGTTGACGACGTTGCCGCGGGCGAGATAATGCGCCTCGAGCAGGTCGCTGCTGATATCAATTCCGGCTTTGATGGCCTGAATTCGCGCCCGGGCGATCAGTGTGACCGGAACTTTGCGCAGGAGTTTCATCCCGATCAGGTTATAGAGTTTGATCGGTGCGCCCGAACCCCAGGCCTGAACCCAGACCGCGAGCACGGACAGAATAACCGCCGAAAAAACAAAGACGACGACCAGTAAAAACAAGCCCAATATAGTACTCATGATGATTTCCTCCATTGTTGTTTAATTAATGTCATTCGGCGACTGAATGAACAGCACCGGTTTTCTGAAAAGAGCCAGAATCAGCGCGCCGAGACCGTATATCGCGATCAGGATGCTGATGAAAAAGGAGATGGCGGTGAAGGCCGTCAAGGCATAGATAACCAGCAGTCCGACAGCCAGAGCGCCCGCCTGGTTGTGTTTCGAGATTTCCTTGCGGCGCAGAATCAAAGCACCAAGCCACAGGCCGACCACGACTTTGCTGAGGTAGAGCAGAATGCAGTAGAAGAGAATCATCAGAACACATAGCGGCACTCCGACAAGAGTGAAGATCAGCAAGAAGGCGCTCATCGGAATAAGAAACAGCGCGGCGAACCCGGTGAGCAGGCAGGCGCCGCGTGAGGTGCGCAGCAACTGAACGGTGTTGGCGGTGTAGCGCGAGAAGATCGAACTGAAAACCAGTCCGGTCAGCAGAGCGGCGAAGGCAAAACCAAAATGTCCTGCCAGATTAGGCTTAAGGAACTGTCTTGGCGGCAGAGGTTCAAACGTGCGGATAAGTTTGCCGCCGAGCGTGACAGAAGGGGAGAGCACCAGCTCTTTGGGCGCGGTATAGCTTAGGTCGCCGCCGATCATCGCGCCGGGCAGAATCACAATCTCCTGAGCCGTAATGGAAACATTGCCTGCAATCTTTCCGCCGAGCGTCGCCTTTTGTGCCACGATCCGGACGTTGCCTGCAACCGAACCTTCGCTGATGATATTTTCGCCAAGGCAGAGAACGTTTTTGGCAATCGTTGCCGACGGATCAATCTTAACGGTAGTGCCCATTGCCGTCAGCGAACCGCCGAACGTTCCGGAAACCTGCACCGTGCGTGAAATCAGGCGTACATGATCGCTGAAACGGCCCGCCGCGATCACCTGATCGCCGCCCGCCCAGACATCGCTTTTAAAATTTCCGCGCAGATCAAGAACACCGCCCGCCGCGAACAGATCGTCGAGCGTCTCGCCGCTGATGGTGATAGTCTGCGCCGAAATCCATGTTTCATCGCGCAGGGTTTCCGCTTCGCTGCTGATGAACTGATCGCGCTGCACAAACTCAATTGCACCGGCATGTTGCGTAAACAGTAGCGCGCCGAGCAATATTCCAAATTTTCCAATTCCAGTTCTCAATGTTTCATCTCCCGCACATAAATTCTGTTGCCTTCCACCTTAATGACCTCGATGGCGGCATTTTGTTCAATCCAGGTTCCATCGGCGATCACATCCGCATGGCGACCTTCGATCAGCGCTTTGCCGGCAGGGCGCAGGATACTCAGCGCGGTGCCTTTCATGCCGGGCTTCCAGGTCGAATCATCCTGATCCTTTTTGGAAATATGCTGCGTCAGCGACAGCGCCTTGCCCATCGGGCTCTTCGGGAAATACTTCATCCAGACAAACGCCGCGATCGCGGTCAGCACAAGAATCAGAAGCAGACTCAGCCAGCCCAGCCACAGCGGGAAAATCATAAAGCCCATCACCGCCGCGCCGATCAGCGCCGCCGCGCCGGCCGCGCCGACCACGCCGCCGGGGATGAAAATCTCCACGCCGACCAGAAACAGCCCGCAGACCAAAAGAGTAATATACCAGCTCATGCGGCGCATTCTACCTGCCTTCCGCTCCGATGGAACAAAAAAGTTCCAGTGTTTGGAAAAAATGACCGCCAAGACGCCAAGAAGTTTCCAAGGGTTGGAAGCCTCCGGCGTTTTTCTGCGGGCCAATTCTTCCAACCATTGGAACCTCTCTGTGCCCCTGTGCCCTCTGTGGTGAAACTCTTCAGTTGACACGGAGACAGCATAAGCCTACAACCCTCCGCTCAATTGGTTCGACTTTACGAACCGCACGCCGCAATTGATGCGGCATCTTCTTTCCCTACACGTCCGGCAGGCAGAGAGTTTTTTAAATATTCCGGACGGAAAAGAAGGTTCATGAAATCACAAAATGTATTCGCGGCTCTAATTGAGCCGCTGCAACGCGCTGTGGCCGAAGAAGGCTACACCATTCCCACACCCATTCAGCAGCAGGCGATTCCGCATCTGCTGGAAGGCCGCGACCTGCTCGGTTGCGCGCAGACCGGAACCGGCAAAACCGCCGCGTTCACACTGCCGCTTCTGCAGGAAATGACGGAAACAAAACGCACCGCGCCCGGCGGAAGACCGCGCGCGCTGATTCTTACTCCGACGCGTGAACTGGCCGCCCAGATCGGCGACAGCATCAAGACCTACGGTCGACACGTGAAGGTTTCGCACACCGTCATTTTCGGCGGCGTTGGTCAGAATCCGCAGGTTCAGGCGATGCGCCGCGGTCTCGATGTGGTCGTTGCCACGCCGGGCCGTCTGCTCGACTTGATGCAACAGGGTCATATTCATCTCGACCAGATCGAGCTGTTTATTCTCGATGAAGCCGACCGCATGCTCGACATGGGATTTATTCCTTCTGTCCGCAAGGTGATCGCCAAGCTGCCGAAAAAACGTCACTCGCTCTTTTTCTCGGCGACGATGCCGCCGGTGGTCGCGAGTCTCGCCAAAGAACTGCTACACGATCCCGTTCAGATCACCATTGATCCGGGTCAGCCGACGGTTGAGCGCATCGCGCAGAAACTGATGTTCGTCGATAAAGAGAACAAGGATGAACTGCTGATCGATCTGATCACCGACCACAATATGGACAAAGTCATTGTGTTCACCCGCACCAAGCACGGCGCAGACAAGGTCGTCAGGCAGTTGGTTCAAGCGGGCATCACGGCCGCCGCCATTCACGGCAATAAATCGCAGAACGCCCGCACAACGGCGCTGCATAATTTTAAAACCGGCAAGCTACGCGCCATGGTCGCCACCGACATCGCCGCGCGCGGCCTTGATGTGGACGGCATCACGCACGTCGTGAATTATGATCTGCCCGAAGAACCGGAAACTTACGTTCATCGCATCGGCCGCACCGCCCGCGCCGGAATGGACGGCGACGCCGTTGCATTTTGTTCCGCCCGCGAACGCGACTTTCTGCGCGACATCGAAAAACTGATCCGCAAAACCGTTCCCGTGGACAAGACGCACAAATATCATTCTGAAACCGCGCGACTGGCTACCGGCACTGATGCACGGCCTGAACCGAAAGGTCGGCAGGGCGGCGGACACCGCCGTTCATCCGGACCTTCGTCCCGTGGTCCGAGTCATGGCGGAGGACAGCACCGTTCGCCGCGCCCGACACATAAAGGCGGATCGTTTTCGCCCAGCCGACGTTCGGGAAGCCGATAAGAGAAGGCTGTAGACCTCAGACTGCAGGCCGCTGGGAAATGCCGGTTCCAAACATTGGAACCGGCGGGTTCTCATCCCTTCTGCGGCTTCGCGTTCCATTCATCATTCTGAACCATTACCCCTGTCGTTTATAGCGCCCATATCTATTGGTCGTCGTTCAGTCCGCTTACAGTTTGATTTGATAGCAGACACTGCGTCCGCCGCCGCTCGGTATGAATATCTTGGTGTTGACCAGCTCCTGCAGGTCGCGCGTGGCAGTCGCTTTGGCGGCGCCGGTAATCGCGATATATTTTTTCGCGGTCATGCCGCCTTTAAATCCGTCCGGGCCTTCTTTCAACATGCGCCGGATAACTTTGAGCTGCCGTTCGTTGAGCTGACCATGAACCCGGTCAAACAGTTTCGTTTTCTTTAAGGTGAATTCGATTTTTTCTTCCACCTGTTTCTGGGCTTTGATCAGCATGTTGGAAAACCAGACGATCCAAGGGGTGATCTCATTAGAACGTTGCCCCTGCTTGAGGGCTTCGTAATAACCGGCCCGATTGGGTTCAATAGTTTGTGAAAGGCTCAGCAGTGCTGGACGTCCAATGCCCTGTGACAGCGCCTTTTCCGCCAACGCTCTCCCGACTCTGCCGTTTCCATCCTCAAACGGGTGGATGGTTTCAAAGTAGAGATGAGTGATGGCCGCGCGCACCGGGGCCCACCGGATTTCAGTTTGTCCGCCCGGGCCGGTATCGTTGAACCATTTGATAAAACGTTTCATTTCATACGGAACTTTTTCCGAAGGACACGCTTCGAAATGAACGGTTTCGTTTCCGATGGTTCCGGAGACAACCTGCATCGGTTCTTGATGAGTGCGCCACGCGCCGGAGCGTACTTTTTTTGAGCCGCGCATCACCATGGCGTGCCAGTTGAACAGCATCTTTTGACTGAGCGGCTTCTTCCACTCATCCCGCAGGCAGATCATCAGCTCTGCAATGCCGGAGGCCCGCTGATCTTTAATCCGTTCTGTGGTGGTATTGAGACCCAGATTGTTTCGGATGGATGACATGACATCCGGACGGCTAAGGTATTCTCCTTCGATTTCGGAGGTTTTAATAGCCTCTGAAACCATGATGTCGATGAGCGTGTCGGTCTGCGTTCCTTCCGGCAGGGCATCCAGCAACCCGCCGATCCGGCCTATTTTCTCACTGAACTCAATGACCAAGGCATTAAGTTTTTCTGGGTTATATCGGAAATCAGGCCAGTCATCCTGCTGCCAGTTATATTTCATGAGCCGTTTATAGCAGTTATTCGGCTCAATAAAAGCCTTATTTATGAGCCAAATAAAACACCTATTCGGCTCATTTCTTCCTGAAGTCGGCGACCTACAGCCTGCTACTCGCCCCACCTGTTGATTTTGCGTTCCTATGAAACGCCCTTAATCAAAATAGGGCGAATCAACCGGCCAAACCCGTAGTTTCCCCCGTAGTCGGGCCGCGCAAGGTAGAAATAAAAAACAGCACCTTTTGCAAAGTGCTGCGAATGAAGTTGTTAAATGGTACCCCGGGCGGGATTCGAACCCGCGACCTACGGTTTAGGAACCACTCTTTACCAGTTATTTCATTCTCAGCAAGTTGCAAACTGATTCATATATCTACCTTGCATTGAGTATGTTAGCATATATTAAGGTGCTTGCAAGTGTTAATGAAATCTTTTGAAAAAAGGTGCTTTTTAACGACCCAAACCCGTAGTTTCCCCCGTAGTTTTCAGGACGTTTCAGCAATAAAAATCCGCCCGGCAGTGATAGACGGTGGAGATCAACGTGTTCTGAGATTCCAGATGAATATGCAATATCTAG
>CAIKWE010000014.1 GCA_903831085.1 uncultured Verrucomicrobiota bacterium | reverse complement strand
TCGAACGCGTAATCGAGCATGTCGTTGCGCACCTCCTCGGTATCCGGCCAGCACTCCGGCACGCGATCAATGTCGGAGGTCTTCTTGCCACCCTTGGCCACGCCCGAACCATATTCGTAGCCGCGATGCGGCTCATGGCCGCCATACCAGAAGGACCAAGGCTGATCCTTGGGGGCGGCATCCAGGAAGTCGTTAAAATTCCCCGCGTAATCGGCTGGCGATATTCCTTTGGTTATCTTGGTGGGAAACTTCCTGACATCGAAAGGTTTGCCCGCCATCGTACGTTTTCGGCCAGCGGCATTTGTGGCGATACCCGGACCCCAGCCCTTGCCGGTCATTCCGGCAAAGTAACCCTGCTCGCCCAGCGCTTCCTGGTACGACTTGAATTCCGGCGGAAAGAGGGCCCAGTGGTTACCCGCCGCCTTGAGTTGCCACGGGTTGCGGCCTGTGATGATGGATGCCCGCGAGGGCGCACATTTTCCGCACGGCGTGTAGGCCTGGGTGAACAGAATTCCATCGTGGGCCACGCGATCCATCGCAGGAGTCTTGATCCATTTGCAACCATAGACCCCGGCGTGGCCAAACGACCAGTCGTCGGCAACGGCGAACAGGATGTTTGGTTTGCGCGGTTGCGGAGCTGAGTCAGCCGCCTGCGCCCCGGCTAGCGGTGTCAGCAGCAATGCGGTGAGGGAGTTTCTAATATTTGCATTCATTCCGCGACTCCTTTTCCGCTCTGTGCAGGTACCGCGTTTTCTTCATTCACCATTTCATTGAGCGACAGTTCCTTCTGTTTTTTATCTTTTTCACCGGCCGCCTTCTTTTTCCCCGTTACTTTTGCCGGAGTACCTTGTTCCGGGGCGATGAAATACGGAGATGGTGTGTGTTCGGCCGTCATAATGGCATCAATCTGTTTCACGACATCTGGGTTTTCGGCGGCAAGATTTTTCTCCTCGGTCGGATCGGTCTTCAGATTGTAAAGCTCCATAGGCGCCTTGGTGCCGGTTCGATACCCCTTCCAGTCACCCAAGCGCACCGATTGCTGGAACCCTCCTTCATAGAGTTCGAAGTAGAGGAATTCGTGGCTCGCGGTTTGTTTCTGGCCGAGCAATGTCGGCAAAATGGAAATCCCATCTATGCCTTTCGGCGCAGGAACTCCGGCCATATCCGCGGCGGTCGGCAGAAAATCCATAAACGTGGTGAGCAGGTCGCTGGTCGCGCCCGGCTGGATCCGGCCCGGCCAGCGGGCGATGAATGGCGCACGGATCCCGCCTTCATACAACAGCCGTTTGTAGCCGCGCAACCCGCCGTTGCTGCCGAGCGACCCGATGATCTGCTGGTGGGCCCCGTTATCGGAGCTGAAGATCACCAGCGTTTTCTCGTCGAGGCCGAGGTCTTTCAACTTCTGGATGACGCGGCCGACATCCCTGTCAATCAACGCAACCATCGCGGCATAAGTTTTATCCGTCTCCGACCAGTCCTTCTGTGAATACGGGGCGTTGTCCGGAATGACCCAGTCCATGTGCGGCGGCGTCCAGGCGGCGTAACAGAAGAACGGACGGTCTTTGTTCTGCTCGATGAACTTGAGCGTCTCATTGGCGATACGGGTATGGGAATAATCCTCCCAGGTGTGGTTTCCGGATTGCTGAATGGGCTCATTGACGCTGTTGCGAACCAGGTAGTCGGTGTAATAGTCGTGCGCGTGAACCTGGTCGTAGTAACCGAAGAAAACGTCAAAGCCTTGCTGCTCCGGAATGCCGGTCGTGCCGGGATTGCCAAGCCCCCACTTACCGAAACCGCCGGTCGTGTAACCGGCATCGTGAAGCAGGCGGGCCACCGTCATCTGCCCGGCCGGCATCGGCACTAAACCATGCGTCTTGCTTTGGTTGGCGCGGCGCAACCCGTGACCGGGATGCATTGCGGTCATCAGAACATCCCGCGACGGAGCGCAAACGGCGTTACCGCTATAAGCGCGGTTAAATTTCATCCCCTCCTTCGCCAGACGATCGATGTTCGGCGTGACGCCATATTTGCAGCCATAGGCCGAGAAATCGCCGATGCCGGCATCGTCGGCCAGAATAAAGACGATATTGGATTTATCGGCGGGCTTTGGCGGCAGACTGGCGGCAGACAGCGCCAGCGGCAAAGCAGTAAAAATCGATTTTATGATGCTTTTCATAGGTCGCGATCTCCTTCGTTTTGTTCCATCTTATTAACGTTTATACTGTTCGGCCTCACCTTAAGTCGATGGCAAGTTTAGATGCTTTGATTTTTGTCCTAGTTGATTTTTATAACGCGTGTCATGTTCTTTTCCAGAGGCACGGTAAGTTTCCAACCCTTGGAACTCTTCTCAACCTGCATCGGGGTGTCGGCGACGATTTCGCTGAACGACGGCTTTTCTTTCAATCCGAGCGCGGCGGCATCGATTTCGATCTCAACCGAAGCGGGCGGTTCCGGCCCCCAGACGGTCAGATAGATTTCATCGCCGCGACCGAAGCGCTGGAGCTGCACGGCGTCGGAATTGGAATAG
>CAIKWE010000013.1 GCA_903831085.1 uncultured Verrucomicrobiota bacterium | reverse complement strand
TGAAAACTCTGATGATGGGCAAGTTATCACTACAGCCGCCGACCTGAATGCAGCCACCTTTTCGCCGCCATCCGAGTTCGATCAAATTCCTCAAAATGGCTGGTCGGGGTCGCCGGGTAGTAAGTCAACCGCGGCTTTCAGAGCGGGAGCGGTCTCTATGGTAGCCTACCTCAACATGAGGCTGACCGGAGGCAGTTTATCGGGAACCCTGAGCCAATCCGCCCCTTTCAAAGGAGCGAATGCGGTTCGTTTCAGCTACGATTTCAAGCCAAATGGGGGGAACGCCGGAATTTCGCAGAATATAACCGTGTATGACGGCAACAATAGTACGGTTTGCACCATTGTAATGGGCGGCATGGCATCTTCGCCGCAATTTCAGGTAAGTGTAAATGGAGTCCCGATCGGCATTGCCTTTCGGAGTTCCAACTCAACGCTTTCCTTGAATTCCCTTTCACTTACGCTGGATTCTACTGGCATCAGTGCGACATTGTTTAACGGCTCGACCTTAGCATCCAGCACGGTCACCGGAATTCCTTTTTCGGGTGGAACCGGATTCGCTAAGTTCACATTAGTAACGGTCGGTGGTAATAGTAATTTCGATTATGACAACTTTAAGGTTTGGGCGATTTCAAAGGCACCGCCCCCGCCGCGTCTCGATCTGTTCCTCCTCACTAACCCCTAACCGGCAGGCTAAGATTTCGGCCGAGTGCCGTTCCGGGCTGTTCGTCTCCCGTGGCCGGCGATGAGAAGTGATGACGAGAAGCGATTGCCGGGGGGCGTAAAGTGCGGATGAATAAGTGTGCCGACAGGCTGCGGCGCGATGGGGTGGGGATTTTTTAAACACCATATACGACAGAGGGACTATAGAACTTGTGATCTATGATGTCAGGAATAGATAGTAAACGTGCGGCTTTCGGAGGGCGATATGAAGGAGATTTATGAGACGATAAGGACGGCAGTCAACGGCCACTTCAGGTCTTCTCCGAACACGCGGAGGAAGCTCGTCATAGGTTCTGTTTTCCTGCTGGCCTTCCTGTCTGCCGAAACGCGAGCAAGCGCCCCCATCATAAGCGTGAGTCTAACGGCTCCGTTCAACGGACAGGGCTTCCTTGCGCCGGCATCGATCACACTGGCAGCCAACGCCTCGTCTGCGACCGGCACGATTACGACTGTGGGTTTCTATAATGGAACCAACCTGCTCGGATCCGCCACCAACGCACCTTACGCCTACATGTGGGCGAATGTGACAACGGGTTCGTACAGTTTGACAGCTCAGGCTATGGATAACAGCGGAGCGGTCAGCACGTCGTCGGTCGCCGCGATTCAGGTTTTCCCCATCGTTATCACCACAACTAATTTTCCCACGCCGGGCACCAACAGCTGGCGTTGTCCTAACAACGTTACTTCCGTTGTAGTGGAATGCTGGGGCGGCGGCGGCGCGGGAGGGAGCGCCCAGCTTACCGGTGGAAGCACCCCGCAGTATGGCGGCGGCGGGGCTGGCGGTGCGTATGCCCGATACAATCTTTATGCTGTTGTTCCGGGGCGCACGTATTCCATCAACGTGGGTGCCGGCTGATATAATAACTTTATGGAAAACGATGTCAGGGTGTCTGGTGGCGACT
Source organism: uncultured Verrucomicrobiota bacterium (assembly GCA_903831085.1). Classification (GTDB taxonomy): domain Bacteria; phylum Verrucomicrobiota; class Kiritimatiellia; order Kiritimatiellales; family Tichowtungiaceae; genus Tichowtungia. Next base: position 2,349 of record CAIKWE010000013.1, on the reverse strand, counting down.
CCTGGTTTAATACAAACAACGCTCCTTCAACCAGGATTATCGCCAAGGGGGGGGGCGGCGGGGAAAGTGCGATTGGAAGTACAACAGCAACCGGATATGGATTGAGCGGCGCGGGCACCGCGGCAGGCAGTACCGGGGATGTTGTGTATGCAGGCGGCAGCGGCGCGGCAGGTGCTCTCAACCGGGCTGGCGGCGGCGGCAGTAGCGCCGGAACGAGCAGTGACGGGGTGACCGCGATATCCAATGCAGGTGCCACGGCACCTGCCGGCGGCGGCAACGGGGGAACCGGCCAAACAACCAATGAAGCTGCAGGCGGAGCTGGATTTGCTCCCGGTGGCGGCGGCAGCGGCGGCCTGTCGAGCGGCGTCACTCTAAAAGCCGGTGGGAGAGGGGGCGCGGGCGCGGTCACTCTGACTTACGTGTCTAATATTGTGCCCATCGTGAATTTGACTGCTCCGACTAACGGACAGGGATTTTTTACCCCGGTGTCGATTGAACTGACAGCCGAGGCATGGGATGTGGACGGCGTGATTACGACGGTAGGTTTCTATAACGGCACGACACCGCTCGGATCGAATACCATTCCACCCTACGCCTACACATGGGTGAATGTTCCGGCGGGTTCGTACAGTCTGACGGCCCGGGCCAAGGATAGCTTCGGGGCGATCAGTACATCAGTGGTCGCGGTGATCACGGTCGCGAATCCCACTAATACTCTGACGGTCAACAGCGGCAGCGGCAGCGGGTGGTACACTAACGGGCAGCATGTGGCGATCTCGGCGGATGCTTTGTCCGGTAAAGCCTTTGACCGCTGGATCGGAGATACGAATGTTTTATCCAGCAACACGGTAAGCACTACGGTCAACATGTCGACCAATCCGGCCACCCTGACCGCAACCTATAAAAATATCTATACGCTAACGGTCAACAGCGGCAGCGGCAGCGGGTCATACACTAACGGACATGTGCAGAATATCGTCGCCAGCAATGCTCCGAGCGTCTTGATGACCTTTGACAAGTGGACCGGGGATTCGCAGTATGTGAATAATGCCACCTACACGAACGCCATAGTGACCATACCCGCCAATGATATCACCCTGACTGCGACGTACAAAAATCCTTCTGGCTTTTACACCTTGACGGTCAGCAACGGAACCGGCGGCGGAATATACTCCAACGGAGTGCATGTGCCGATTACGGCAAATCCTCCGGCAGCCGGGCTGTTTTTTGTTCGGTGGATCGGTGATACACAGTATGTGAATAACGCCACCTACACGAACGCCTTGGTCACCATATCGACCAGTCCTGTGAGCCTGACCGCGACGTACACAAACATCACTTATGCGCTGACAGTCAACAACGGTACGGGGGGTGGTTTATACACCAACGGAGCGCAGGTGACGATTACGGCGACAAATGTCCCGGGGAAGGCTTTTGACCGGTGGACCGGCGATACTCAGGCTGTGGCCAGCGTCTCTTCTTTGAGAACGATCGTGACCATGTCAACCAATCCCGTCACCCTGACCGCGAGCTGTGTGGATGCCACGAATGGTGTCGTGAGTGTGAGTTGGGGAGCTTCGGCCGGATTTTATTTCAGTGCGGATCCCAATGCCGGGATTCTGGGGCCTGTCGGCTCCGGCAAGTCAACTATCGCGCAACTGATGTACAGTCCGGATAATGTGAAAGACGGCATTCTGCCCAGCAGAGCGGGCGGTGTAAACGACGTGGTGCTGGATACGGTCATCGTCACCGAAACCAACGCTGTTCTATATTCGGACTACGCCTTCTTCGCCGCCTCTACCGTGCGGGCATGGACAAACGGTTATGTGTATGCGCTGATCTTCCAGGACGATAACGTGCAGGCGGGCGACTGGTATTACTCCACTCCGCTGGAGCCTTTGAATAAGACCGCTGGAAACGCCATCGAGATGAATACGGATACACAGAACGGCGATCCCATTGACGGAACAAATGGCGCTCAGGTTATTAACGGAATCCTGCTGACGGTTAACAGCGGCACCGGCGGCGGCTGGTACACCAATGGAGCGCGGGTGAATATCTCGGCGAATACTCCGGCGTCCGGGATGACCTTTTACAGGTGGATCGGCGCCACGCAGTGCGTGAACAACGTCACCTACACGAATGCACTGGTGACCATGTCGACCAATCCGGTCACCCTGACTGCGGCGTACTATTACACCCTGTCGGTCGACTTTGGATCCGGCACGACCAACGCCACCTACATGCAGGTGGTGGCGATTGCGGCGGATGTCCCAGCGTCCGGTACCGCCGGCGTTACAGTTAACAATGTCTGTATCGGTACTAATGCCGGGCAGGGGGCGTGGCCAG
>CAIKWE010000012.1 GCA_903831085.1 uncultured Verrucomicrobiota bacterium | reverse complement strand
CGACCACCACCAGCGCCAGCTTCAAGATAAACTCACCGACATCCAGCACGACCACCACGACCGGATCATTTCATCGACGCACGTCCACATGGATCATCACAACTGCCTCGAAGTGATTATCGTCAAAGGCGAGGCCCGCGAAATCCGCGAAATGGCCGACCTGCTGAAAGCCGCCAAGGGCGTCAAATCCGGTGAACTAACCGCCGCCAGCACTGGAAGAAAGCTGTAACTTTTGAGCTCCGGCCGCGGCCCATCAGGGACGTCGCGCCTGTAGCGAATTGTTATGTGACATTCCCACTTTTCTTGTTCTCAAAGAAGCTGAAGTCGAAGTAATGCCTCTTGTCCTTTACTAGGCATGATCCGATTTTCCCTTGCTCACATTCTCGGAGTGGTATGGCCTTACGATGATTTAATTCAGCTAGCGAGCCGAAGTATACCGAATACGTTTTCACATCAAACTGTATCGCCATCCAGTGCGCCTCCGCTCCGTATTCAGCTTCCGCCAAGCTTGCCTTTGAATATGCGTTACTGCCTAGGTTGTAATGGGCATTCAATGTGTGGTTTTTCTGGAACTTATTTCTAGCCTTTATGCTGACGATGTACTTCTTGTTGTCTTTCTCAGCATAAATGTCTGCAAAGGGGTAATTCATTTTCCTGTCATTGAGATTCACAACCCTCTCAAAGTGCGAATCTACCAACGCCTTGATGCCAAACAGCTCCCCCAATTCTCCGAGAGATTTTTTCCGAAGCGCTTCCTTCTTTTCGGTTTCGTTGGGCATTTTCTACCAAGGCTCATTCATGTCACATAACAGTATTATTGAGCGAACTTTAACTTCGGCTTATGTCCCGGCGGATTTTCTATAACGCAGGCAGACTAAGAAACGGAGCGGGTCTTGGCAATCGGGGAAACGATTTGGTTTTCGGGATGGATTATCTCTTCTTCTGGTGTTACGTTTTCGCCATTCGTAATCACTGTGCCGGAGGCGCTTAAACCGCTGGATTTCAGATCGGGAAAATTTCTATGCATATGGCTGATGCTTTAATTTCACCCGCCGTGGGCGGAACGATGTGGGCGGTGACTTCCGGCCTGATTTTCTGGTGCGCGAAAAAGGTCAAGCAGGCGGCTGACGACCGGCTGGTTCCGATGATGGGCGTGCTGGGTGCCTTCATCTTTACGGCGCAGATGATTAACTTTTCAATTCCGGCCACCGGATCGAGCGGACACCTCGGCGGCGGCCTCATCCTGACGGCCTTGCTCGGTCCGTACGCGGCTTTTCTGGTGATGGCTTCTGTACTGACCGTGCAGGCGCTCTTTTTTGCCGACGGCGGACTGCTGGCGCTGGGGTGCAATATTTTCAACCTCGGCTTTTTCCCGGCGTTTGTTGCTTATCCGCTGATTTACCGGATGATAGCGAAAGACGCGAAAAGCGGCGTACGGTTGTGGAGCGCATCCATTCTTGCCGCGATTGTTGGCTTGCAACTCGGCGCGTTTGGCGTCGTGCTCGAAACGACCGCCTCCGGAATTTCTGATCTGCCGTTCGGCACGTTCGTTCTTTTGATGCAGCCGATTCATTTGGCGATCGGCGTGGTCGAAGGTTTGGCAACGGCCGCCGTGGTGGCTTTTGTCGCCCGCGCCCGGCCCGAGGCACTGGTTCCGATATCCGGCATAGCACCGAAAAGTTTGCGTCCGGTGGTGCTGGGTCTTCTGGTTTCCGCCGTCCTGCTCGGTGCGGTGGTGAGCTGGTTTGCTTCGTCACAGCTTGACGGACTAGAGTGGTCGATTAAAAAAACCACCGGTCAGGAGGAGTTCCAAGGTTCGGACGACGGAATCCATGCCGGACTGGCGAAGCTTCAGGAGAAGACTGCTTTTCTTCCAGACTACGGATTTAAGAAATCCGTAGAACCGGATGAAAGAGCTGAGCCGTGGCCCGCTGTTAATGCCGGCACCTCCGTTTCCGGAATCGTCGGCGGGTTGATCACACTTGCCGTGGCCGGACTGATCGGATACATCCTGAAGGCTCAGAGAACGGCACGAAAGAAGACGTAGTGTGAGATTTGGACAATACATAGAAGTGGGGCTTATGGACGAACTGGGGCGGCTGGATACGCCCCTGCATCGTCTGGATGCCCGGACAAAGATCATCACAACCGTCGCGTTCATCGTCGCGGTGATGTCGTTCCCGCGCTATGAAGTGTCCGCCCTGATGCCGCTGTTTGTTTTTCCTTTTGTGCTGATGGCTTCAGGAAATATTCCGGCAGGCTCTATTCTGAGGAAAGTGGCTTTTGCGGCTCCGTTTGCTCTGTTTGTAGGATTGTTTAATCCGTGGTTTGATCAGCATGCCGCACTGACCATCGGCTCCCACACGATTTCCGGCGGCTGGCTGTCGTTCGCTTCCATTATGGTGCGGTTTGCTCTGACCGTCAGCGCGGCTCTGATACTGGTGGCGTGCACCGGCATTCATCACCTTTGCGCGGGACTTGAACAACTGGGCGTTCCGCGCTTGTTTGCCGTCCAGCTTCTTTTTCTGTACCGCTACCTTTTTGTGATCGGTGAAGAAGGTCTTCGTATGATTCGCAGTGTGCAAATGCGGTCAACCGGTTCCGGCCCGTTGCGTCTGCGCACCTACGGCTCGCTGACCGGCCATCTGCTGCTGCGCTCCATGGATCGCGCCCAGCGAATCTACTGCTCCATGGCAAGCCGCGGCTTCGATGGACAGGTGCGGGTTTTACGCCGAACCGCCTTGGGCTGGCGGGATGTGATCTTCGCCGGTGGATGGATCGCCTTTTTCATCATTGTGCGGAACTGGAACCTTGCCGACGGTCTAGGCCGCTGGCTGACGGGATGCGGATTATGAGCAAACAAACCATCGAATTAAAAAACCTCTGTTTTTCCTACCCCGACAAAACGGAAGCCCTGCGCGGCATTTCCTTTCGGATTGGCTATGGCGAATCCGTTGCCATCGTGGGCGGTAACGGCGCCGGGAAATCCACGCTTTTGCAGCACCTCAACGGCTACCTCATGCCGTCAAACGGTTCCGTGCTGGTTGGCGATCAGCCGATAACCCGCGAAACCATTGCCGCGGTCCGCCGTTCTGTCGGCGTCGTGTTTCAGGATCCAGACGACCAGCTTTTTATGCCCACTGTATTCGATGATGTCGCCTTCGGCCCGCTGAATGCTAGGCTGCCGCCGGAAGAGGTGGAGCGGCGCGTAACCGCCGCGCTGGAACGCGTCGGCATGTTGCATCTGCGCGAACGTCCGCCTTATAAACTTTCCGCCGGTGAAAAACGCGCCGTTGCCATTGCCGCCGTTCTCGCCACAGAGCCGGACATTTTGGTGATGGACGAGCCGTCGTCCAATCTCGATCCGCGCGGCCGCCGCCGCCTGATGAACCTGCTGAGCGGGTTTGAACAGACACGCATTATTGCAACCCACGATCTGGAGATGGTGGTGGAAATCTGTCAGCGCGTGATCGTTATGGATCACGGCACTGTTGTGGCGGAAGGCCGTCCGGCGGACGTGTTTATGGATGAGGCGAAGATGCTCCGGCACGGATTGGAGTGTCCGCACATCCTGCGCCACCGCCATCCGCACTGAGTTTTAAAATTCGTGTGGATTGGCGTTCATTCGCGGTCGGGTTTCCAGTAGGCTCTCTTTTCAATGATCCGTCCGGTTGAACATCCCGAAACGCTGCTGGCGACCGAGCGCTTTTTTGCGTCCGGCGGCGGACTGGATCGGGCGCATGTCGGCAACGAATTTCCGTTTGAAATCCGTCCGCAACAGCAGCAGATGGCGCGCGCCGTCGCCGAAGCCTGCGCCAACTCCTGTCATCTCGCAGTCGAAGCCGGTACTGGCGTCGGTAAAAGTTTTGCCTATCTGGTTCCGCTGATTCTGAATGCGCTGGCGCAGAATGTTCGCGCTGTAGTCGCCACCTACACGATCACACTCCAAGAACAACTGATGGAGAAGGACATTCCGTTTCTCCAGGAATCTCTCGGTGTCGATTTTAAGGCGCGACTGGTGAAGGGGCGTTCCAACTATCTCTGTCTGCGGCGGCTGGCGCGGGCGCGGCAGATGGGCAGCGATCTGTTTGATACATCGAAGGAAGTTGAACTGGCGCGGATTCGCGCCTGGGCTGATACGACGGTTGAAGGAAGCCGTCAGGATCTGGAGCCGCAGCCCTCCGAGGATGTCTGGAGCGCGGTTTGTGTGGAGCACGGCAACTGTCTCGGTAAAAAATGTCCTGACTATGAACACTGTTTTGTGATGAAAGCGCGCGCCGGACTGCAGGATGCCAATCTGCTGGTGGTGAATCATCATCTTTTTTTTTCCGAGCTGGCGGTGCGCTCGACGGGCGGCGCGTTTCTGCCGGACTACGGCATGGTGGTTTTTGACGAAGCGCACCAGATGGAAAATGTCGCGGCGGAGCATCTCGGCATCCGCCTTTCGCGCTATGCGATGGAACACTGGCTGCGGCGGCTGTTTACGCACGATAACCGCAAAGGACTTTTCGCCGTACTGCGCGACGGCAAGGGCGCGGATTTAACGAACCGCATCTGGGATGAAAGCGAACGGTTTTTCAAGGCTATGCACAAACATTGCAAACTGTCGGAAACCAATCAGACGGTGCGTTTGCGCGAGCCGCCCGCCGTCGAAACCGGTCTGCCGGAGCGACTGGCCGAACTTGATGTGCATCTCGGCACGATGATTCGCGATATGGAGGATGAAAGCCTGAAGGCGGAACTTCAATCGGCGCGGATGAAAGGTAAATTTTTTATCGAAATGCTGACGACGTTTCTGAAACAAAGTGCGGCGGGGCATGTTTACTGGGCCGCGCTGGAAGGGCGGACGCATAAACAGCCGGTTCTTTATTCCGCGCCGGTAGACGTGGCGCATCTGCTCAAAGAAATGCTGTTTGATGAAGTTCCGTCCGTGGTGATGACCAGCGCGACGCTGGCGGTCGGCGACGACTTAAGCTGGTTCCGCGGGCGGATCGGCGCGGAGCATTGCGACGAACTGCAGGTTGGCTCGCCGTTTGATTACAGCCGCCAGATGCGTGTGAAGATTCCGGCGAATATGCCGGATCCATCGGACGAGCAGGCATTCGAAGAGGCGGTGATTCAAATCCTGCCGCGTTATATTGCGCAAGGTCACGGACGGGCGTTTGTTCTTTTCACCAACGCTGGACTCATGCGCCGTGTGGCGGAGCGGGTGAAAGATCAGCTCGAAGAAATGGAGTTTGATCTGCTGGTGCAGGGCGCCGGGCTTCCGCCACAGGCGATGCTGAAGCGGTTCCGCGAGCACGGCTCGGCGGTGCTGTTCGGTCTGGATCGTTTCTGGATGGGTGTGGACGTACGCGGCGAGGCACTGAGTAATGTGATTATTGTCCGCCTGCCGTTCGCCGTGCCGGATCATCCGCTGGTTCAGGCGCGGCTGGAGGATGTCAAAGCGCGCGGCGGCGACGCATTCCGCGACTATTCACTGCCCTCGGCGGTGCTGAAGTTCAGGCAGGGGACGGGGCGGCTGATTCGCACGGCCAGCGATGAGGGCACGATAGTGATTCTCGATCCGCGTGTGACCAGTAAGTGGTATGGGCGGCTTTTCCTGCGCGCGCTTCCCGAGTGTCCGGTTGAGATCGAAGAATAACAGTTCCGTCCGCCATTTTCTTCTGGCGGAGGAATCGGCGGAACGACTATAAATGGTTCATTCATCAGTTTTTAAGCGAGGAGCGCGGTCATGGGTATTAAAACAGTCGGTCTGATTCTGGGCGGCGGAGCTGGTACGCGTCTTCAACCTCTCACACAGGATCGCGCCAAACCGGCGGTTCCGATTGCCGGAAAATACCGGTTGGTGGATATTCCGATCAGCAACTGCATTAACAGCGGCATCCGCTCCATTTATCTGCTCACCCAGTTCAACAGCATGTCGCTGCACCGGCACATTCAGTCCACCTACATTTTCGACCAGTTTTCCAAAGGATATGTGCGGATGCTGGCCGCCGAGCAAACTCCGACTTCCAGCGGCTGGTTCCAAGGGACGGCCGACGCTGTCCGCCAGTCGATGAGACATTATATGAACAGCGATCCGGATATCGTTGTCATTCTTTCCGGTGACCAGCTTTACCGGATGGATTTCTCTGAGGTGATTCGCGAGCACAGAGAACGCGGGGCGGATGTCACCATCTGCACGAAGCCGGTGCCGCGCCGCGAAGCGGGCTCGCTGGGCATCATGCATGTGGATGAGAAAAACCAAATCATCGAATTCTGTGAAAAGCCGGGAAACACGCCGCGCCTCGATGAATTGCGTGCTCCGATGTATAAAGACGAACGTTATCTGGCCAGCATGGGGATTTATATTTTCAATACCAAGGTGCTGACCGATCTGCTGTGCGGCAACGATCATTTGGACTTCGGGAAAAATATTATTCCAGCGGCCATCGAGTCGAGGAAAGTTTACAGCCACATCTTTGAAGGCTACTGGAAAGACATCGGAACGGTTGGCATGTTCCATGAGGCGAATCTGGCGCTGACCGACCTCGTGCCGGAGTTCACCTTTTACGACACCGCCGCGCCGATCTATACCCACATGCGCTATCTGCCGCCTTCCAAAATCAACTGCTGCGACCTGAACCGCTGCCTGCTGGCCGAGGGCTGTATTATTTCCGGACACCGGATTCTGCATTCCGTAGTCGGGCTACGCGCCGTGGTCGGTGAGGGTACCGTGATTGAGCATTCCGTCATCATGGGCTCCGACTTCTTTGAACACGAAAATACGGCGGATAATAAAGGCAATGTCCGGCTCGGTATCGGCCGCGACTGTTACATCAAGAACGCCATTGTTGACAAAAACGTGCGCATCGGCGACAGCGTTTACATCTCGCCCGACGGGAAGCCGGAAGGTGAACAAACGCCTCTCTATGTCGTTCGCGACGGCGTGATCGTTATTCCCAAGGGAACCGTTATTCCGTCCGGTACACGGCTCTAAGGCGTAATTACAGCTTTCTGTACTGCGGATAGCGGGACGGATTGTCATTCGGCTTTACTCCTCTCCACCGCTTATACATCCAAAGCCAGTGTTCGGGATGTTTGCGGACCTCGCGTTCAACGGCGGAGAGAATCTGCTGTGTCAGCAGGCGGGTGGTTTCTTCGCCCGGATTTTCCGGAGGCAGGATGGTTTCGGTGATGTAAACCCGGTAGTGCCCGCCGCGAAGCGGGGCGCAGAAGCCGATGAATATTTCACTGCCGGTTTTGGCGGCCAGCGCCGCCGGCGCGGGCGTTATGGGAACAGGCAGGCCGAAATAATCCGCCCAGATACCGCCTTCATTTTCTCCGGTATTCTGATCCACCAGAAAGGCGGTTTTCCCGCCGGCGCGCAGTATGCCGAGCAGTTTGCGCAACGCGCCTTCGCGCGGAATAATTTTCTGCCCGGTCACTTCGCGCCGCGCGATCAGCAGGCGGTCCACCTTAGGATTTTTCACCGGCATGGCGATGCTGTGGAACGGGAATCCGTGCAGCGCCATGATTTGTCCAACGACTTCCCAGTTGCCGAAGTGCGCGGTGATGCAGATCTGATTTTTTTCACGGAAAAGCTGCTGCATGCTGTCGTCGAGTTCGACATATTTGTTCAGCCGTTTCTCCGGGCGGGTCCCGAACCAGATGACGTCGAGAAACGTGCGCGTCATCGTGATATAGGCCGCTCGCAGAATCGCCTTTTTCTCTGCCGGCGTTTTTGTGTCGCCGAACGCAACGCCGAGGTTCGTAAGGCCGATCCGCCGTCCCTGTCGATCGAAAAGGAATCCGAGACTTCCGCCGAGCCAGGCGAGAACCAGTATTGCGCCGCGCGGGAGCCAAGGGATAAGGGCCAGTCCGGCACGGAATGCGGCGGTTTCAAACGGGCGGCGGCGTTCTCTGTATGCTTTGCTCATATCAGCCGAAGACCACCGTGCGGTTTTTACAGACCAGTCCCTGCCGGTCGGGGCAGGAGATCAGCAGAATGGCGGACGCATTATTTTTCACAGCCGGGTTCCTCCGTAAATTGAGGACAAACTCTATAGAAATTGACCCTGAACACCAAGTTGTCTTTCGCTCAGGATTCCTGTTCTGGCAGCAGCTTGTAACGTACGAGGAGATAATACAGCCAACGGGCGCAGAGATATCCGAGAATCAGTCCGGCAAACACATCGCCCGGAAAGTGTTCGATGAGAACGATGCGTGTGGAGCCGATCAGTGCCGCTACGATGAAGCAGGGGATGCGCCATTTCGGAAAGAAAATGGCAATGGCGGTCATCATGGCCATGATTCCGGCGGAATGGCCGGACGGCCAGGAAGCCGCATCATGAAACGGTTTAAAGCCGTAAAGTCCGTCCGAAAAAAAATCTTTGGGGCGCCAGCGACCAACGAGGAGCTTTAATATCGTGGTAATAATGCCAGCCGCCGCCGCAGCCAGCAGGGGGAACAGGAATTGGCGGAACACCAGTTTATTTTTAAAGATGAGCCGGGCTATGAGCGCAATGATCGCAAAAAGGTATAAAAACCAGTCGCCCGCGCCGGTAATCTGCGCGGCAAGGTGATGAATGGCGGGCGGCAGTCCGGCGTGGACGGATTTCACAACGGGCAGGTCGACAAAGAAGTAGAATGCCGGGCAGACGACGGCAACCGCGGCCAGCAGGATGAACGTGGTGCGTCGGGTTTTAGCGAATAAAGTTGTCGGCATAGCTGAATTCTCCCGCAAATTGAGAACGAACTTTATAGACATTGGCCGTAAACACCAATAGGTTTTTGCGCATGAAAAAAAATCTGAAGATACTGTTCGGCGCGGTCGCAGCAACTCTCCTTTTGGTCGGGAGCTCCGGCGCGCAAATGGAAGCAGACGTGCAAAAACAACCGGAACCCGTAAAGGAAACAAAAACCATGATTCTGATGAAAACCACCAAAGGCGATATCAAGATCGAACTCGATGCGGCGAAAGCGCCGAAAACTGTCGCCAACTTCCTGAAATATGTCGAAAGCGGACACTACAGCAACACGATCTTCCACCGCGTCATCAGCAACTTCATGGTTCAGGGCGGTGGGATGACGGCGAATATGGCGCAGAAAAAAGCGCCGTACACGGTCGAAAACGAAGCCAACAACGGACTTAAAAACGTCCGCGGCTCCCTCGCCATGGCCCGCACCTCCGATCCGCACAGCGGCGGTGCTCAGTTCTTCATTAACGTCGTCGATAACGGCTTCCTCGATTTTAAATCGCCGACTCAGCAGGGCTGGGGCTACTGCGTCTTCGGCAAAGTCGTAGAAGGCATGGATGTCGTTGATGCCATCCGGGCTGTTCCGACCGCTCCGGGCGATGTGCCCAAAGAAACCATCACCATCATGGAAGTCTCTGTGATTAAGTGAAATCTGATCGCATAGAGCGTATCTTGAACTCCGGCTACCGCGCGGTGCTCGTCACCACCGGCGGCGGATCGAGTGCGCTCAATGCACTGCTCACCACGCCCGGCGCGTCACGTTTTGTCATTGAGACGCACGTGCCGTACTCGCCGGAAGCGCTCGAACAGTTTCTCGGCGAAAAACCGGAACACTCCGTTTCTCCGGAAACCGCAATTAAGTTGGCGCAAGCTACTTTCAAGTCTCAAGTTTCAGATTTCAAGTTTCTCTCCGTTGCCTGTACCGCTGCCTTGCAAACCGACCGTGAACGGCGCGGCGAAGACCGCGCTTTTATCTGCATCAAGACCGCCGGGGCGAAAAAACTCTACGCGCTTCATTTTTCAAAAACATCCCGCGCGGAGCAGGAGGAGCTCTTGAGTGACTGGCTGCTCGTGCTGATTGCGCAGGCGACCGGCGCGGAGCGCGGTCTGATGATGCCCGGTTCGTTCAATCCGGTTCATCAGGGACATCTCAACCTGCTCAAGGTCGCGGAAGAGATGACCGGTCTGCGCGGCGTGTTTGAACTCTCCTGCGCCAACGTGGACAAACCGGCGCTCGAAGAAACTGAGTGCCTGTGCCGCGCCGCTACCATCAAAGATATTCCGGTTGCAATCACTCACGCGCCGCGCTTTATCCGGAAGGCCGAGCTTTACCCGAAAACCACCTTCGCGGTCGGATTCGACACGGCCATACGGTTTATCAGGGACTACACGTCCGAAGATTGGAAGAAGTTCCAAACATTGGAAACCCGTTTTCTCGTCGCGGGGCGCCGGTGCGGCGGTATTTTTCAGACACTGGAAAACCTGAATCTTCCCGAAGGATTCGAAGCGCTTTTTGAGGCCGTTCCGGAATCAAAATTTCGCGAGGATATTTCGTCCACCGAACTGCGAAACTCGTGAAAAAACATCCGGCATTTCACCGCACCGAACTGTTGATCGGCGAAGAGGCGCTGAAGAAACTCGCGGTGGCCCGCGTCATTCTCTTTGGTGTAGGCGGCGTCGGCAGCTGGTGCGCAGAGGCATTGATCCGCTCCGGAGTCGGCCATCTGACAATCGTGGATAACGATGTCATCTGCGTGACCAACATTAACCGCCAGCTTCAGGCCACCGCAAAAAATGTCGGACGGTCGAAGGTCGATGCGCTGAAAGAACGGTTGCTCGATATCCATCCCGATGCGGAAATTGTCGCGTTGCAGAAAGTCTACAATCAGGAAACGCGGGAAGAATTTAAGCTGACGGACTACGATTACGTCATCGATGCCATCGACAGTCTTTCGCACAAGGTCGATCTGATCGCCTCCGCGATGGAAGCCGGGGTGACGCTGTTTTCCGCCATGGGCGCGGCGAGCAAACTGGATGCCACGACAATCCGTGTGGATTCGATCTGGAAGTCACGCGGTTGTCGGCTGGCGCACTTTGTTCGCAAGCGGTTGCGGCAGCGCGGCGTGAAAGGCGATTGCCTGTGCGTCTATTCGCAGGAACTTTTGCCTTCGTTCGAGGCAGTGAAGGCCGCCTGCGGTTCAGCGCAATGCTTCTGTCCAAAACAGCTGGATGAAGAAGGTAACGAAATTCCGTCAGATGTCTGGTGCCATCAAAAGGCGCAGATCAACGGCTCGATGGTGCATATCACCGGCGCGTTCGGCTTCAATCTCGCCGGGCTGGTTGTGCAGGATGTCTGCAAAAAAGCGGCTACGGATTCGCCGCGTTGCGATGGCTGACGGCTGTCAGCATAAGCGACCAGAAGCACAGCACAATGTTGAACAGCGGAAACTGCAGGGCCAGCGGCAGGCTGTAGACGATGGCGACCGTCGGAATCCACACCGCCCAGATCGAGAACAGAATAGACGGCAGTTCCACGGTGAGTATGTCCCGCGAAAAACGTTCCCTAGCTGTCCGGAACGAAAAACCGCAATGCTTCCAGTGCATGGCCATCGTTGCGAAAGGGGCCGACCAGAACACACTGAAAACAAACTGGTCGAAGCACACCTTCTTGATCACGGTGGCAACATCGGGATGATCCCCGAACATGACCGCCTGCGCCTTGTAGAGGAAGTCAACATTCAGTCCGTTGAAACCCCAGAACCCGAGCAGGAAAAGCAGATTGGAGACAGCGTGTCCGCGGGGAACTTCCTTCCGGGCGGCCATAAAAAGAAACGGAATCAGTCCGCCGAAAAACGCAGTGGACAGGATCGGGAAGAAAACGCCCATCCGCTGTTTGATTTCCGGGATCTTTAGCAGAAACTGATGAGTCGGCGCGTGAAAATAATAGAGCAGAACCAGTGTCAGAGCGAAGCCCTGCAGGAGAAACCCCGGCCCGGTATTTTTCTTCGCGGCGTTCAGCCCTTTTTTGAAAATGATATGCATAAGGCGCGGTTTTTACGCTTTGGTGGAACCGGTGACGATAAAAAACGGCGCCGAGCCTGCGAGTCTTATTCTCCGGCGCTTAGTTCGGGGTTCCTTCGGCTCTCCAGGCCCACCAGCCCTTCACGTTCAAAGCAACGAAGATGCTGCAGGCAACCACCGTCGCCGCGCTGTGCGCAAGGATTCCGAACGCAATCCATGCCATGTTGGCCCCAACACCAAGGGACCAGCCGTTTCTCCGCTTCTTCCCAAGGAGATAGATGGCGGCGGCATTCAGCACCAATGCAATCCAGTCAATACAGTAATATCTTACAATCGATTCCCACATCTGTTACTTCTCCACCGAATGGTGTTATCGAACGAATTTAAACTCCGGTTTGCGCCGTAACAGGTTTTAAACCTATGTACACTCGTAACGGCCAATCCGTTTTTGAAAATGATATGCATAAGACGTGGATTGTAATCTACAGACTAAGCGTAATGCTACGGTTTTTGCGTGCGAAACATGAAAACCGGAATGGAAGGCAAATGACTGACTGTTCCTGGCGGCATCCGCAACTGCGCGGCAATTTGCCGATAGGCTTTCACCGAACGTGCCGGACGAAACATTCGCCGGTACAGCATGGCGGTGATTGGCTTTCGGAGCAGTCCGGGAAGATGCATGATCGCGCAAAAGTTCTTCACCTGTTCTGGTGTGGCGTCTGAGGTGGCGTCAGCCACCAGCAATTCGCCTCCTGACTTAAGCACACGCCAGCACTCGCTGAAGCCTTTCAGCGGATCCGGCCAATGTTTGGCCGAGCCAAAGCTGTAGACCGCATCGAAGCTCTCATTTGGAAAGGGCAGATTCTGGGCATCGGCCGTTTCGAACTGTAAATTAAACCCCTTGCGTCGGGCACGCTTTCGGGCGCGGGTAATTTGACCGGCCGATAAATCGATGCCCGTCAACTGCAGATGGGGATAAGTTTCTTTCAGCCAGAGGGCAGCTTGTCCGCCTCCGCAGCCGACATCGAGCAGGCGTAGTTCTTTCTTCACAGCGAGGACATCTGTCAGTTTGTCGTGCTTAAGGATATGGGTATGCAGATTAAGCGCACGGTTAGCAATCAGATGATCGTATCCCCACGCTTCAAGAAATGAATATTTTTGGGTCAGATTGCTGAATAACATTTTTCCGCCTCTTGGAAGTTTAACTTCGGTTTATGCCGAAGAAGCTTTTTAAACCTATTTGTGCTTGCGGCGTTTCTGCTGTTTCGGGCCGTGCGGACGGTCACCGGTCAGGGTGACTTGCTGTTTTTTCTTTTTGCTACGCGGCGGAACGCCTTTCTTTTTACCAGCGGCAAACGCGGTCGCCTTCCTTTGCCCTTCGAGATTGAAGTCGATGAATTTATGGGCCAGATCGACTTTGACCAGCTCCACGTCAACCACATCGCCGATCTTGAACATTCTGCGGGTGCGCTGTCCGGTGGCACGGGTCTTCGCGCCGTTCACGTCGTAGCGGTCATCGGTGATGGACGCGAAGGGAACCAGTCCGCGCTGAATGGTGTCGGTGAGTTCAACAATGAACCCTTTATTGAGAATCCGGATAATGCATCCGGAGTAGGGGCCGGTTGCGCCTTTGTGGAGCAGGTTGTTGTAATACTCAACGCGGCGCAGTTCGATGCTTTCCTTTTCAGCGGCATCGGCCTCGGATTCGGTGCGGGTACACTGGATCGCGATGGATTCAATGTCTTTGCTTCGGTACGGCGAAGGCTTTTTCTCTTCCAGCGCGCCAAGCAGGCGGTGGATGACGAGGTCGGGATAGCGCCGGATCGGCGAGGTGAAGTGAACGTAATCCTCGAAGGCGAGGCCGAAGTGGCCTTTGGCTTCGGCGGAATAGCCGGCGCGTTTCAGATTGCGCAGGACGGCGAGGCTTCCGGTGTATTCCAGCGGCGTGCCTTCGATCTTTTCCATCACCTGGTTGATGTCACTGCGTGTCATCGGCGTGGCGTTGATGCCGAGCGCCTGCAGTTCCGCGCCCATCTGCGCCCACTGATCTTCATCCGGCTCCTCGTGGACACGGTGAATCATCGGCCACTGCGCCTCTTTGAGCATACGCGCAACCGCGACATTCGCCAGCAGCATGCATTCTTCGATGAACTGGTAGGCTTCTTTGGCTTCACCTTTTTTGATGGAAGAAACTTTGCCGTCTTTATCCAGCAAACACTTGATCTGCGGCGTATTGATTTCGAGCGAGCCATTGGCGGTGCGCCGCGCGCGGGCCGCGCGGGCCAGCGGACGAAGGACGTTGATTGCCTCGGCAACCTTGGACGGAATACCGTGATCCGGGTTCCCGTCGAACAGCGACTGCACCTGTTCGTAGGTCAGGCGGGCATCCGAGTGGATAATCGAGCGGCAGCTCTTCGCGTCGAGCAACTGGCCTTCATGGTTGAGCAGAATTTCGACGGTATGCGCCAGCCGGTCGACATGCGGATTAAGACTGCAAATCCGCGTCGTCAGTTCGGTCGGCAGCATCATCACCACGCGGTCAACGAGGTAAATGCTGTTACCGCGGTGCAGCGCTTCTTTATCGAGCACTGACCCGCGCTGCACAAAGTGCGCGACGTCGGCAATGTGCACCGAAAGTTTCCAGCCTTTGGAAATCCTCTCGATCGAGACGGCGTCGTCAAAATCGCGGGCGGTTTCCGGGTCGATCGTGAACGTAAGGCGTTTCCGCAGATCGGTCCGATCCTTGTAATCCTCGGGACGCAGTTCGTGCGGCATCTGCGCGGCCTCGGCGAGGACTTCTTCTGAAAAGTTCTGCTGGAACCCGTGAGTACGCAGGATGCACTGCATCTGGACATTCGGGTCGTCGCGGTGGCCGAGGTCTTCAATGACTACGCCGGTGAGCGGTTTAAACGGATCGGTCCAGTCATCGAGGTGGATAACCACTTTGTGTTCTGCGGGCGTCTGTTCGAGACCGCTTTCCCATTCGGCGACGCGGATGTCGTGAACGAGGCGCAGATTGTCGGGCGTGACGGTTGCGTAGTAGGGAGTACGGCGGAGCAACCCAACGACTTCGGTGTTCTTGCGTTCGAGGATTTCGACCACGCGGCCGTCACGGTTTCCAAACCTTGGAACGTTGGATCCACCGCGTCCGCCGCGCCGGTCCGATGCGGACTTCTGGAATAGCTCAACGGAAACGCGGTCTTCATGGAGCGCGCACTTCAGGTCGTCGCTGGCGATGTAAATTTCTTCACTGCCGTCATCCGGCGCAAACAGACCGAAACCTTTTTCCATCACCCGCACACTGCCGGTGATCAGCTGCTGAGCATTTTTGCCGCCCGCCGGAGCCCAGCGGTTTTTACGCAGACAGACCACTTTGCCTTGTTTTTGCAGGCCGATCAGCGCCTGACGCAGTTTATTGCGTTCGGTCTCATGCAGGCGCAGAGACTTGGCGAGATCGGGCCGGGTGAGCGGCTGATATTTGGGTTTATTCAGGACGGCGAGGATGCGCTGTTCGAGCGTTTGATTTGTCATGCGGGGAGCTTACCCGCTAATTCCGGCCATAATCAATCCTAGAGCGCTTCAACATTGAGATGCTGTAATGGAGGGACGGCTTCCACGCCGTCCGTTATTAAAAGCGGCGTGGGTGGAGCCGCGCCCTCCAATTTCGATCTAGCCGCATCTCAATCGTGAAGTGCTCGAATGAGACGCCGCTGGTGGAGCGTACAGAATAGGTTTTTCTGTGTCGTTTTTTACAATTAATACATCTTCGACATTTTCTTTAAAAAAGTATCTTGACGGAAAGGGCGAGGGGGAATAGCGTGCCGAAAAATTCTCTAAAATAAGCGGGAGGCGGCAACTGGGGGCGGGTTGATGAAAAAAACGAAATTTTTCGGTCTGTGTCTTGCCGTTGCGGGGCTGTTTTTCATAAAGGCGACTCGCGGCAATGATTTTAATATCAGCGGAGAACCGGCAGGCGACGGCTTGAATGTCGTTATCTCCGCGCCGGAGGGGTCTGCAGACCGCGTTGAGATTTACGCCTGTTCGAATCTGCTTTCGGGTGATTGGCGGGTGGTGACCGACAATCTGCGTCCGTCTGCCGGCAATCCGGCCCAATGGTACACAGAAGTGGCCGAGGTCGGGTTTTTCATTGTCGGGAATATGGATATCGATAACGACGGTGACGGCCTACCGGACGACCGCGAAAAATATGTCCACAAAACCGATCCGAACAATGCGGATAGTGACGGGGACGGTCTGCCGGATGCATGGGAACTTCAGCATCTTCTGAATCCATTGAGTGCTGCAGATGCGACATCTGATCCAGATGGAGATGGGCTGAATAATCTCGGTGAGTATCAGGCCGGAACAAATCCGACTTCGTCTGACACGGATGGTGATGGATTTATTGATCCCTATGACTTATACACCAGCTCGTTCGATTATCCCGTGGTTGGAAAAGCGATTTTTAACATGGTCGCAACGACCCGCTCTGAATCCTATTCATATGCAGATGGTTTTGGTGTGCACGGCGAGCAAAAGCTGACCTTGCGCTGGAGTGACAGTTTCTGGTACCCGGCAGACTACCGCAACGAAGGCAGAATCATAGGAGCAGGTTCTTCACAACTTCATTGGACAGGAGAACAGTTTCCTCCAATTCAAGGCGGATGGGACTATGTTAACCTTTATAAAGACGACTTCTGGTATGACTTGGGACTCAGAAATTGGGATCCTCCTTTAAGACATCCTATGTATGACTTTTACATTCATCCACCTGGTGTGCAGAATGATAATTTTTCTTATGCGGATTTCAGCGGTCTGGGTGAATATCTGTCAGC
This sequence comes from uncultured Verrucomicrobiota bacterium, assembly GCA_903831085.1. GTDB lineage: Bacteria > Verrucomicrobiota > Kiritimatiellia > Kiritimatiellales > Tichowtungiaceae > Tichowtungia. Next base: position 5,863 of record CAIKWE010000012.1, on the reverse strand, counting down.
GCATGAAGAGCTTTCATTATTGCCTTATCCGGAGGTAGGCAACACGTTTGTGGAAATTCTATCTGAACACAATGATGGAGCGTACACTAATTACCTTTGTATGATGTTCTCGTACAACTATTCCGAACCGGCACCCCCAATCGCTCACATTACGGATTTCGGGAATATGCGGGCCGTTGATTATGGAGCTAATGCCTATACGTGTGCGCGAGACACACAAGGGCTGCCTAGCCTGGGGGAAGCGAAGTTCAAATTTGTCTTCAATCATCCGGTTACAAACCGGACGGTTAAATGGATGACGTATTATTATGATTATGATGAAGCAGCTCATGTGGATTATACCGTTCACCATCGTGAAGTGACCGGGAGGAGCAGCGAAGAATACATCCTTGCCGCCGAACCGAGCGATCATCTTCGCAGTATGAGTATGCTTGTTCCGACCGTTGATCTTAATGGAGACTTCGACTTGGACGGTGATGTAGACGAGGCGGATACAGTTCTGCGCGCCCCTGCAACTGCAAGTTTACTGATTGTCCCGACGGGATCGACAAATGAAACCCCTGGCAGCGGAGTCGTGCCCGTGACCGTCAGCGCAAACGTGTTCGCTTCTGTTGGGACGCCCGCAAGTGTATTGCGGGTGAAATTTTCCGGCGTTGAGCCGGGGGAACACTTCCGTCTCTGGAGCACAACGAACCTCATTTCAGATGAGTCGATCGTACTGGCCGCAATCGGCATCGGCGGTGGCCGGTCTGAGCGAATTATCGATCCGCCGTTGTTGATTAATACCGAAGAAGGCCCCGACCACGATTGGCCGGTAATAAATATCTCGCCGTTTGTGCAGGCCCCCAGCTACGTCTCTAACTACGATTACTCGCCTCCATTTCCAAAAACGCTGTATCTTGAATGTGTTTCTTGTGGCGCGACTAACGATGGGAAAGCCAGTATCGAACTCGTCTATGAATATAACGGCGAAGAAATCTGCGCTGCCGCCTTGCCGATCACGGTGATCCGTTCCAAGCTTGTGCCCGACTGGAACCGTGACCGGACGATTGATATGGCAGACCAAAATCAGGATATGAACAGTGCTCCGTTCCGGTTCTGGATCAATGACGACCATGACACAGGAGATATATCCGAAGGCGACAGCGACGTGCCCGGTCAGGGCGGCGGCTGGTTCGGGTTTGAAGGAGCCAATTATAAGGATGATGTGGTGAACGGACGCAGTGACCTGCTCGACTTTTTTCCTGTCTGGCTCGATATCAGTACCGTGTTATCCAATTATCCGCCCGCTAACGGCGCCATTTACAAACTGCGGCAGGCCGACGACGCGCTGAAGTTTGTTTATACCGACCTGACCCACACGAATGCCGGAGATTATCTTATCACCGATGTCGGCTCTTGCGGCGTTGCAACCAATCAAAATGCCCGTGAAGCTACCACCATTCAGATCATTGCTGATGGCGTAACGCTCAACACCAACTTCCTGAACCGCATCGCCGCCAACACGAATAAAGGCGTCCTGATGATGGAGGCCGTCAATCCATCAACCGCGCCATTAGTTCTCGAAATCTGGAAAGGCGACATCAAGGTCTGGGAAACCAGCCTCGCCCTGAAACTTTCCGGAGTTGAGGATATGTACCGGTGGATCAATGTTCGTGGTGCGGCGGGCGGCAGTGTGGATCGGGTCACTGATGCAATAAGAGAACCGAGCAACAATCCGGATGCCTATTGCAACGGCAAGCAGTTTGTTTTTGTCCATGGGTACAATGTAAGCGAGGCGCAGGCTCGCGGCTGGAATGCGGAGATGTTTAAACGTCTTTATCAATCCGGTTCGCGGGCCATGTTCACTGCAGTGACGTGGTACGGGAACGACAGTCAGGCTTGGTGGTGGCTGAACAACACGCCGAATTACTACGTCAATGTGACTCACGCGTTTGAGACAGCACCTGATCTTGTCAGCGCAGTCAATGGCTTGCCGGGTCAGAAATACGTCGCAGGCCACAGTCTGGGCAATATGCTGGTTTCCAGCGCCATCAAGGATTACGGGTTAAACGTCAACGCCTACTTCATGCTCGACGCGGCGGTTGCTGACGAAGCGTATGACTCCTCGATGAAGTATCAGGATGAAATGCGGCATCCTGACTGGCAGAATTATAACACCAACCTATGGGCCACCGAGTGGTATCAGCTTTTCCCCACCAATGATGGACGTCATAGTCTAACTTGGCGTGACCGTTTCGGAAATATCAGTGTTGCCTACAATTACTATTCTTCCACTGAAGAAGTTCTGAATAACGGCGACGGAACCTTGCATGAGCTTCTTGCTTCCGAATGGTCGTGGGTCAATCAAGAGATGCGCAAGGGAGTCTGGCCGCTTCTGATGCCGGGCAACAATCAAGCTGGCTGGGATTTCAATGCAGCATATACAAACGATGACGGATCTGTGCCGCTATTGTCAGCAAAGGCCAATTTGTTGACTACAAATAACATTCGAACCAATTCCTTTTTCCGATCGTTCGATAACGCGGATTTGTACGGAGCAAACGGGAGCTCTGTCGCTCAAGACTGGCGTTTGCGCACGCAAATTTTGGCTGAAGGAATCCCCGCTTTGTCGCGTGCGGTGGGGAGAAATAACCTGGATATACTCACAGACAGAAACGCCGATATGAACGGCATGAAGAACGGTTGGCCTCCGCAGAGGCTAAACAGTGACCTTTTGGATCGCTGGCTACATAGCGATATCAAAGATGTTGCTTACCCATTCACATACCAAGTGTTTGACGATGTGATCCAGAAAGGAATGTTGAAATGAGAACCCATAACAATGCATTCATTGGACTGATTTGTTTTCTAATTGCTACAGTCAGTTTTAGCGAAAGCGAAAGGCCGGTTTCACAGATTACTATTCATGTGCGGGCGGATGACGGCATCATGGTCACTGGGATTGTCGTCGGTGTTGGCACATTTTGGAAACATGTTCCAGGTGAAGGTTTCGGGCGCGATGAGCACAAAACAGTCACGGGAAAGACGGATGCGAATGGTTTTGTTACATTATCAATACCCAGCTTGACAGGTGATGTTGGATTTAGCCCTCACCTTCCGTTGTCAGGGTTCTATTGGGATCGAGGCGACAGAATTAAGTTTACCAATGCAGTTGCTGGGAAATGGCAACCCTGGAATCCGACGGTTGAGTTGCAGTTAAAACGAATCGGCAATCCCATTCCGATGTATGCCAAGAAATACGGGGAACGAAAGACAGTAAAGATTCCTGAAATTGGCAAGGCGATAGGTTTTGATCTGATGCAGAGCGATTGGGTCGCCCCCTACGGATCTGGCGAAACGGCGGATTTTATTTTCAAGCTGGATAGTCGCGTGACGGGCGATAAAGATTTTGATGCGACATTAAGTGTTGCCTTCTCGAATGTTGGTGATGGTATTCAATCTGTCTATGCGCTGCCTTTCAAGGGAAGTCAGTTGCGTTTATCTCGTAAAGCTCCGGCAGATGGTTACGAGGACAATCTCGTGAGACGAACGCATTGCAGTCCGGGCGAACAAATCTACCGAGAGAACCGCGAGGATCAGAACTATGTTTTCCGCGTCCGGACGAAGAAGGATGACAAGGGCAATATCGTCAGCGCATTGTACGGAAAGATCCATGGGGAAATCGGATGGTGGCAGAATAGTGTCATCCGCTTCACCTACTACCTGAACCCGACACCCAACGACCGGAATCTTGAATTCGATCCGAATAAGAATTTATTCAAAAACCTCTCTCCGTTGGAAAAGGTTAGCGAACCGTGATGGTTGACGCATTGAAGTTTGTTTATACCGATCTGACGCGCGACCAGGCTGGTGACTTCCCTATCACCAGCAACAGCACCTGCGGCGTTGCGATGAACCAGAACTCCTATGAAGCCACCACCATTCAGATCACTTCCGACGGCATCCCGCTCGATTTAAGCTTCCTGAATCGTATCGCCGCCAACACGAATAAAGGCGTCCTGATGATGGAAGCCGTCAGTCCATCAACCGCTCCGCTGGTGCTCGAAATCTGGCAGAACGGCAGCAAAGTCTGGGAAACCAGCCTCGCCCTGAGCCTCTCCGGCGTCGAGGATATGTACCGCAAAGTCAACCTGCGGAGCATGATCAATCCGGGTCAACAAGGCCCGCCAATGAATTATCCGGATGAGTTGAGTAACGGGAAGAATGTGGTGTTTCTGCATGGCTTCAGCGTCGATGAACAGGCGGCACGCGGCTGGCATGCCGAAATGTTTAAACGGCTCTACTGGTCGGGTTCGAAGGCCAAGTTCCACGGAGTGACTTGGCGCGGAGATGATTCTGGGCCAATTGACCCTTTGTATCAGGGAAATGTTAACAATGCCTTTTTAACCGCGCCGTATCTTGCGCGGTATGTGAATGAACTTTCCGGCGACAAAATCTTGCTGGCTCATAGCCTCGGAAACATGGTCGTATCCAGTGCAATGCAGGATCATAGTTTGAATGTGAGCACCTATATCATGTTGGATGCGGCGGTGGCCACAGAGTGTTACGACCCGGGTGCATTCAACGCGGCCACGAACAGTAATCCGATGTTGCATGTGGATTGGCGCTCATATCAGCCCAAAACCTGGGCTAGCAAGTGGCACGAGCTATTTTCGGCCCTGGATTCTCGTGCAGAGCTGACCTGGCAAAACAGATTTCCAGCGGTTTTGCCCAAGGCATACAATTTTTATTCCTCCGAAGATGAAGTATTCGAAATCTATACCAATGTATTGGATGTGCTTACCGGTGTGGATTTGGATTTTGCCTTTGCCTTCTTGGATGATACCGAGCATTACTCCTGGCACAAACAAGAGATGTTTAAAGGTTTGGATGGCACCCTAATTCACTCGCTTGGAGCAACCGATTGGGCTGGATGGGGATTCCATAAGAATATCCTCGGGTTTCGCGCATATTCGGCGGAAGAGGCCAATGTCGCCTCAAATGAGGTGCTCGTTGCTGAGCCGGTTTTTCGTAAAAATCCCGACGACATCTTCTCATCCCAGATTGATCCCGCCATCGTCAACGAAGCTCTCGCCAAAGGCGTTCCGGCGTTATCTTTTGCTATGGGCCGGTATCCTTTGGCTCTCCCTGATTTCGAGAATTACGATATGGCTTCAGAAAAACCTGTTTTATGGCCGCGCAATCATGAAACGTATGGGAAGCGCTGGTTGCACAGCGACATCAAAGACGTAGCGTATCCGTACGTTTATAAGACATTCGGGAAGATTGTTCAGAAAGGAGAATTGCAATGAAGCGTGCGATCATTTGCTGGGGGTTGGCTGTATTTATGGGCGGCTGTTTTGAATGCCGGTGCGAATCTATTAAACGCGGTTCTCACGAACACGTCATGGCTTGGGGAAAGGGCGCGCAAACACGGTTTGTTTTTCGAGTTGTAGATATGGATGGGATGCCTGTGGAGAACGCCAATGTTCAGGCCAGTTTTGGGGAAAAATGGGGCGGTTGGAATAAGGGTACAACCGACAGTAATGGTGTTTTTACTGTGGACGGGGTGTCTGCGGGCGAGATGATTTACAATGTTCGGAAGCAAAACTACTATGATACGGATGGCGGATATAAATGGGGCGGTGTGGGCGAAGTCATGATTGAGGATGGGAAATGGTTGCCGTGGGGGGTAGCCAACACGATCATCTTGAAAAAAATAAAAAATCCTGTGTCGATGTTTGCCGCCCGCGGAAGTTATGTGGTGCCGACAAATGGATGTCCTATCGGTTTTGACCTTATTGTTGGCGATTGGGTGTCTCCCTATGGCAAGGGATTTCGGGACGATCTGGTTGTATTTTTAGAAGAGGAAGTTTCGGAT
>CAIKWE010000011.1 GCA_903831085.1 uncultured Verrucomicrobiota bacterium | reverse complement strand
CTGTTTACCGTGAACCGTCCGTACCACCACTTTGAGCGAAGTGAACCATCCTTTTTCTTCTGCATTTCCAGACTCATATCTGCCTCCGTTTGTTTTTGAAACATCTCGACCGCTTCTAAACAAAGCGGGCGAATCAAACGGCCAAACCCGTAGTTTCCCACGTAGTCTGAGCCGCACGAGGCAGACAAAAAAAACAGCACCTTTTGCAAAGTGCTGTGAATTCGTTGTTTGGATATGGTCGGGGTGACAGGATTTGAACCTGCGACATCTACACCCCCAGCGTAGCGCTCTACCAGTCTGAGCTACACCCCGACAATTGAAGCGTGAGAAGCTAGCACGTGAAAAAAAGCCGGTCAACGCAGGAGTGCCCAAGAATGATGAAACTTGGAACTTGAAACCAAAAGCAATCCCCACTTAACTGCTCACGCATGAACAAGACCCCGTCATCCATAAAAGAAACTGTTAAGGCGCTGTCCGGACTTTATTCGACCGGACACGAAGACCGTCCGGAAAATGTGCTGTGGAATTATCCCGCCGCCGGCCGTGTCGTCGAGGCGCTGAAAATTCTTATCCATGTGATGTTCCCCGGCATGTATCCGTCCGAAGAAGAGTCGCTTGAAACTTATTTCGACAAACAGCTCAAAGAGGTTTCGCAGAGGATTCTTCCGGAGATTGAACGCGCTGTTCCTTTCCGCTGGCAGTCGGAATCCGGCCGCCGGGAAAAAATTCCGGCACTGCCGGATGTTCCCGCCGAGGCCCGGCGGATTCTGGACACATTCATGGCGCGGCTGCCGTTTATCCGCGAAATGCTGATTGATGACGTGAAGGCCGCCTATAACGGCGACCCCGCCGCGCTGAGTTATGCCGAAGTTAAAATCGCCTACCCTGGTGTGATGGCGATCACATCGCACCGCATAGCACACGAGCTTTATCGCCTCGATGTGCCGATCATTCCGCGTATCATGAATGAATGGACCCATTCCAAGGCAGGCATCGATATTCATCCCGGCGCGACTATCGGGAGAGGCTTCTTCATTGACCACGGCACTGGAGTGGTGATCGGCGAAACGGCGAAAATCGGACAAGGCGTTAAAATCTATCAGGGCGTCACCCTCGGCGCGAAAAGCTTTCCGCTGGACGAACACGGAAATCCGATTAAACACATTCAGCGCCATCCGACTGTTGAGGATAATGTGATTATCTACGCCAACGCCATCGTGCTGGGCGGCAAAACCGTCATCGGTCACCACTCGGTGATCGGCGGCAATGTCTTCCTGCTCGACAGCGTTCCTCCGCACAGTTTTGTGACCAAAACCGGTGCCGGTGTCGCCGTGCGGACAAAGGATACCGACGGTCTTCTGGGCGGGCTTGGAATCTAACGCGAAAAAGTAATTTAAAAGCTGGACTCACCCCGACCCCTTACCTATATTTCTGCGCTTTTACGTACCACTTTAGGAGCACACTATGCCGAAACAGAAAACCAAAAAGACTGCGGCCAAACGTTTTAAGAAAACGGGAACCGGCAAACTGAAATATTCCCACATGGGAGGCAGCCACATTCTGACCGGCAAGAGCCGCAAGCAGCGCCGCCGTCTCGGGGGCACCAATCTCGTCGCGAAAACCGACGAAAAACGCATCTCACGAACCATTCCCTACGCTTAATTTAACAGGAGTATGAACCATGCCAAGAGCCACTAACGCACCGGCCTCGCGCCGCCGCAGAAAAAACCGTCTGGACCTCGCTAAGGGCTTCTACGGTAACCGCAGCAAACTTTTCCGTATGGCCACCGAAGCGGTTGACCGCGCACAGGCGATGGCCTTCGTCCATCGCAAACTGAAAAAGCGCAACTTCCGCCGCCTTTGGACCGTGCGTATCAACGCCGCCTGCAAAGCCAACGGGATCACTTACAGCCGCTTCATTGAAGGACTGGTCAAAGCCAACATCACCCTGAACCGCAAAATGCTTTCTGAAATCGCCATCTACGACGAAGCCGGATTCATCAAGCTGATTCAGACCGCTAAAGCCGCAATTGCTTAACGCATCTCGGCTGAGCATCGAAAATCCCGACCGCAACCGCGGCCGGGTTTTTTTGTGCCGCAACGAATACATTTCTTGACCCCCCTGCCTCTTGCCTCTACCGTCCGTCCCTGATGCAGAAAGCGCAGGGGAAGTGCTGTGAAAACCAGCCGCTGTCGCGCAACCGTAAAAGCCGGAACACCGCCTTTCTGCCGGAACCTTTAACAGCCTCCGCGTAAGGGGCAGGGAAAAGAAAATGCAGAAATGGATTCTCGGAGCCGTGTTAAGCGGCTCATTGCTCATCGGCCTCCGTGCCGAAACCACCAACACCGTCTTTGCTGCGGAACGCATCGTCGTCACGGCAACAAAAACACCGGTTCCGATTGATCATGTTGGAAGTTCCGTCAGCGTTGTAACCGGCTCAGACATTGAGCGATACCAGCTAAAAAATGTAGTGGATGCGGTACAGACTACGCCCGGAATTTCATTTAATCAGAGTGGGGGTCCAGGGCAACAATCTTCACTCTATATTCGGGGTTCTAAAGCCGAGCACGTAAAAATTTTTATCGACGGTATACCTGTTAACGATCCTACATCGCCGGTTCGCCAACCTGATCTAGCACATTTAACCGCCGATGACATTGAGCAAATTGAGATTTTACGCGGCCCGCAAAGTACACTATACGGCTCGGATGCCATCGGCGGAGTTATCAATATCCGCACCAAACACGGTGAAGGTCCGCCATCTAATTATTTTGATTTGGAGACTGGCTCCTACCGTACTTTGCGTACCGCTGGCGGTTCGCAGGGTGGAAATGATTTTGCCAACTATTGCGCGAGTATTTCTCGCTATGAAACCGCGGGGTTTTCTGCACTAAAGGGGGGGACAGAAGATGACGGTTATAAAAACACAACCATCCATTCTAGAGTGGGCATTACGCCCTCTGAGTACGCCGGGGTCGACTTTGTTTTTCGTCATGTAGACACGAAGGGGGATTACGATGGCGGTTTTCCAGCCACGCCCAATGATCCTAGCCGTTATGATGCCGATCAAACCTATTTTCGTACAGAAGGTCGCCTGTCTTTGTTTAATGAAATATGGGAACAAAAAGGCGGACTTGCCATTACCGAAAATTACCGGGATTATTCTTGGGGCGGTGACTATGCTGGTAAAATTCTCCATGCTGACTGGCAAAATAACATCGTTCTCAACGAAAAAAATACCCTCACAGCTGGAACCGAATGGGAAAATGAAGACTACAAAGACTCTTTCGGGGGCGATTACGAAAATCAGACCATTGGCCTTTATCTGCAGGATCAATTCAATTTTTTTAACAGATTTTTTACCACAGCCGGCATTCGGCACGAAGAGCATGAGCAAGCGGGTAACGCAAACACTTACCGGCTCACAAGCGCCTATCTGCTGGACGAAACCGGAACCAAGTTAAAAACCTCTCTGGGAACCGGATTCCGCTCACCTTCGCTCTATCAGCTCCATGATCCTTATGGTGGCAATCCAAAACTCAGACCGGAAAAAAGCCTTGGCGGTGAAATCGGACTTGAGCAGAACCTGATAAAAGATCAACTCAAAGGAGGCGTCACATGGTTTCAAACCTGGCTAAAAGACACAACTTCCTACGACAACAGTACGTACAGCTACGTTCAGTCTGCGAACGTCGAAACTAAGGGTTTCGAAACATTTTTAGATGCCAAGCCAACCGATAATCTGAAGCTCAACCTGAACTACACGTATTTGCTTGTAGACGATAAAGACCCGAGTGCATTTTACGAGCGCCGAAAACCAAAACACGAAATCAATGCACGAGCCGATTTCCAAGCAACTGAAAAACTCAATCTATACCTGTCCGCCACTTTTGCAGGCGAACGAAACGATGGCCCAGGGGTAACGCTAGATAAATACTTATTACTCACAACAGGTGCAGGGTTCCAGTTGACTAAAAACCTACTGATCTATGGACGCGTTGAAAACCTGACTAACGAAAAGTACGAACTAGTTGACGGCTACGGTACCGCTGGTATCTCCGCCTACGCGGGCACCAAACTTGTGTTCTAATGAAAACCAGCCTGATGACTTTACTCGCCGCCGCCCTGCTCCTCGCCGGGTGCGGGGAGCGGACTACGCAGAAGCCGCACGCCGGACTGCGCGTGGTCGCCATGGCACCCAGCACCGCCGAAATTCTTTATGCGCTCGGCCTCAGCAACGAAGTCGTCGGCGTCAGCCGGTTCTGCTCCTACCCGCCCGACGTCACTAACAAACCTTCCGTCGGCGGGCTCTACGATCCGAACTGGGAAATGATTGTCGCGCTGCAGCCCGACTTCGTCATCGGCCTCACAACGCAAAAGGAAACTGAAACACAGCTCAAAGCGCTCGGCATCGGCTTCATCGGCGTTTCACACGAACACATCGCTGAAATTATGCAATCGATCCTCACCATCGGCAAAGCCTGCGGCGCAGAAACAAAAGCACATGAACTTTTCCAAACCTTGGAACTGACTGCGTCAGAGCACAGAATTTTTCCCGAAGGTCGGAAACCAAAAGTGCTTGTCTGCGTTGGACACGACGAAAGTCTGAGCCGGATGTATGTCGCCGCCAAAGGAACCTTCTATGACGAACTGATCGAATGTGCCGGTGGCGTCAACGCCTGCGAGAGCTCCGGAGGATATCCGGAAATATCGCCCGAAGGGCTCACAACCATGCGGCCTGATGTGGTCATCGATATTCTTCCCGCGTCGCTCGCTGGCGCAAGCAAGCGGCCGGCAAACATCGGAAACTTCACTTCCAATGCTTGGAAACCGTATCGCGCCGTCGTGATGACCAACGATTACGCCTGGATTCCGGGTCCCCGTTTTGTTCTCCTTCTCGAAGATTTCGCCAAAGCCCTCCATGAATAATGCCATCCAGATTGAAAACCTTGCACTTGAACTGAACGGAACGCCAATCCTGCGCGGGGTTTCGTTTTCGGTCACCGAAGGCGAATATGTTTCAATCATCGGCCCGAACGGCGCGGGCAAAACCACCCTGCTGCGCTGTCTGCTTGGCATGTATCCGCACAAAGGCTCGGCGAAAATCGGCGGAACCGAATGCCGCAGTTATGACAGCCGTGCGCTGGCGCGGCAGGTCAGCTATGTTCCGCAAACGCACGATATCGAGTTTCCTCTCACGGTCTATGACTTTGTCATGATGGGCCGCTACCCTTACCTGTCTGCGCTGTCGCCAGCGCAAAAACGCGACGACGATGCCGTCGAGCGGGCGCTGCAAATCACCGGCACGGCGCAATTCAGAAGCCGGACGCTTCGTACACTCTCCGGCGGAGAGCGACAGAAAGTTTACATCGCCGCCGCGCTGGCGCAGGAAACACCGGTCATGCTGTTCGACGAGCCGGCCACCTTTCTCGACTGGCGGCACCAGACGGAAGTGATGACGCTGCTGAAAAAAATCAACGTCGAGTGCGGCGCAACCATTCTGGCCGTCAACCATGACCTCAACAGCGCCGCCCACTGGAGCGACCGTATCATCGCCCTGAAAGACGGTCGGACTCTCTTCACCGGCACACCGCAGGAATTGATTCAACCCGCGCCGCTCGAAGAGCTTTTTGAAACCGCCTTTGTCCGTAAAGAAACCCTCACCCCGGCATCCGAGCAATGAAAACAAAATTCACCATTTTGACTTTGCTGGCTCTGGCAACGCTCCTTGTGTTTCCAATGATTGGAAGCACCGATGTGCTGCACGATCCGATGGGTCGAGAGATTCTGATGAAACTGCGGATTCCGCGCGTGCTGACGGCGTTTCTGGCAGGTATCGCGCTGTCGGCCAGCGGCATGATTTTTCAGGCGCTCTTTCGCAATCCGCTGGCGACGCCGGACACTCTCGGCGTTTCCGGCGGCGCGGCGCTCGGCGCCGTCATCTGGATGCGTTTCGGCGCGCCGCTGCTTTTCGCCGGTGTTGCCGGAGCTTCCATCGCCGGATTTTTCGGCGCGCTTGTTACGGTTCTGCTGGTCTACGGACTGGCGCGGGTCAAAAGCGGATTTTCGTCCACGACGCTATTGCTGGCTGGCGTAGCGGTGAATCTATTTTTCTCCAGTCTGATTTTGCTGATGCAGTATCTCAGCGATCCGGGCGAAACTTTCCGCATGATCCGCTGGCTGATGGGCGGCTTTTCGGTGGTGGGGTTCACCACGCCGATCCATCTGGCGGTCTTTACGACGATCGGCCTGATCATCGCCTCTTTACTGACGCGCGAGATGAATCTGCTTCTGACCGGCGAAGAGCTGGCCGGCGCGCGCGGCGTAAATGTCGACCGCACAAAAAAAATGTTGTTCTTCTCCGCTTCACTGATGACCGGCGCGGCCGTCGCCTTCTGCGGGCCGATCGCGTTTGTTGGACTGATGGTGCCGCATATCTGTCGGCAATTCATCGGCTCCGATCATCGGAAACTTTTCCCTGCAGTCATTCTTTTCGGCGGAGCGTTTTTGGTGGTCTGCGACGGTCTTGCGCGCACTCTGCTCGCTCCGGTTGAAATGCCGGCTGGGCTGATCACCGCACTGCTCGGCGGACCGTTCTTCCTCTGGCTCCTGCTGCGGAAAGTCTAGTATTGGCTTGTGCGCTGTAAACGTTTTCGGACACACGGGGTTGTGTGCAAGGAAATCCACTACATAAAAAGCAGGGATTAAATCCACAAAAAAAAACTGTATTTCGGAGAGTGGGTAGTAATCTTCCGGTAGTTTAGAAACCGGGAGACCAGTTGTGAAACTGATATGATGAAAGTATGCTCGGTGTGTAGCTGTTTTTACACACAGATTCATCGGCGGGAGCTCGGATACATTCCATAAAGAGCAGAAGGTTCTGAATGAAACATTGGTTCAATAAACGCTCCATGGTAGCGCACAATGCGAGAAGTCAGGCCAAGATCGCGATTGTGTTGACAGTGGTTATTCCGTCATTGGCACTGTTTTATATGGGCATGATATATGACAAGAATCAACTTACGTTTCCGGTCATTGCCCTCATTCTTGCGTTAACAATCCAGGTTGCTCGTCTGGGGTATGTGGTTCTGCGGAAATATCCGGACAATATTATGAAGATCCGGAAATACGTTACGGAAATTGCAGAAGGCACATTGCCTGAAAAGATTGCGTTGACTGACACAATGGATTCGGACGACCTCAGGTATATCGAGGAAAACTTTAATAACGTGCTCGTGGAAATGCGGCGTCAGATCGCGGCATCAGAAGAACTGTTGCGTATAGAGCACATGTTACGGAAAACTGTTGAAAATCAGCAACAGACCCTGCTGGAGGCCGAACGGCACCGCGTTATGATCCAGACTCTGGGGGCGGCCTGTCACCATATCGGCCAGCCAGCCACCGTTTTACAAGTGCGGTTGTCTCTCCTGCAAAAATTTACGACCGATGCGAGAGAACTCGAGGAAATCGAAGGATGCGTTGAGTCGGTACAACGGATCTCTGATGTACTCCATCAACTGCAGAGGATCAGCCTGTTCAGAACCATGCCCTATATTCACTCCGAAGGTACGACTGATGATGAAATTCTCTCAATCGGTTTAGAAAAATAATTGAGAAAATCAGTTGAGTGTTGCGATGCGGGCGAGACCTTTGAGAGTCAGGTGCGGGTCGACAGGAACCGGGTGAGCCCAGCCCTCGAAAACCCACTTGGCGAATCCTCCGGTGGCGCAGACTTTGGTGCTGCGTCCCAGCTCTTTTTTAAGTTGAGCCAAAATCTCTTTCACCATACCGAGATAGCCGAAGTGTGCGCCGATGGTCATCGCCTCTCCTGTGCTCCTGCCGACGATATGTTTCGTCTTCGCCGGCTTGATATGCGGCAGCAGCGCCGTTTTTTCGGCAAGATAGTCAAACATGAGCGGCAGTCCGGGACAGATAATGCCGCCAACGTACCCTTCCCGTTTTTTAACGATGTCGAACGTCAGCGCCGTACCGAAGTCGCAAACGACAACAGGCGTACCGTAGTCCGCCGCGGCTTCGCAGGCGTTAGCGAGACGGTCGGCGCCGATGGTTTCAGGCTTCGGATAAGAAACCGGTACGCCCAGATTGACGGTATGATTCACCCAAAGAATTTCTGCAACACCCTTTGCTTTCAGAAACTTTTCCCAGCTCTTGTTAACGCCGGGTTTCACGGAGGCAATCACCGCCCGCTTCGGAACGGCGTGAAGTTTAAGCGCGGGTGTTGCCGACGGTGTACGCTGGATTGAAGAAAGCGTAAGGCCGCGTGCCACAGCCAGCGAAGTGCTGGTGTTGCCGATATCGACGACGAGCGTTGTGGGTTTTGCAGACATTTTAGACAAAGTCGAGGGCTAGGTCGGCCGACGGCGAGGAATGGGTCAGAGCACCAACAGAAACAGCGTCCACACCGGTTTTAGCGATCTCGCGGATGGTTTTGAGATTCACACCGCCGGAGGCTTCGGTTTTGCAAATTCCGGCGCAGAGTTTGACGCATTTACGCAGTTTGGGTGGCGGCATGTTGTCAAGCAACACCCAGTCCGGTTTTGCAACCAGCACTTCTTTCAACTGTTCAACGGTGTCCACTTCCACTTCGACCAGCAGGTTCGGGTATTTCTTGCGCGACTCGGTGATCGAACCGGCAAGCGTTCCGCCGTTGCGCGTCCAGTGAGCCAGATGATTGTCTTTGATCAGAACGCGGTCGAACAGACCGTAACGGTGATTGGTGCCGCCGCCGCAGACAACAGCGTATTTTTCAAACGTCCGCAGGGTCGGCGTGGTTTTACGGGTGTCGAGAATCAGCACGTCCGGATTATCGGCTTCTTCAACATAGCGGCGGGTCATGGTGGCGATACCGGTCATGCGCTGGACAAAATTGAGCGCGGTGCGCTCGGCGATCAGCATGGCTCGAGCGGAACCGGAAATGCTCAATACGACATCGCCGGGTTTAATGACAAAACCGTCCTTCTTCTTCTGAACGATCTTAAGAGATGAATCCACTTGCCGAAAAACTTCAGCGGCCACCGAACCGCCCGCCAGTACGCCCTTCTCACGGGCGACAAGATGTGCCTTGGCTATCTCACCTTTCGGCACCAGCGCGAACGAAGTGGCATCGAGTTTCTTCGAGCCGAGATCTTCGGCTAGCGCTTCGCGGATGCGCAGTTTCACTTCAGGAAACGAAAGGATGTCCGGCAGTTTCATATCCCTCCATCACACCGGGTTCGAGTCGTGCGTATCCGCGCCCATCAGCACGGCGACCGGCTTTAGCATTTCGATATTTTCGCAGACAATTTTGACCGCGGCGGCGATCGGCACGGCCAGCAATGCGCCAGTGATACCCCACAGCCAGCCCCAGAAAACCAGCGAGAGCAGAATGGCCATCGGGCTGAGATTGAGTTTGTCGCCCAGAACCTTCGGTTCAACAAAGCAGCCGATGACTTGATGGATGATCAGCAGCGCGATCGCAATACCCGCCGCCACCCAGAAGTTGGGATAGAACTGCACGAACGCCAGCAATACCGGCGGGATTGAGGCCACAACCGTTCCAATGTTTGGAATAAAGCTGAGCAGAAACGTCAGCACCGCCCAGGTGAATGGGAAATCCGACTTGCCGATAACGAGTACAATCCAGACCAGCAGGCTGGAAGCCGTGCTCAGAAGCAGTTTAACATAAAGATAGCGGCTGATCTGGCCCGCGATAGAAGCAGTCACTGTCGCAATGCGTTTGCCTTGAGCGTCCGGAAAAGCCCGCTGGATTTTGCTTTCGAAATACGGTTTGCCGAGCAGCATGAAAATCAGAAAAATAAGCACCATCGCCAGATTACCGGTGAACGTGATGAAGGATCCAGAAAAGGCAATCAGGTGCTGTCCGATCTGCTGTTTCCAATCAATCTGACCGAAAGACAGCCACGACGGCATGGTATAGCGTTCCGCGACAACTGCGGTGATCTGCGTGAACTGATCGGCGTATTTCGGATATTCCTCCACAAACGCCATCGAGCGCTCATAGAGGAAAAGACCGGTCAGATAGAAAAACCCGAACAGCAGAATCATGACCACGGCGACCGCCGGGCCCGTCGGAACGCGGTGCCGCGCCAGAAAGTTGACCGGCGGCGCGAAGAGGTAGGAAAGAAACCAGGCAATGACCAGCGGCAGAATAACGGCCTGCGCCGTTTTCAGGACAAACCCGACCATCACCAAGGCAATGACGCCGATCAATGGAATCAACACGCGCTGGTTTTGCATAAGCCGCTCCCGGTTTTAGTGCCGCGCTTCATACGCCGCAATGTCGGCCGCATACTGGAGCGTCTGGGCGATATCGTCCAGACCATTCAACAGCTTGTTCCGAAGCACCGGATCGGCGCTGAATGGATAAACCTTGTCACCGCCCTTTACGTGAATCATGACGGTCTGCGCATCCAGATTCACCGTGGCTTTAACGCCCGGCTCTTTTTCCAATGCTTGGAAAATCTCATTCACCTGCGTGGCGGTCATCTCAATCGTCAGCAATCCGTTCTTTCCGCAGTTGCCGCGGAAAATATCGGCAAAGGCCGGAACGTCGTCCTGTCGCGGAGCGATAACCACCTTAAAGCCGTACTGTTGAACCGCCCAGACGGCGTGTTCGCGACTTGATCCGCAGCCGAAATTGTTACGCGCTACCAGAACCTGCGCGCCGGCGGTTTCCGGTTTATTCAGCACAAAGCTCGAATTATCCGAGCCGTCGTTTTTGTAACGCCAGTCGGAAAAAAGCGCGGCGCCGAACCCTGTCCGCTTAATCGACTTGAGGTATTCCTTCGGAATAATCGCGTCGGTATCAATGTTTGCGCGATCCACACCGGCGACCACCCCTGTAAATGTTTTAAATTTTTCCATGATTAAAACTCCCGGATATCTACAAAGTGACCTGCCACAGCGGCGGCGGCGGCCATCGCCGGGCTGACGAGATGCGTCCGTCCGCCCTTGCCTTGCCGACCTTCAAAGTTGCGGTTGGAGGTTGAAGCGCAACGCTCCTTGTCCTTCAGCTTGTCGGGGTTCATCGCCAGACACATACTGCAACCGGCATAACGCCACTCGGCGCCGGCTTCGACAAAGATGCGGTCCAGCCGTTCTTTTTCGGCGGCATAGCGCACCGCTTCGGAACCGGGCACCACCAGCACGCGCACACCTTTGGCGACTTTTTTGCCTTTGATAACCGCGGCGGCTTCGCGCAAATCTTCGATGCGTCCGTTGGTGCAGCTGCCGATAAAAACGGTGTTGATCTTGATGTCGATCATCTTCATGCCGGACTCAAGACCCATGTAATCCAGCGCCGCGCGCACATCCGCCGGACTGTATTCCGGAACGGCGTCCAGTGCCGGAACTTTTCCGGTAATGTCCGTCACCATGCCGGGGCTGGTTCCCCAGGTCACCTGTGGAGCCAGATCGCTCACGTCAATCGTCAGCACATGATCAAACTTCGCCCCTTCATCGGTATAAAGTTTCTTCCATTCAGCAACGGCTTTCGTCAGCGCATCACCTTTTGGCGCATAATGACGATTTCCGTCGCGAATGTATTTAAACGTCACTTCATCCGGCGCAACGAGACCGGCACGAGCGCCGCCTTCAATCGCCATGTTGCAGATCGTCAAGCGCCCTTCCATTGAAAGGCTGCGGATCGCTTCGCCGCAGAACTCGAACGCGCAGCCGGTGCCGCCCGCCGTGCCGATAATACCGATCAGTTTCAGCACCATGTCTTTGGCAGTCACGCCCTTTTGCAGTTTGCCGGTAAATTCCACTTTATAGTTTTTCGGCTTCGTCTGGCGCAACGTCTGCGTCGCCAACACGTGCTCCACTTCGGAGGTGCCGATACCAAACGCGATCGAACCGAACGCGCCGTGTGTCGCCGTATGCGAGTCGCCGCAAACCACCGTCATGCCCGGCAGAACGATACCCTGCTCAGGTCCGATGATATGGATGACGCCCTGGCGATCGTCGCCCAGCGGAAAAAGAGTTACGCCGGTTTCCGCCGCGTTTTCCGTCAGCGCATCAATCTGCGCCTTGGCGATCGGATCGGTAATGTTCATCCGGTTTTCGTCCGTCGGAACATTGTGGTCCATTGTGGCAAAAGTCCGCTCCGGACAGCGCACCTTGCGGCCGGCCAGACGGAGACCTTCAAAAGCCTGCGGACTGGTCACTTCGTGCACCAGATGGCGGTCGATATACAGTAGCACCTCGCCGTTACCCAGATCCTTGACGACGTGTGCATCCCAAATCTTGTCAAACAGTGTTTTACTCATAGCGACGCAGGGTATATTTTCTGCTCCGTCCGCATCAATAAAAAAGGGAATGCTTGTGCCGTACGACCCCGACAAACACCATCGCCGATCAATCCGGCTTCAAAAATACGACTACTCGTCTGCCGGCTGTTATTTTCTGACCCTGTGTACCGAACACCGGATTCCGTTTTTCGGCGAGATCGCCGGTGAAACCATGACGCTGAACGATGCCGGTGAAATGGTGTTATCGTGGTGGACAAAACTGCCTGAAAAATACCCGGATGTTCATTGCGACGAATGCGTACTAATGCCCAATCATTTCCATGGGATTTTATCCATATCCGGTCTGCCTGTCGCAGAAAGGGGCGAAAACATGGTTTCGCCCCTACAGAATCGTCGCCGGGGATTGGGGCAATATGTATCGTGGTTCAAACGGATGACGACCACGGCCTACATCCGCGGGGTTGAACAACTTGGCTGGAAACCGTTTCCCGGAAAATTGTGGCAGCGCAATTACTGGGAACACATTGTGCGGGACGATGACGAATTGAACCGCATCCGGAAATACATCCGCAACAATCCGTCAAAATGGGAACTGGACAAACTGTACCTTGGAACAAATGCTGTACACGAACCGTCTGAGGAATATATGTATGAACCGTGGATGGTGTAATAAGGGCGGCGTGTAGCCGCCATAGACATGTAAGGGCGCCTATGTAATCGCCCGAGGGAGATACACTGTAAGGGCGGCTATGTAATCGTCCGGAAGAGATATACTGTACGGGTGGCTATGTAATCGCCGAAAGAGACATACTGTAAGGGCGAAACCATGTTTTCGCCCTCTAGTTTAGAAAAAAGGACAACATGAACGCATATCTGATCTTTATCCTCGCCCTGCTGATTTTCAACTGGCTCCTCGACCTGATTGTCGAAACGCTCAACGTCCGGAACGTCTCCACGGAAATTCCGGCGGAGTTTCAGGGTATCTACGACGCGGAAAAATACGCCAAATCGCAGCGTTACCTGCGCGAAACCACCCGTTTTGAGCAGATTCAGGCGGCCATTATGCTCCCGCTCACCATCGCCTTTATCCTGCTCGGCGGCTTCAGCTGGATCAACGGCATCGCGCAGACCGCTTCCGCTAGCATGATCGTAAAGGGTCTCGTTTTCGGCGGAATACTCATTCTGCTCGGACAGCTCGTCGGGATTCCGTTCAGCATCTACGACACCTTCGTCATCGAGGAAAAATACGGCTTCAACAAAACCACCCCGAAAACCTTCGTCGTCGACATCCTCAAAGGACTGCTCCTCACCGTCCTGCTCGGCGCGCCGATTTTCGCACTCATCCTCTGGATATTCAACACCGTCTCGAACGCCTGGCTCTGGGCGTGGGGCGCGCTGGCGGTTATCCAGCTTTTCATTATGTTCATTGCGCCGGTCGTCATCCTGCCGCTCTTCAATAAATTCACCCCGCTCGAAGAGGGTGAACTGCGCATGAAAATCGAAGAGTTCGCCGACGCACAAAAATACAAACTCAGCGGCATCTTCAAAATCGACGGCTCCAAACGCTCCACCAAATCCAACGCCTACTTCACCGGCTTCGGCAAAACCAAACGGATCGCCCTCTTCGACACGCTGATCGAAAAACACACCACCGGCGAACTGGTCGGCGTGCTGGCGCATGAAATCGGACACTGCAAACTCGGCCACATCAAAAAAGGGATCGTCATCTCGCTGGCTTCGTCACTGCTGATGCTCTTCATCCTGTCGCTCTTCATCACCAAACAGGGACTCTACACCGCGTTCGGCATCGAAGGGACGCCGCTTTACGCCGGATTCATCTTCTTCGGCTTTCTCTACGCGCCGATCAGCATGATTCTCGGACTGCTCGGCAATATTCTCTCGCGCAAACACGAATACGAAGCCGACGCCTTCGCCGCCGAAACCACCAAAGCGCCCGGCGAAATGATCAGCGCCCTCAAAAAACTCTCGGTGGACAACCTCTCCAACCTCACGCCCCACCCGCTCAAAGTTTTCCTCGAATACTCTCACCCGCCGGTACTGGAGCGGATTAAGGCGTTGAGAAGATTTTGATCTACTCAGGACTTAGTTTCATTCCGATTTTTTCTGCGATCTCACACGGATCATACGAAGATTTTGCCTGAAACCGGCAAAGCGGGATGCCGGCTTTTGCAAAAGATTCGTTTAGAAAATCATCACGTTCCCGTCGATCCTGTCTCCTATGACTGCTGTCATCCAGCTCTATGGCCGCTGTGATTTGGAAGGTCTTTGCATCGTAGAGAAGAAAATCGACATGCTTCGCTTTTATCCGGCCAAAGTTGCGCATGTATTCACTACCCGTTCCTTCTGATTGCAAAATGTCGGCAACACGAACCTTCAACGAGATTCCGTGATCTGGCACTGCGGCTTTGTATAGCGCCTTGAAAAAAGTCTGTTCGGCGGGTGAAAGAATCGTCCGCCTCGACCGGTATAGATTTTCTTCCGGCTCTTCTTTTGGCAATTCCCAGTTTCTCAGAGCAACCGAATGGCTCCCGTTTCCGGATCGTTTTTCCTTCCTCGACCCTCGCATCAGTTCAAAAATTTTGATGACCCCAAACAGGAAAGCCATGATGAGAACCAATGAGCCAAGTAGTGTCATAAAATTTAATCCATTTTTAAACGGACATCAGACTGATAAACGATATGCAGTTATCAAACCGGATTACACCCGAACCATAAAATTCATTTTGAGAATAGTCAACGGTGTCCCCTTTGCGCAAAACATCAATTCACGCTAAAGCAACGTCATCAGCAATTGCTGCATGTCGTCAGGCAGATCGAGATCGATCGCGACTGGTTTTCCAAACTTCGGATGGCGAAAGCTGAGTCCGGATGCGTGCAAAGCCTGACGTTCCATACGTAACCGTGCGCGATCGGTGTCTGTGAGAGTGTCTTTGCAAAAGCGCAGGAAAAGAGTTTCATCCACGCCGTACAGTTTATCACCGACAATCGGGTATCCCAGCGCCAGCAGCGTGGCGCGGATTTGATGAAGCCGTCCGGTATGCGGCTCCGCTTCGATCAGCGCGATGCCGTTACACTGTTTAATCAGCCGGAACTTTGTTTCCGCCCATTCGGCATCGGCAGACGACGGCGTATCGGACGCGCCATCTGGGATGAACTTTCGCTTTTTGCGGATGGCGGAATCGGTGTCGGCAACCAGCCATCCGACAGTTTCGAGTTCCGCCGGAAAGTCCGTCGCCTCGACCAGCGCTTGGTAACACTTCACGACCTTGCGTCCGGAAAACTGTTTGCGGCAGTTTTCGGATGTCGCGAAATTCTTCGCAATGACAACCAGTCCGGAGGTTTCGCGGTCGATGCGGTTGACGAACGTGAAGTATTCCAGCCCCTGTTCCTTTTTCAGCCACGCCCAGAGTGTATGGTTGAAATAACGTCCGCCCGGATGGCACGGCAGATTGCCGCTCTTATTAATCAGCAGAAGATCGTCGTCGTCCGATATGATGACGATATTGAAATCAACCGGCGGTTCTGGACGGCTGTCGGGTTCATAGCTCAACCGGTCACCGGTTCGCAGCGAGGTTTCTGAAACGCATGGTTTCTCGTTAATTGTCACAGCCCCGGCCTCGATGCGGTCGCACCAACCCGCCCGGTCATGGTAGGGAAAGCGCGCGGCGAGAAAATCAGCCACCGCTGTTCCGTCCGCCGTTTCAGGCACTTCAAAAACCATTTCCCGCTTCATCGCGTTCTTTCTAGTGATTTACTTCACAGAAGGAAACAAAGGAAAACGAAGGATATTCCCACCCCTGTCAGCTTCTTCCTTTGTTGCCCTTCGTTCCCTTCTGTAAATAATACGCCGTTGTAGGTAAAAAATATTCCCATTGGCGTGCATTCGCGTTCATTCGCGGTTAATTTTATCCCCATGAAGCCGCGCGAAGTCATTGTAAACGACAAGATGCAGACGGATTACCGTTATTTCTTAACGGAACCGGCGGGGAAAAATTTTGATCCGGAGTTTGAACCGGAGCTGACACCCAAACAAATGCTGGAACTCGGGGTCTTCGGCGGAAAGTACATGACCGACTGCCGCGCCGAATTTCCCAAGTCGTGGTTCGCCAAGGCGAAGCTGTCGCCCGAAAAGCGCGACCCGAAACTCAACTATTTTAAAATCAACGCATCCAAGCCGCTTTCATACTGGCGTGAAAAGGGATGGATTGATGACGACGACCCGCGCGGCTGGTTTCAGTGGTACTGCCGCTACTACGCCGGACGCAGGCATCCTGACGACGAACGGCAGATTAAACGCTGGAAAGCGATGCGCCGCCACATTACGCAGATCGACAAAAACTGCACCCCTGGAGACCTTTCCTGCCGCCCTAGACAGCGCCAGGCCCTCCTCCATTGGGCGTACGACTCCCGCAGGATGTAAACTATCCGTGTAAACCCGTGTTCATCCATGGTTAAAATTATTCGTGTCGATTCGTGTGCATTCGTGGTTAACTCTCTCCTATGAAAATACTCTGCTGTGGATTTTTTCCGGCGCTCCAGCGCACGATCGAGTACGACTCGTTCCGGCCCGGCGAGGTGAACCGCGCCCGCAAGGTTTCCATCGCCGCCAGCGGCAAGGCGACCAATACTGCCCAGGTGCTCAAAATTCTCGGCGGCTCCCCGCTGATGCTGAGTTTCGCCGGTGGCAGCAACGGCGATATTGTCCGCGATCTGCTCGAAAAGGAACAGCTTCCCTGCCGCTGGGTCGAAACCAAGGCCGAAACCCGCATCTGTCAGACGCTGCTTTCCGGTGACTACGACGGCTGCACCGAGCTGGTCGAAAACACCGCGCCGCTCTCCGCCAGCGAATGGAAAGCGTTCGTCAAAACCTTCGCCGGACTCCAAGGCGATTTTGACCGCATTGTTTTTTCCGGCAATCTGCCACCGCATGCGCCGCAGAATATTTACGCCGAACTGCTTTCGCTGACCGACGGTAAAAAGGTTCTGCTCGATACGTATGGAGCGCCGCTGCTCGCCGCGCTGAAACACCGTCCCGCCGTGGTGAAGATTAATGCGGAAGAATTGGCGTTAACCATTAAGACGCCGGGTGCGGTCACCCGGCCTACAAAAACCGGCACTGTAGGCCGGGTGACCTCACCCGGCGAAATCAAAGAGCTGGCGGAAGAACTGATGTCGCAGGGTGCGGGCGCTGTCGGCATTACACAGGGCAAAGCGCCGGCCATGCTGTTTATTCCCGGCGCGTCGTACACCTTCACCGTTCCGCAGATTAAAGCGCTTAATCCGATCGGAAGCGGCGACGCTGTCAGCGCCGGAACCGCCTACGCGCTGGCCAAAGGTCATTCACTGGTTGAGGCATTTGTCTTCGGCCTCGCCTGCGGCACCTCCAACGCCATGAATATTGAGCCGGGCGTTGTGAACCCCGGACAGATCGCCGTCCTCGTCCCGCAAATCAAAATGGAAGAATCCTAACAGAAGGAAACGAAGGAAAACAAAGGAGTGTGGATGCACGCTTTATGAACATCCTCCGTTAACCTTTGTTACCTTCTGTAAAAATGATCTCACCTTTTACACAATACAAACAATGGATGATTGAGCGGTACGGCGACGCGCTGTTCCGGGTTCCGGTCGAAATTGCCAGTAGTTGTCCGCACGGCCGCTGTTCATTCTGTTCCGAAAACGGTTCGCGGGCTCAGCAGACACAGCGACAGGAAAGTCTGGTCGAGCAGATTGAAGCGGCGATCAAATTTTCGAAACGGCGCTACAAGGCGCAGAAGCTGATGCTCTACATTCAGGCTTTCACCGCTGACCTGACCGATCCGGCCCAGCAGAAACTGATTTTCCAATGCCTGGAACCGACTGCGTCGGGGCACAGTGTTTTTCCTCAACGTGCGGGAAACATAAAATTTGAGGCCATCAGCATCGGAACGCGCCCCGACTGTCTGCCGGAAGCAGCGCTCCGTTTTCTGGAAGCGCTGAAGGAAAAAGTCGAAGTGTGGGTGGAACTCGGCGTGCAGACAGCGAATGACGAAACACTCAAGCGGATTAACCGCGGTCACGACTGGGCGTGCAGCAAAAAAGCCATTCTCGATCTGGCAGAGTGCGGCATCCATGTTGCGCCGCATGTGATCATTGGACTACCAAATGAAGTTTCCAAGGATTGGAACCGCACGGCGGAAGAACTGGCCACCTTGCCGATTGCCGGAATCAAGATTCACAATCTGCATATCATCAAAGGAACAGAATTGGCGAAAAATCCGCCGTCGGTGTTGAACCACTGGGAATATGCCGAAGCGCTGATGGACTTCCTGCGCCGCATTCCTGCCGATATTCCGGTCATGCGCATTTCGACCGACACGCCGGATGAAGATCTGGTCGCCCCGCACTGGCACCTTGAGAAAGGACAGTTTCTTGATTATGTCATCCAACAAATGGAAATGCGCGAAGTCCGGCAGGGCGATTTGTGTGGAAGCGGCATCCCTGCCGCTGGCCAGAGGCTGGAAGCCTCTTCCACCTTGCCGGTCATCACCGATGATGGTTCGATCACGTTTTTCAGCGAGGACTGGAAAGAGCACTACCACACGAAGAGCGGCGCGCGGCTGGAAGCACAGAAAAAATTCGTCGAGCCATCCGGCTTGGGCTTAAAACTTAAAACCTCGAACCTGAAACTTCTCGATGTCTGCTTCGGACTCGGAAACAACTCACTGGCGGCGTTCTGCGCGGCGGCAGGCGCAAAACACCGGCTGGACGTCACCGCGCTGGAAATGGATAAACGCGTCGTCCGCGCCGCTTCGGAATTTTTCCAATGTTTGGAAACCGATCCGGTTGACTGGAGAAAAGTTCTTCGGGGGCTCTTAACGTCCAACCAATCGGCAATCGGCAACCGAGCCTCTGGCGAGCTGGGCTCCGCGAACACGGGGCAACGAAGTGGCAATCATCAATTGGCAATCCGGTGGGGCGACGCCCGCTGGCTCATCCAAGGTTTGGAAAGCGAGTCATTCGATATCGTCTTCCACGATCCGTTTTCGAGCCAGCACTGTCCGGAGCTATGGACAGTGGAATTTTTCCAGCAGCTTTACCGCGTGATGAAGCTGGACGGCGTTTTGCTGACCTATTCCTCTTCGCTGCCGGTGCGCGGCGCGATGCGGGAGGCCGGATTTTTGATTGGCGAAACGAAACCGGGACATCAGATGGGCAACGGCACCATCGCCGCCAAACGCCCGCAAGATTTGAATTTTCCAATCATTGGAAGCTTTGATGAGCGTCGGGGCATTCCGTACCGCGATCCGCATCTCTGCGGGACATCCAAAACAATTCTGCGTCAGCGGCAGGAAGCTCTTGAGGCGAACTGATCGGCGCCACGCGGCAGATCCATTCTGCCCTTAAAAATAGCCGGCAGGGTAATCTATTCGTAATCTTGTCTTTGATAGGGTGCACTCAGCAAAAAGATGAGCGCTTATGGATAGAACCTATCACGACACGGTATCCTGCGTTATCCATAAGGACACGAAACTGGTATAAACTCGCAACAAAAAGGAATGAACGATGAATGCAAAAATGATGATTTTTTCTTCGACACTCGTGTGGGGCTTGTTCGCGTCAGTGGCAAGCGCCGGATGGTTCGGACTGTTTGGGGATGATGAGGTAAAAATCGCGGTGAAAGATCTTCCTCCGGCCGTCGTCCAAGCCGTTCAGCGTGTGTTCCCGCAGGGCGAAATGAAACGGGCCGAAAAAGAGGAAAAAGACAAGCGGGTCAGCTACGAAATCAAAGTGGTATCCGGAGAGTTCCTTTATTCCATGGAAACAAAGGCCGACGGAACGTTGCTTATGGTTGAACGCGAAAAGCGTTTGAAAAAGGATGATGACGACGGAAAAGAAATCAAGCCGGCCGATCTGCCGGAGTCCGTTCGGGCCGCAGCGGCCAAAACGTTTCCAAACGGAAAAATAAAAGAAGCCGATTGCAAAACGAAAAGTGGACGCACCGTCTATGAAGTCGAAGTGAAGGATAACGGTGTTGAGCAAATTGTTTCCGTCAGTGCAGAAGGCATCGTGCTGGGTGTTACAAAAGGCGAAGACGAGGATAACCATAAAGACTAGTTACCCCTCAGGCATGTGTTGAACCCGCAGATCACCGGGCGGCAACCGCCCCGGCGATCTGTTCGTTTTGAACCATTGATCTTGCCGTGACAACGGACTACCCTTCTGAAACAAAAACCGGATGACCTGATGAGAATTCTGATTGCAGAAGATTCGCGCCCCCTGTTGCGCTCGTTGCAAATTACGCTACGCAAAACAGGCTATGCGGTCGATGTCGCTGAGGACGGCGAATCCGCTCTTTGGCTGGCAGAATCCAATCCGTACGATCTGATCATCCTTGACCTGATGCTTCCGAAACTCAACGGGCTGGATCTTCTGCATCGCTTGCGGGATCATGGACAAGAAACGCCGGTGCTGATCCTGACCGCGCTGGATGCAATTGATGACCGGGTAAAGGGGTTAAAAACCGGCGCAGATGATTATCTCACAAAACCCTTTGCGCTGGAGGAACTCCTCGCACGGGTGGAAGCCCTGCTCCGCCGGAAACGCGGGATGCGGAATCCGAATCTGCATGTCGGCAATCTGTCAATCGACACGTCCGGCCGCACGGTTGAGTGCAGCGGGCAGCAAATGGATCTGCAGCCGCGTGAATACGCTTTGCTGGAATATCTAATCGCCCGTGCCGACAACCTCGTTACCCGTACAGAAATCGAGGCGCATTTATACGATGAGAACACCGAGGTTTTCAGCAATGTGATCGATTCCGCGATCTGTACTCTACGAAAAAAGCTGACGGCTCCCGGCCAAACCGTTTTTATCCGAACCCGCAAAGGTCTCGGCTATGTTCTGGAGGTTCGGGTGTGAAAAAATCAATTCGTTCGCAATTGACGGTCGCGCTGATCGTAAGCACCGGAATCCTGATGCTGTCCGGATTCAGTGCGTTGTATATTCTGGTTGAGCGGGCGCTTCTCAAGCAATTTGACCAAACCTTGCTGACAAAAACCCGGCTCCTGACTCTGTTTCCGGAGGTTGATCGCGCCGGAATCAATCTGGAATTTACTGAACACTCCCTGCCGGAATTCGACCGTCCCGACATGGGGGAGTATTATCAGCTCTGGTTGCGCGACGGTACTGTTCTGTCCAAATCGCGTTCACTGGGAGACGCCTCGCTCCGCCCTAAATTTGGAACGGAGGCTCGGCCCGCTTTCCAAAATATCCGGCTGCCCAACGGACGCCGCGGACGCGCCGCCGGAGTCGGATTTTTTCCGTCCAGCGAACTGCGTAATCCGGCGGCAAAAGAGGCCGCAGAACATCCGTTTGCGATGGGACTCGTTTTTGCCCGTGAGCGGACGGATCTGGATCACCTTTTGGCGGAAGTGCGCTTCGGAATCCTGACAACCGGAATCCTTCTGCTGACACTGACCGGATGGATGGTCAGCCGGGCGTTACGCAAAGGACTGGCCCCGATCAACCGGCTGACTCAGGAGGTGGAAGCACTGGAAGCCAACTCGTTGACTGCAACGCAAATTACCACAGACCATTTACCCGTTGAACTCATTCCTATCGCCGTAGAGTTGAACTTTCTGATTGCACGCCTAAACGAGGCATTTCAACGCGAGAGACGTCTCACCGCCGACATCGCGCATGAAATCAACACCCCTCTTTCTGAGTTGCGCATAGCTTCCGAGGTGGCGTTGAAATGGCCGGATGATCTGGAAGCCACGCAAAATCTGGCACAGCAAACTCTGGATTCGGTCACCAGCCTGCAAGACATAACGTGTAAATTATTGGAGTTGGCCCGCCAGCAAAACGCCGTTGAAACCGATTTAAACCCTGTGAATCTATCCACCCTTTGGAAAGAAATCCGAGATCTGTATGCCGCGAAAGCTAACGAGCGGAAAATAGTTCTAGCGGAAACCATCCCCGCCGAAGTCATCGTGAAAAGCCATTCCGTCTTACTCAAGATGGTTCTGAGCAATCTATTGGAAAACGCCATAGAGTACAGTCCGTCCGAAGCAACGATCCGTTGCACATTATCCTCGCATCAAGAAGGTTCATGGCAATTTTCTATCGAAAACCCCAACACGGCGCTATGCACGGCCGATCTGGAACATCTGTTTGAACCACTGTGGCGTCACGACTCTTCGCGCACGGCTTCAAAACACAGCGGGCTCGGCTTATCGCTGGTCAAAACAATCGCCACCCGGCTGGGAATTCATGTTCATGCCTGCCTGCCCTCACCTGAAACTTTTCGCATGGTTCTGGAGTACCCGGTAAAAAACACCTCCGGATTCGATCAATCAAACTGTTATCCCGCCTGAACGAATAAGGAGTAAACGTGGAAGATCAAAAAGTTTTCAGCAAGGTTCCGGAAGTGATCTGGCTCTTCTGGATTATTAAAATTCTGGCCACCACGCTCGGCGAAACCGACGGCGACGCATTATCCATGTCGCTGAATCTCGGCTACCTCGTTAGCACCGGCATCTTTGCCGCCCTGTTTCTACTTGCTGTCTTCTTTCAGATCAAAGCCTCGAAGTTTCATCCGATCATCTACTGGGTCACCATCATTGCAACCACCACAGTCGGCACAACACTGGCGGACTTTGCCGACCGCTCACTCGGCATCGGCTATGCCGGCGGAACCGCCATCCTGCTCGCGTTACTGGCCGCTTCCCTACTCCTGTGGCACCGCACCATGGGTTCCATATCCGTCACTTCCGTCAGCTCGCCCAAGGCCGAAATGTTTTACTGGATGACCATCATGTTTTCGCAAACGCTGGGAACGGCGCTTGGCGACTGGACGGCTGATTCAGAAGGTTTCGGGTATGCCAACAGCGCACTGATATTCTGCGGAATGCTGGCCATCGTCGCGGGACTCTATTTTGTAAAACGGATCAACCGCACCGCCCTGTTCTGGACGGCGTTTGTTCTGACGCGGCCGCTCGGCGCGGTCGTCGGCGACTTCCTCGACAAGCCGCTCGATCATGGCGGCCTCGCGCTCGGACGCTTCTCCGCCTCTGCCGTGCTCATTGTCCTGATTGCGATCTGCCTCTTCGCCTTCAAACACCGTCCTGCCGCCAAAGTGCATTGAGCGCAAAATAATTCTGAACAACCGGCAGGAAGCGGTTGAAGAATAACCGCCGGAACGCTACATTGCGGCTTATGAAACAGATGTTCGCCGACCTGAAATTGCCGCTGCTGCTCGTTTTGTTGATGAGCCTGTGCGCAACCATCGCCTTGCCCATCACACCGATTGACGAGACGCGCTATGTTTCCGCCGCATGGGAAATGTGGAACAAACATTCCTTTCTGGTGCCCTACCTGAACGGCGAACCCTATTCTCATAAACCGCCGCTGCTGTTCTGGCTAATGCATGCCGGCTGGGCGCTTTTCGGTGTAAATGATTTCACGCCACGGCTGATTCCCGGAATTTTCAGTCTTCTGAGTCTGATCCTTGTCTACCGGATCAGTTTGCGGCTTTGGCCGCAGGAACGAAAAACGGCTGTTTGTGCCGCGCTGATTCTGGCTTCCACCGCAATCTGGGATGCCTGGTCCGTCGCCATCATGTTCGACATGGTTCTCACCTTCTGGATTCTTCTCGGACTGCTGGGAACGCTACGCGCCGCCGAAGGACAACGGGGCGGCTGGTGGATGTTAACAGCCGGTGTTGCCGGCGGACTGCTGACAAAAGGTCCGGCTGTATTCGTTTATCTTCTCTCCATTCCCCTCTTCCGGGTCTGGTGGGATCTCCGACGCGATAAGCTGGGTTTTCCAAAATGGTATTGGCTCGTTCTAGGCGTTGTTGCGCTGGGATTATTTGTCGGACCCCTGCTGGGATTATATGTCGGAACCTTGCTATGGGTCTACTGGAGGGACATCCGGCGCTACCCAAAATGGTATTTGAGCATCCTGGGCGTTGCGGCACTCGGATTCGCTGTGGCCTTGCTATGGGCACTTCCCGCTGCGTCTCAAGGGGGCGAAACGTACCGCCGCGCTATTCTGGTAGGACAGACGGTAGACCGGGTCACCTCGTCGTTTGCGCACCGCCGGCCGTTCTGGTGGTATCTGCCCATCGTGCCGCTTTTCTTTTTCCCATGGATTCTCTTCCGGCCCTCCTTTGCAAAACTTCAGTTAAAAATGCCAGACACCGGAACCCGCTTCTGCATGGCATGGATGGGGCTCCCCCTGCTTATTTTTTCCATGATCAGCGGCAAACAGGTTCACTATCTGATTCCGTTTATTCCGGCCGGTGTGCTTCTGATCGGCCGGAATATCGCCCGTGCCGAAGGCCTCGCCGGCAAAACTTCTGTAAAAATTCTCGGGGGCCTATTCCTGCTGCTCGGTCTTGTCGCATTGGCGGTTCCGTTTTTCGATCTGGGCGGCGATGTGGGACGTCTGGAACACGGCGACACCTTGTTCGCCGCGACCGGACTTCTGGTCGCCGGACTTTTTCTGCTGCGGCCTTTCCGCTCGACCAGCCACGCGTTCAAACGAGTAGCCATAGGTATGACACTGGTGCTGTTGTGTGCG
Organism: uncultured Verrucomicrobiota bacterium; assembly: GCA_903831085.1. Taxonomy (GTDB): domain Bacteria; phylum Verrucomicrobiota; class Kiritimatiellia; order Kiritimatiellales; family Tichowtungiaceae; genus Tichowtungia. The sequence continues at coordinate 20,005 of CAIKWE010000011.1, read as the reverse complement.
CTCGTTGAAGCCAAGAAAAGCTTCATGGATGATTATGACATGAAAGAAACGGCTGTTTTTATAAAAGGCAAAATGGATGAAGGGCTCCCAGTCGCGAATATCGGAAAGTACCACGGTCAGTACCAATTTCTTGGGCGACTAAACAAACCGATTACTGCGCTGGATAGCGGATCAGACGCCATTCTTGATTTTGCCGCAAGCCATCCAGGAACCCTGTTCATCAGCTATCAGCACGAGGGCAAAACCACACTGCCGGAAAACTCAAAAATCCGTTTCTCCCATGAGTACCGGGGAAAAAGCGTGATTCTTTGGCAAATGGGAAACCAGATCCCCTAAGCGGTCTTACGGCGCCGGTGGGTGATATCCAGAAACAGATTATACGCGGCAACACACGCCGGAAACAGATTGGATAAAATGCCGACGGAATCGTTTTTACCGAAGGTGAAATACGCCAGCAGGCAAACACTTCCTGTGAGGCTCATATACCAGAATATCCGTGGAAAAGTTGGTTTCTTTTCCAAGCCTGAAGCAATGAGTTGCACAAACCAGCGTCCGCCGAAAAGAAACACACCGACATAGCCGATCAGTTTCCACGGCGTGACAATCCAATGCCCGATCATAAACAGTTCATGATTCATTGTGCTGCTCCATCTTCGGGTAAACAACTTTACGGTTCAGAAGCCATCGGACACCAAACAGATCATAAATACCGCGCAGTGCCCGGTTCCAGTTCGTATATTTCGATACGCCTAGAGTCCGTGCCCGATGATTAACCGGTATCTCGGTAATGCGCAGGTTCGCGTGCTTGAAAATCGCCGGAAGATAACGGTGCAGTCCGTTAAAAGGAACCAGCAGTTCAACATGTTCGCGGCGGAACGCTTTGAGCGAACAGCCGGTGTCGCTGATGCCGTCATTCAGAATACTTCTACGGATCGCATTGGCCGACTTGGAGGCAATGCGACGGCTCCAGGTGTCGCGCCGTTTGACCCGCTGACCGCAGACAACATCCCAGCTTCCCTGCTGCAACAGATCAACCAGTTTCTCGATATCAGCCGGATCGTTCTGCCCGTCGCCGTCCATCAGTACAATCACGTCGCCGGAAGCGGCGCGCATACCGGCATACATCGCGGCGCTCTGACCGCGGTTTTGGGTCAGCCGTAAACCTTTTACAGAGGCCGTGCCGCAGATAACCGCCCACGTTCCGTCGCGGCTTCCATCATCCACCGCGATGATTTCCGCGTCAGGCTGGCAGGCCCGCACCTCATCCAGAACGGATCGCGCACAGGCTTCTTCGTTATAAAACGGAATGATGATGGAACGTTTTACGTTACTCATTCTGCATCTTTTTCCTGCTTCTTCGGCAGGTTGAGTTTGATGTGCAGTTCGCGAAGCTGTTTAAGTTCCACTTCGCCGGGCGCGCCCATCAGGAGGTCTTCGGCCTTTTGATTCATCGGAAAGGCAATCACTTCACGAATATTCGGCTCGTCGGCCAGCAGCATCACCATGCGGTCCACGCCGGGGGCGATACCGGCGTGCGGCGGCGCGCCGTACTTGAAGGCGCGGTAAAGCGCCGGGAATTTTGACTCGACCACTTCTTTGCCGTAACCGGCGATTTCAAACGCCTTGATCATCGTTTCAGGACTGTGATTCCTCACCGCGCCGGAGGAAAGCTCCGTGCCGTTGCAGACAATGTCGTACTGGTACGCCAGAATGTCGAGAGGGTCTTTGGTGAGCAACGCATCCATGCCACCCTGCGGCATCGAGAACGGGTTATGACTGAAGGCCACCTTGCCTTCGTCGTCCAGTTCGAACATCGGAAAATCGACAATCCAGCAGAAGCGGAAAACATCTTTTTCGAGCAGATCCAGACGCAGACCGAGTTCGGTGCGCACCGCGCCGCCGATGCTCTGGGCACCCTTAAGCGTGTCCGCGATGAAAAACATCGTGTCGCCGTCTCCGGCGCCGCCAAGAGATTTGAGTTTCATGAGTTCATCCGCACTGAGAAACTTGGCGATCGGTCCTTTGGCCTCGCCATCGACCCAGCTGATGTAACCGAGACCTTTGGCGCCAACCGACTGCGCAAAGGCGACCATATCGTCGAAGAACTTGCGCGGCTGTCCGGCGCAGCCTTTGACCGCGATGGTTTTAACCACACCACCCTTTTCAACCACACCGGCGAACGCTTTAAAGCCGCAGGTGCGGAAGATGTCGCTGGCATCCTGCATAATGAGCGGGTTGCGCAGATCCGGTTTATCGGAACCGTATTTTTCCATCGCTTCGCGGTAGGGAATCCGGATAAACGGCGTGCCATCCACTTTCTTGGTGCTGAACTCTTTGAAGATGGTGGACATCAGTTTTTCGTTCACGGCAAAAACATCGTCCTGCGTGGCGAAGCTCAGTTCCATATCGAGCTGGTAAAACTCACCGGGCGAGCGGTCGGCGCGGGCGTCTTCATCGCGGAAGCATGGTGCAATCTGGAAATAGCGGTCGAAGCCGGAAACCATCAGCAGTTGCTTGAACTGCTGCGGGGCCTGCGGCAGAGCGTAGAATTTGCCGGGGTGAATGCGGCTCGGCACCAGATAGTCGCGAGCGCCTTCGGGCGACGAGCTGGTGAGAATCGGCGTCTGATATTCTAAAAAGCCCTGTTCGGTCATCAGCTGACGGATGCGGGAAATAACTTTGGAACGCAAAACGATATTGTCGTGCAGGCTCTTGCGGCGCAGGTCGAGAAAGCGGTATTTGAGGCGCAACGCTTCAGAGCATTCCTCTTCCTTGTTGACCTGAAACGGAATCACTTCAGATTCGCCGAGCACTTCCATCGTTTCGGCAACCAGTTCGATTCCGCCGGTGATCAGCTTCGGGTTAACGGCGGAGGCGTCGCGGGCAACAACATCACCGGTAAAGCAAAGGACGGTTTCGACGCGCCAATGTTCGATGTTTTTGTAGAACGCCTTGTCCGGGCTGATCACAATCTGGGTGATGCCGTAGTGGTCGCGCAGGTCTATAAACAGCACGCCGCCGTGGTCGCGGATGGTGTTGACCCAGCCAGAGAGACGTACGGTCTGTCCGACATTTTCTTTACGGAGCTCTCCGCAGGTGTGTGTACGAAATTTATGCATAGTTCATTCCATTTTTTGTGCAGAGGCGGGATGCAATCCCACCCTTACAGAAGTTTTATCAGTTCAGGCAGTTCGACTTCGCGTTGCGAGCCGTCAGCCATGTTTTTCACAACAAAGGTTCCTTTTTCAAGTTCGGTGTCGCCGCGAATAACAACAACCTGCGCTCCGACTTTATCGGCGCGGCGCATCTGCGCCTGCACCTTACGGGCAGAAAGTTCCATTTCACAGGCGATGCCGCGCTGACGCAGCATTTGAAGCAGAAGCAGGTTTTCGTTCAGCGCCACTTCGCCGAGCGAAACGATGAAAACCGGCGGCGGCGGCGCGAACTGCGAGGCGGTGACACCGGTGGCTTCGAGCGCGGCGATAACCCGCTCGACTCCCATGGCAAAGCCGACGCCGTCCACGGCTTTTCCATCGAGCTGTATCCGATAACGGCCGCCGCCCGAGAGCGCGTTCTGCGCGCCGAGGCCGCCGTGTACAACTTCCCAAACCGTATGAACGTAATAGTCGAGACCGCGCACAAGAGTGGCATCGATTTCGACGTCAATCTCGAGTTTTTTGAGCGTCGCGATGACGGTGTCGAGATAGGCGCGTGAACTGGCGCTCATAAATTCAATAACCGAAGGAACCTCCGCGATAATTTTCTTCACCACCGGATCTTTCGAATCGAGCAGACGCAGAACATTGGTTTCAAACCGTTGCTGAGCCTCTTCCGGCAGTTCATGCAGACGCGGAAGGATCGCCTTGCGCAAGCCTGCAAGCACGGCGGCGCGGTCTTCCGGCAGTCCAATGGTGTTGAGGCGGATTTTAGCGCCCTTCAGTCCCCATGCGGCGAGCAGATGAACCTGCAGGGCGATCACTTCGGCATCGGCCAGCGGATTGGGCGCGCCGACGGCTTCAAGACCGATCTGGTGAAACTGACGTTTGCGGCCGGCCTGCGGGCGCTCACAGCGGAACATGGGGCCCATGTAAAAAATCCGCGCATTGGCGGTTTCCTCACCGCCGGAAGCGACATAGCGGATGGCTCCGGCAGTTCCTTCGGGGCGCAGGGCCAGTTTGCGACCTCCGCGGTCTTCCAGCGTGTACATCTCTTTGGTCACCACATCGGTGGTGTCGCCGAGTGAATGGGTGAAGAGTTCGAGCTTCTCCAGGACGGGCGTGCGAACCTCCGAAAAACGATAACGCGCGAAAACTTCGCGCGCCCGCTGTTCGATCATCTGCCAGAGTGCGACATCCGGAGGAGCAATATCGGACATGCCCTGGACGGGTTGGTGCGATGTGGAGGCCATGGTCTAGATGCCGGTGATCTTCTGTTTCATGATCTTGCCGGGCTTGAACTTGACGACACGACGTTCAGGAATGGTCACGACGTCTTCCGGTTTATTGGGATTGCGGCCAATGCGGGCTTTACGGATATTGATTTCAAACACGCCGAAGTTACGGAACTCAACGGTTTCGCCCTTTTGCAGCGCTTCGACAATATAGTCCAGCGACTTCTGGAGAATGGCTGCGACATCCTGCTGTATGAGGCCGGTCTCATCAGCAATACGAACCACTAAATCTCTCTTTGTCATATCGTCCCCCAATACCTCTCGAATGGTCTTGGCTGTAAACAGGTTACAGCTTTGAACAGGCTGGCAATCTTAGTGCGGCTGGTTGTACGGTCAAGCTCTATTCCAAACCGTTTTTTATCAACGCGATGCAATCCGGTGAAAAATCAGCGCAATGATCATTCCGATAAAGGTCAGTGCCGCCAGCGTCTTATTGAACCCGTAGAAGCTGTCGGTGGGCTTAATCATAAGCACCGGCACACCAGCCTCAATCTGCGTAGCAGGCTGCACCAGAACTCGTGTAACGGTACCGCGCAGCACATCTTCGCCGTGTGTCGTCATCCATGTCACATCCGTGTTGCTAACTGTACAGGTCTCCAGATCAGCACGAGCCTTCATCAGTGCTTCCCGCTTTTCCTCGACTGCCGGATCCTTGGCGGTCTTCGCGGCCTCAAAAGCAGCCTCGGCTTCGGCCACTTTAGCGCGGTAGCCGTCATCGTAGAGACTGGCCAGCATGGTCTTGCCTTGGATATCATCACCTGCCTTAACCGGAATGTTTTTGATCACGCCGGACATTTTAAAGGCCACCGCGATTTCGGGCGGATGTTTTTTCAGAACCTTTTCGGTCGGGAACCAGGCATCACGAATCGACCAGGCACAAAGAAATCCGCAAAAGACCGCCGCAACCAGAAAATCCTTCGTTCCCTGAATCTTGAATCTACCTTTTGCCATGGAATTTCCTCCGATGAAGGTTAATAACTTTTTGCGAAAACAACGCGACCCTTACTTGGCCGTCCGCTGACAACGCATTTTCCAGAGCCGCTCTGTTCGTAATCAAACGGAATACAGCGGATGGTCACAGATAATTCATCATTAATTTTCTGTTCAGTTTCCTCCGTGCCGTCCCAGTGCGCCAGCGCAAATCCGCCGCGACCCTCTTTGAAGAACGTAACAAATTCGTCCCAGCTGTCGATCATGCGGGTATTTTCCGCGCGAAACGCACAAGCGCGATCGAAAAGGTTTTTCTGCATGTCGCCCAGCACCTCGGCGATCGTGGATACAAATTCGGCGCGGCTCTGTCCGTATTTTTCCTTTGCGCCTTTGTCGCGGCGCGCCACATAGACCCCGCCGTTTTCCATATCGCGCGGACCGATCTCCACGCGGAGCGGGATACCCTTCTTGACCCACTGCCAACCCTTCTCGCCGGCGTTGATGTCGCGGTCGTCCACAACGACCTCAACCGGACGTCCGGCATAGCTCTGCGCGCGGAGCAGGACGGCGGTTTCGTTGCAATACTGCATGATCTTCTCTTTGTCCGTGTCGTTGCGGATAATCGGCAGAACCACCACGTGCGACGGAGCCAAACGTGGGGGCATAATCATGCCGTCGTCATCGCCGTGCGTCATAATCATTCCGCCGATCAGTCGTGTCGAAACACCCCATGACGTTGTCCACGCGGTTTCTTCCCGCCCTTCGCGCGACTGAAACTTAATGCCGGAAGCTTTCGCAAAATTCTGGCCGAGGAAATGGCTCGTTCCCGCCTGCAGCGCTTTGCAGTCCTGCATAAGCGCTTCGATGCAAAGAGTGTTCACCGCACCGGGAAAACGCTCGCCAGCAGTCTTTTCGCCGATCAGCACCGGCATCGCCATATATTCTTCGGCAAACTGTTTGTAGACATTCAGCATCTTAACGGTTTCTTCCCACGCCTCTTCCTTCGTCTCGTGAACCGTATGCCCCTCCTGCCAGAGAAATTCTGTTGTGCGCAGAAACAGCCGGGTGCGCATTTCCCAGCGGACCACGTTGGCCCACTGGTTGATCAGAATCGGCAGATCGCGGTAGCTCTGCACCCATTTGGCGTAGGTCGCGCCGATAATGGTTTCAGAGGTTGGACGCACCACCAGCGGCTCTTCGAGCTCACCCGCCGGAACCAGCTTTCCATCCGGCCCCGCTTCAAGACGGTGATGGGTCACCACGGCGCATTCTTTGGCAAAGCCCTCAACGTGCTCCGCCTCTTTTTCGAGATAACTCAGCGGAATAAAAAGCGGAAAATAAGCGTTCACATGCCCGGTCGCTTTGAAATAACCGTCGAGCCCCGTACGGATATTTTCCCACAGCGCATAACCCCAAGGCTTAATCACCATACAGCCGCGCACGTCGCTGTTCTCGGCCAGTTCAGCGGCGCGCACCACCTGCTGATACCACTCCGGATAATTCTCTTCCCGCGTCGGGGAAATCGCTGTCTTCGCCTGTTTACTCATGAATCAGTCCTTTTTCAAATTTTTCTTTCAGTTCTGCAATCCGTTTCATGATCAGTTCGCCGATCAACCCGTAGGCTTCGCGACCTTCGCCCAGTCCGCGGATTTGCTCCTGCGTGATCAGCTGTCCGAAGATAACAGAGACTGGTTTGGGTTTCCATCCATCGCTGTTCTTAGACCACGCCTCATAGGAGCCGTGAACATAAACCGGCACCACCGGAGCATTGCCCTTGGCCACCAGGAAACCAATTCCAGGCTTTGCCGGCTGTAATGTTCCGTCCAGCGAGCGGGTTCCTTCAGGAAACAGCGCCACAGAAGCCCCGTCTTTCAAGAGCGCAATGGCAGTTTTCATCGCCTTAACATCGCCCTTGTCTCGATCCAGCGGGATCACGCCGACTTTGTGCAGAAACCAGTTCATGAACCCTTTTTTAAACAGCGTATCGCGGGCCATAAAATGGGTCATCCGCGTCCGGTAAGTGCAGGCGCCGACCGCCGGAGGATCGATATAACTGGCATGATTCGAAGCGACAATCACCCCGCCAGTCTTCGGCACGTTCCGCAATCCGTAGAATTTGATCCTGTTCCTCAGGCGCAAACAGACCCAGAAAAAATTACAGGTAATGCTGTACCAAATCGGGTTGAGCATTTTTTCACTGCGCGGCTTTTCAAGCTCCGCGATACGGTCCATCAGAATCCGGGCAACCTCTTCGATGTTGTGTCCCGACGTATCGATAACATAAGCGCCGACGGCGATTTTCAGCGGTGCCGTCTTACGCGAAGAATCTTTCTGATCGCGCCGCTGAAGCGACTCGAGTACTTCCTGCGCCTTCTCGGTTTCGCCGCTCGCCACCAGTTCCGCATGGCGGCGTTTCGCCCGTTCTTCGGGATTGGCGTCCAGATAAAATTTATACGGCGTTTTCGGAAACACCACCGAGCCGATATCGCGGCCTTCCATCGCCAGCGAACCCAGCTTTTTCAGCTTGCGCAACTCGCGCACCACAAAGATGCGAACTCCCGGAATCGCCGCAATATCTGAAACCGCTTCGCGGACTTCCTTGCCGCGCAGCGCCTCGCCGGGCTCAACGCCGTCGATCGTGAAAAACACCGCGCCATCACGTACATCGAATTTCCATTTTGACTTCAACAGCGCCGGAAGCACCAGCAATGGATTTTTAGTATTCACGCCTTCCTGAATCATCTTCCAGGTTACGCCGCGGTAAAATGCGCCCGAATCCACATAGATGCAGTTCATCCGTTTCGCCACTTCGCGCGCCACGGTCGATTTTCCGGAAGCCGCCGGCCCGTCAATTGCAATAATCCGCTGTTTACTCATTCAACCTTTCCGCCCAGCTGTTCCAAATGGTTCCAGAAATCGGGATATGATGTCGCCACGCACTCCACCTGCTCCAGTTTAACCGGAGCATCGGCAAACGTCGCCAGCATCGCCATCGACATCGTAATCCGGTGGTCGCCGTGCGACGCCAGCGGTTCCGGCGGTGCGTGCAGTTTCGCCGGACCGCGCACCGTCATGCCGTCCGCATGCTCCTTCACATCCACACCAAACGCCCGTAGATGTTCCGCCGTCACCGCAATACGGTCCGACTCCTTCACCCGCAGCTCCGCCGCGTCGCGGATCACCGTATCGCCGTTTGCCAGCGCGCCCGTCACCGCCAGCATCGGCAGTTCATCAATTAAATTAGGAATTTCATCGCCGCCGATTTCCGTACCGCGCAACTTCGCGCCGCGCACAAAAACCGTACCGATCGGGTCGCCATGATCCTCGACAATCTCTGTTTTAATCAGTGCGCCCATCCGCTTCAGTACATCCAGCAGCGCCGTGCGACGCGGATTCAGGCCAACGCCTCGCACAATCAGTTCCGCGCCTGGACGGGCTGCAACGGCGGCGATCCAGAACGCCGCGCTCGAAAAATCGCCCGGCACCGTCAGCCTACGGGCTGTAATCTGCGGACCGTTCGGGCCGAAGCCGTTCAGACTGATTTCCAGTCCGTCGATATGCAGAGGAATTCCCAAGGTTTGGAAAAGTTTTTCGGTATGGTCGCGCGTCGGGCGCGGCTCGATCACCGTCGTCTTGCCTTCCGCAAAAAGTCCGGCCAGCAGCACACACGATTTTACCTGCGCCGAAGCCATCGGCAACTCATAGCGGATGCCGCGCAGCGGCGTGCCGCGAACCGTCATCGGCAACGTGCCCTTTTCGCCCGTCAGTTCGATCTGCGCACCCATCAGCTCCAGCGGCGTTTTAATGCGGCCCATCGGACGGCGCGAAAGCGATGCGTCGCCTGTCATCGTCACCGTCATCTTCTGTCCGGCCAGCAAACCCGCCAGCAGACGTGTGCCGGTACCGGAATTGCCCATATCCAACGGATTGGCAGGCTCTTTGAACTTTCCGCCCGTTCCGGTAATTTTCAGAATGTCGCCTTCGAACTTTGCCGATGCGCCCAGCGAGCACATGGCGCTCATCGTGCTCATTGCATCTTCGCCGCGCAGAAAACCACTCACCTCCGACGTGCCTTTCGCCAGCGCCGCCAGCATGGCGATCCGCTGCGAAACGCTCTTATCACCGGGAACGCGCAATTCGCCGCCGAATGTTGAAACAGGATAAACCGTTTTTGTGTGCATTAACCGAGAAGCTCCTTGCGTTTGTCACGGGCGGCGGCAAACCAGTCGGCCAGTTTTTCGCCATTGCCCTCATCGAGCAACGTTGCCAGTTCATCCAGATTCTCGCGGAAATTTTTTAAGGCCACCTTCAGCGCAGGACCATTGGTGCAGACAATATCGCTCCAGACCTGCGGCGATCCGTCCGCAATGCGGGTTGTATCGCGAAAACCGCTGCCGCAAAACAGGCCGTTGTCACCGGCCGAAAGCGCCAGCGCCGCCGCAACCACATGCGGCAGATGGCTGGTCGCCGCCAGAACAGCATCGTGCTGTTTTGCATCCATGACCGTCACCGACGATCCTGCACTTTTCCAAAGGTTGGAAACTTTTTCAACAGAAGCCTTGTCCGCCTGCGCGGTCGGCGTCACGACGGTCACGGCGCCTTCGTATAAATCCGCATCGCCCGCCTCGATACCCTGCTGTTCGGAGCCGCAGATCGGGTGCGAACCGATAAATTCCGTGCCGGTTCCTTCCAGCGCCTTCGCCATCAGCGTATTCAGACAGGCTTTGGTGCTTCCAACGTCGGTAAGAATAGCGCCGGGCTTGAGACCGGCGCGGCAAGCCTTCGCCAGTTCAGGAATCGTCAAAACCGGCACACAGAGAACAACCAAATCGGCATCTTTGACCGCTTTCGCCGGATCGTCAAAAACAGCGTCGGCGACACCGAGTTTCAGCGCGGCTTCGCGGGTCTCGGCGCGCCGTGCATAGGCGTGGATGAGCACCGGAACCCCACGCTTTTTCAGCGCGAGACCCAGCGACGAACCCATCAGCCCCGTTCCCAGTATGGCAATTGTTTTCATTGGCGTGACTTTCCAAACATCGGATGGGTTCTACCTGTTTTTCACAGACATTGGAAGCGTAAGGCGTTGATTTTCCAACCCTTGGAAAACGCATCAGTTCTGAATAAACGTCAGCTTCTCACCGGCAATGCCGACAGCGACGGGTTTATCGTTGCTGACCTCGCCGCGCAAAATGGCTTCGGCCAGCGGATCTTCCAGATTGCGTTCGACGGAGCGGCGCAACTGCCGCGCGCCGTAGGCTTTGTCGAATCCCTTTTTGATAAGGAACTGCTTGGCCTCTTCCGACAGCTCGATCGCGATTTTACGTCCAGAGACACGCTCCTGCACGCGGGCGATTTCGAGGCCGAGGATGACTTCGATATCCTTTTCGTTGAGCTGACGGAAAACGATGATGTCGTCGAGACGGTTGACCAGTTCCGGCTTAAAGGTTTCTTTGCAGGCGGCCATCATGACGGTCTTGAGCTTTTCGTAGTCGTTCTCTTCGCGCTCCGGCGCAAAGCCCAGCCCGCCTTTAGAGATGTGGCTGGCGCCGACGTTGGAGGTCATGATGACCACGGTATTGCGGAAGTCGACGCTGCGCCCGAGACTGTCGGTCAGGCGGCCTTCTTCCAGAATCTGCAACAGCATGTGCATGACGTCCGGATGGGCTTTTTCGACTTCGTCAAAAAGAACAACGGAATATGGACGGCGGCGCACACGCTCGGTGAGCTGTCCGCCTTCGTCGTGGCCGACGTAGCCGGGCGGCGAACCGACCAGACGCGACGAGGTGAATTTTTCCATGTATTCGGACATGTCGATCTGAATGAGTGCGTCGGGATCGTCGAACATGAAACGCGCCAGCTCTTTGGCGAGCATGGTTTTTCCGACGCCGGTCGGGCCAAGGAAGGCAAACGAGCCGATCGGGCGGCGAGGGTCTTTGAGTTCGGCGCGCGAGCGGCGTAGAGCGCGGCTGATAGCCGAAACCGCTTCGTTCTGGCCGATGACACTTTTTTCGATCTGCGCTTCCATCTGGAGAAGCTTGGCCAGCGCCTGTTCGCCCATTTTATCCACAGGCACACCGGTCCACTTCGAAACGACGATACGGATTTCCTCTTCGTCCACGGTCGAAATATTTTCTTTCTGCTCCGACTCCCACGTCTTCATCGCGGCGTCGAGTTCTTCTTTGGCTTTGCGCTCCGCATCGCGCATGGCGGCGGCTTCCTCGAATTTCTGCTCGCGGATGGCGACATCTTTTTTGTGCTGAGCTTCCATCAGCCGCTGACGGATTTCTTGAAATTCCGGCGGCTTGACCATGTTGGCGATATGGCTGCGGGCGCCCGCTTCATCAATCAGGTCAATGGCTTTATCCGGCAGGAACCGGGCGGGCAGATAGCGCGCGGAAAGTTTGACGGCCGCTTCGAGCGCGGCATCGCTGATTTTGGTGTGATGGTGCTCTTCGTACTTCGGGCGAAGCCCTTTAAGAATCTGCACGGTTTCTTCAATGGTCGGCTCATTGACCATAACCGTCTGGAAGCGGCGCTCAAGCGCGGCGTCTTTCTCAATCGACTTGCGGTATTCGTTGAGCGTCGTGGCACCAATACACTGCAACTCGCCGCGCGAAAGTGCGGGTTTGATGATGTTGGCGGCGTCCATCGTGCCTTCCGCCGAACCGGCGCCGACAATGGTGTGCAGCTCGTCGAGAAACAGCAGAGTGTTTTTCGTTTTGCGGATTTCGTCCATGACCGCTTTGATGCGCTCTTCAAACTGTCCGCGGTATTTGGTGCCGGCTACCATCAGCGCCAAATCGAGCGTGATCACTTTTTTGTCAGCCAGAAGCTGCGGAACCGTGCCGTCGGCAATGGACTGCGCCAGCCCTTCGGCGATGGCGGTTTTACCGACGCCTGCCTCGCCAAGCAGCACCGGATTGTTTTTGGTGCGGCGGCAGAGAATCTGAATAACACGTTCAATTTCGTTTTTGCGTCCGATGACCGGATCGAGTTCGCCCTTTTTCGCCATTTCCGTCAGGTCACGACCAAAGGCGTTGAGCGCAGGTGTTTTGATCGCCTGACCGTCGGCGGTCTTCTGCTGAGTTCCATACGGCGGAGCTTCTTCCTCATGAGCCTCCATGGAACCGTCGTAGTCGGGATCGAGCATCGCCATGATTTCTTCGCGGGCCTCTTCGAGATCCACGCCCATATTTTCAAGCACGCGGGCGGCGATCCCTTCGCCTTCGCGGAGCAGACCGAGCAGGATGTGTTCTGTTCCGACGTAGCTGTGGTTCAGCGAGCGAGCCTCACTGGTCGCCAGCGCCAGCACTTTTTTGGCGCGCGGTGTAAACGGAATGTTACCAACGGTTTTGGTGTCGGTGCCGGTACCGACCGCTTTTTCGACTTCGAGGCGGAGCGACTGCAAATCCACGCCGAGCGACTGAAGCGCGCTGACGGCCACGCCGCTGCCGAGCGCGACGAGGCCGAGCAGAATATGCTCCGTGCCGACATAGTTATGGTTGAACTGCTCGGCCTCTTTGCGGGCCAGGTGCAGAACTCGCTGGGCTCTGGGGGTAAAGTTTTCCATAAATCCATTTCCTTAATGAGCCGCGATTATTCCAGAACGTGCCCCGAATTCAAGCTATGATCATCTATGAGCGCGAAACCATTGGATCAGCTTGTTGGTGGAGGTATCGTGCTTGAGCTTCGAATCGCCAGTCAGTTCCGGCAGAATGGCGGATGCCAGAACTTTACCGAGCTGCACGCCCCACTGGTCGAAGGAGAAGATGTCCCAGATCATGCCCTGCGTGAAGATTTTGTGTTCGTAGAGGGCAATAAGCTGGCCAAGCACTTCCGGCGTCAGTTTTTCCGCCATGATGGTGTTGGTCGGACGGTTGCCTTCGAAGGTTTTGTGAGGGATCAGTTCGGCAGGCGTCTTTTCCGCCCTCAGCTCTTCCGCAGTTTTTCCAAAGGCGAGAGCCTCGGTCTGCGCGAAGAAGTTGGCCATCAGTTTGGCGTGGTGGTCGCCCAGCGGATTCTGTGATTTGGCAAAACCGATGAAATCGCACGGGATCAGCTTGGTGCCCTGATGGATCAGCTGATAGAAAGCGTGCTGACCGTTAGTTCCGGGCTCCCCCCAAATCACCGGGCCGGTCTGCCACTCCACACGCCTGCCGTCCTGTGTGATGGACTTGCCGTTCGATTCCATGTCGCCCTGCTGGAAGTAGGCGGCGAAGCGGCTCAGATACTGGTCATACGGCAGGATCGCCTGCGTGGCGGCATCGAAGAAGTTGTTATACCAGATGCCGAGCAGCGCGAGGATGACCGGCATGTTTTTCTCAAACGGCGCGATGCGGAAATGACAATCCATCGCATGGAAACCGGCGAGCATCTTACGGAAGTTTTCCGGGCCGATCGCGATCATCACCGGCAGACCGATCGCCGAGCAGAGCGAGTAACGGCCGCCGACCCAGTCCCAGAAACCGAACATATTGGCTGTATCAATCCCAAACTTCGAAACCTCGGCGGCGTTGGTGGAAAGCGCCACGAAATGTTTAGCGACGGCGGATTTGTCTTTCAGCGCCGCCAGCAGCCACGTCCGCGCCGTCTCGGCGTTGGTCATAGTTTCCTGCGTGGTGAAGGTTTTGGAAGCGACGATGAACAGCGTCTCGTCGGCGTTCAGATCGCGCACGGTCTCGGCGATATGCGTGCCGTCCACATTGGAAACAAAACGGATCGTCAGATTGCGCTGCGAATACGGCTTGAGCGCTTCATAGGCCATGACGGGGCCGAGATCTGAACCGCCAATGCCGATGTTGACGATATTCTTGATCGGCTTGCCGGCATGACCTTTCCAAGCACCGGAACGAATGCGGTTTGAGAACGCCTCCATCTGATCGAGCACGGCATGAATACCGGGCATGACGTCTTCGCCGTCAACCAGCACTTTGGCGGTGCGCGGTGCGCGGAGCGCCGTATGGAGCACCGCGCGGTCTTCCGTGCGGTTAATCTTCTCGCCGGTGAACATCGCTTCAATTTTTGCGCGCAATTCCGCCGCCTCGGCCAGTTCTACCAACAGACGCATGGTCTCGTCCGTGACGCGATTCTTCGAGTAGTCCAAAAGCAGGTCGCAGGCGGTCAGTGAAAAAGTTTCAGCGCGCTGCGGGTCGGCGGCAAACAGATCGCGCAAGTGCTTCGATTCGATCTTTTTCCAATGTTTGGAAAGCTCCTTCCATTCAGGACGTTTTGTGAGCATCGAATTCCTCCGGTTAAAATCAGGCAGGCAGAGTAGCCGCTGTAGGCGCCAGGATAAAACCAAAAATGAGGTAAACTCGGAGAACGTGCGCTTGTTTCGGAAGGTATTTGTGATACCTTGGGACGGATATGCGTAGACACCCGATCTATCTACTGTTGCTCGCCGCCGCCCTGGCCGGATGCGGAAAGCCTAAAGTTTCTACCGTCGCCTCTGCCGCTGTCGTTTCCAATGCGCCGCCGCCGGACACGCTGCCGGTTGAACGGATCGCCGCGAGGGTGGCCGACCGCCTGCCCCACATCCATCTTAACCGTGACGACTTTAACAGCGCGATCGCCACCAACGCGTTAATGCTTTTTATCGATTCGCTCGACTACGACCATTCCTTTTTCCTCGCCTCTGACATCGCTGAGTTCCGGTTGCAGGCCACCAATCTGGCCGATCAGGTCAAATCGGGTAAGGTCGACTTTTCGCAAACCGTCTTTAAACGTTTCAAAGAACGGGTCACCAACCGCGTCGCCTACGTCAATCAGCTCCTCGACAAGGGCTTTGACCTGAATCAGACGGAAACCTACCATTGGAAACGCGACACCGCGCCCTGGCCGGCCGATCAAGCGGAATGGGACGACCTCTGGCGTAAAAAGATTAAGAATGATTTCGTTTCCCGCGTTGCGGCCATTGATGCCGGCGCAGACGAAGAAAAACCGAAAACCACGAATGCCGTCACCGGAGTCAAAGCGGCCAAGGTGCTTACACCCGTCGATTCTGTCCGTGAGCGCTATAAACAGTATCAGCTGCTGATTGAAAACAACTTTGACCGCGAATTTCTTCTGGAACGCTATCTGAGCGCCTTCACCCACAGCTACGATCCGCACAGCGATTATCTCTCCCCGCGCGGCGTCGAAGATTTTGACATTAACATGAGCCTTTCACTGGTCGGTATCGGTGCAACCCTGCGCAGCGAAGACGGCGCCGCAAAGATTGAAAAACTTATCGCGGGCGGCCCGGCAGAACAGGATGGACGACTCCTGCCTGGCGATAAAATCATTGCCGTTGCACAGGGCGATAAAGAGCCGGTAAGCATCCTCTACTGGCCGCTCAGCAAAGCCGTGCGCATCATCCGCGGAGAAAAAGGAACCAAAGTGGTGCTCACCGTCATTCCTGCTGACGATACCACCGGCACACGCACCAAAACGATCGATCTCATCCGCGACGAAGTGAAACTGGAAGCGCAGGCCGCCAAAGGAGAAGTGAAGGCGTTCACCGAAACCAACGGTGTGCCGTACCGTATCGGCGTACTCACCCTGCCCGAGTTCTACGCCAACTTCGAAGCCGCGCGCAACGGCGACGATAATGCGCGCCGCGCCTCCACTGATGTGCGCCGCATCCTTAACGGATTTGCGACCAACCGCTTGGACGGCGTCATCCTCGACTTGCGCAACAACGGCGGCGGTTCGTTGCTGGAGGCCATCGACATCGCCGGATTTTTCATTCCGGTCGGCCCGATTGTGCAGGTTCGCGAACAACGCGGAGTCTCCGTTCTGCCTGACGGCGATCCCGAGACCGTTTACAGCGGCCCGTTGGTTGTGCTGGTCAACCGGCTGAGCGCCTCGGCCTCCGAAATTGTCGCGGCGGCGCTGCAGGACTATGGCCGTGCCGTCATTGTGGGGGACAGCAAAACACACGGCAAAGGCACTGTGCAGACTGTTTATCCGCTTTCCAAACTCAACGACGATCTCGGCTCGCTCAAGGTCACCACGGCCAGCTTCTACCGCATTGCGGGCGGCTCCACACAGTTGAAAGGTGTTATGCCTGACGTGGTGCTCCCCTCGCTTTATGACTCACTTGAAATCGGCGAAGAGTATCTGCCGCACGCCCTGCCCTGGTCGCAGGTGCGCAGCGCCTATTACCGTCCGTGGGCGGAATCCGTCAAACCGGCCATTCCGGAGCTGAAAGAACACTCCTCCGTACGCAGAGCAGGAAATCCGGCCTTTACCACCTTTCTGGCGCGGCGTGACCGCATCCGCAGCCGGATGGAAAATCCCGAGGTATCCCTGAAAGTTTCTGATCGCGTCGGCGAACTTGTGGCCGAGAAGGATATGGAAAAACTTCAGGATGCGGCGCTCGACAGCGACAAGGCCGATAAGGACGATCCGATCCTCGACGAAGCGCTCAACATCACCGCCGATCTGGTGGACCTTATGGGCAGAAAACCCGCAGTCCAAATCACCAGAACCCCCTAGAGCACCCACAGGGAAACACCTGCAGATTTGACCGTGTTTAGTCTTTGTATTCCACTGACTTCCGGTGGTAGCATGAGCCCGCATTACGGGGAATGACACTATGACGAAGAAGAAAGAAACCGCTCCAAAACCGAAACAAAAAGCTCAGGCAACTGAGGCCGAACCCGCCGCACTTCCGAGCGGATTTCCAATCGTTGGAATAGGCGCATCGGCTGGCGGGCTGGCGGCGTTTGAGGCGTTCTTTTCCGGGATGCCCGCTGGCGCGAATCCGGGTATGGCCTTTGTGCTGGTTCAGCATCTGGCTCCAGACCATACGAGCATCCTCACCGACCTGATCCGGCGCTACACCCGCATGCCGGTATTTGAGGTCGAGGACGGGATGACGGTTCAGCCTAACTGCGTCTATATCATCCCGCCCAATCGCGACATGGCGTTTATCAACGGAACGCTTCAGCTGTTGGAACCCGCTGCGCCGCGCGGTCAGCGGTTGCCGATCGACTTTTTCTTCCGGTCGTTGGCGAACGATCAGCACGAGCGGGCGATCGGTGTTGTGCTTTCCGGCACCGGCAGTGACGGCACCGCGGGCATACGGGCCATCAAGGGCGAAGGCGGACTGGTTGTGGCTCAAAAGCCTGAATCCGCCGAATACGACGGGATGCCGTGCAGCGCCATCGCCACCGGTCTGGTGGACTTTGAACTTCTGCCCAAAGAAATGCCGGACAGAATCATGGCGTATGCGGCTCATACTTTCAGCAACTCCTTCCTGATGGTCATCACCACGGAACACCTGCCCGAGACCGCGATGAAGAAAATCTTCGTCCTGTTGCGCGCCCAGACCGGTCACGACTTTTCCCACTACAAACCGAACACTATCGACCGGCGCATCGCACGGCACATGGCCATCAACCAGATCGAATCGATCGACGGCTACGTCAAGTACCTGCAACAGAATTCCGCCGAGGTGACAGCGCTCTTCCGCGACCTGCTGATTGGCGTGACCAATTTCTTCCGCGATCCGGAGGCCTTCCGGATATTGGAAGAAAAGGTGGTTCCAAAGATTTTTGCCAATAAGCGCGAGGAGTCCGCGATCCGCGTCTGGTCGACGGGCTGCTCGACCGGCGAGGAGGCCTATTCCCTCGCCATTCTGCTGGCGGAAGGCATGGAGGCGCGGAAAAAAGGTTTCGCGATTCAGGTCTTCGCCACCGATATCGACCGTCAGGCTATCGCCACCGCCCGCGCCGGGATTTATCCGGCCAGTATCGCCGCCGACATCTCGCCCGCACGGCTGGCCCGCTTTTTCACGCTCGAGCCCGGCGGCCACACCTACCGCATCCATAAAGGCATCCGCGATATGGTGATCTTTTCCGAGCAGGACATGGTCAAAGATCCGCCGTTCTCGAAGCTCGACCTGATCAGCTGCCGCAACGTCATGATCTATATGGGCAGTACGTTGCAGAAGAAACTCATTCCGCTGTTTCACTACGCGCTGAATCCGGGCGGTGTGCTCTTTCTGGGCACGTCTGAAACCACCGGCGATTTCAACGGGCTGTTTGCCGCGCTGGACAGCAAACAAAAGATTTATCAGCGCAAAGAAGATTTTATCGGCATACGGCGCGCGGCCATCGACCATTTTGTTCCGATCCTGACAGCGGTGGACGTGGCGCTTCCGTCGCGAGTCGCCGGAAAGCAGGTCTTCTCTGAAAAACTACCGCTGCGCGAGCTGACCGAACAGGCGCTTTTACAGCAGGTCATCGCGGCGGGCGCGCTGGTTAACGGGCACGGCGACATTCTCTATCTTCATGGTCGCACCGGCCTATTTCTGGAGCTGGCTTCCGGCGAAACGGGCATCAACAACATTCTGAAAATGGCTCGTGAAGGATTGCGCAACGAACTGACCATAGCTCTGCACAAAGCCGTCGGAATTAAAGAGACGGTGTGCCATCCGGGACTGCGCGTTAAAACTAACGGCCATTTCACCACCGTCAACCTGACGGTTCGCCCCGTGACGACCGGCGCTGGCGCGTCGCCGGAGGCGCCGCTCTTTCTGGTCATTCTGGAAGAAACGCCGGGTGGGGTCACCCGGCCTACAGAAGACATGGACGACGCACCTGTAGGCCGTGTGACCCCACACGGAGAAAAATCCGTAGATGTGCGCATTGCGGCGCTCCAGCAGGAATTGCGCGCCAAGGAGGAATATCTCCAGAGCGCGAACGAGGAAATGCAGAGTTCCAACGAAGAGCTCAAATCGTCCAACGAGGAATTGCAGTCGGTGAACGAGGAAATGCAATCCACCAACGAGGAGCTGGAAACCTCCAAGGAGGAACTGCAATCGGTCAACGAAGAGCTCTCCACGGTTAACACCGAACTGCAAATCAAGATGCTGGATCTGACGCGGGCCAATAACGACATGAACAACCTGCTGTCCGGTACCGGGATCGCCACCGTCTTTGTGGATCATCAACTGCGCATCATGCGCTTCACGCCGACCGTCAGCGAGATCATCAATCTGATCCCGGCCGATGCGGGGCGTCCGGTGGCGCACATTGTTTCCAACCTGAAGGACTACGACCATCTGGTGGCGGATACGCAGGCGGTGCTGGACACGCTGATTCCCAAAGAGGTGGACGTGCAGACCACGGCGAGCAAGTGGTACACGCTGCGCATTCAGCCGTACCGGACGCTCGCCAATGTGATCGAGGGCGCCGTGATGACCTTTGTGGAGATCACCGAGGTGGTGCGGACGCGGGAAGCACTGCAAAAAGCCAATGAACTGCTCCGTCTGGCGGTGGTGGTGCGCGATGCGCACGATGCCATCACGGTGCAGGATTTGAAGGGCCAAACCCTTGCCTGGAATCCGGGCGCGGTGCGGATGTACGGCTGGAGCGAGGCCGAGGCGCTGAAGATGAACGTGCGCGACCGGATTCCCGAATCCCTGCGCAAGGACGCGCTGGCCAAGCTGATCCAGTTGGGTCAGGCAAAAATTCTGGAGCCGTATCGCACCGAACGGATCACCAAACGAGGCGCGGTCGTGAAGGTTTCGATTATCTCGACCGCTTTGCTGGATGAGACCGGAAAAATGTATGCCGTCGCAACCACGGAACGGGTGGAATCAGGAGGACTTTAGCGATGCGCGAAAACAACGAGTTT
>CAIKWE010000010.1 GCA_903831085.1 uncultured Verrucomicrobiota bacterium | reverse complement strand
CCGTTGATCTGCTGATCAAAGCGTTGGATCAGACCTCCGGGGCCGATGTTCTTTCCGCCCCGAGCATTGTGACGCGCAGCGGTGAGCCGGCCACCATCACGGTCGGCGAGCGGCATTTCTATCCCGAAACCTACGAAGCAGGCGAATCGCAGGGAACCGTGTTGCATGTAAAATATGCGGATTTTAGAGAGAAAATCCTGGGCGTGGAAATGACCGTGACGCCGACCATCAAGGGCAATGAGATTCAGATGAAGATCAACCCGAAGATCAATGAACTGCTCGGCTGGCAGCAGTTCGAGCTTTCACCGGCCGACACCTCCTACACTTACTACCAGTACCGTGTCGGGATGCAGTTTGAACACGAACCAGTTGTTGCACAACTGCCACTCTTTAATCGCCGCGAAGTCAAAACTGAAATCTCTGTAGCCAGTGGTTCGACCGTCGGTATGGGCGGTTTGATCGGCGAAAAGACCGAAGCCTTCAGCGACCGGGTTCCAGTGCTTGGAAGCATTCCGCTGATTGGACGGCTGTTCCGCTCTGAAGGGAGCCGGACGGTTAAGCGTAACCTGATGATTTTTGTGACCGCCAGTAAAGTGGCGCCCAACGGACGTATCATCAGCGAACGGTCATTCGAAAAATAAAATTTAACTTTAGTTGAACCGGCGGGTCTGGACAGAGCGATGTTCCCAAGCCGTTGCCCTGAAAGCTGTTTCCCCACCCAAAACCCGAAACTTCCTTCCGGCCCGCCGTGTTCAACGAATTCTGTTACTCTGGCAGTTAAATGTTGAGAATCCGATCAAGAGGAACAATGGCCGCAAAAACAGACACCTCTCCGCGATTTTTCGAAGCTATAAAAGCGTATGATATTCGGGTTAAGCTTTCCCAGTCCGGTGGCTAGGCTTACAGTTTTTTAGGTCGGGCGATCTCCTTGTCCGCCGAAGCTGCGGCGAAGGAGGAATCCGGTGAGAGCAGAATTCATCAGAAGGAGGAAGTACCATGAAAAACAGTGTTAGAAGTTTAATAATCCTGACTGCTTTTTCAGCCAGTGTTCAAAGCGCCTTGGCGGTGTGGAAAACGGAAACATGCCCAGATGGACGGATTATAGCTCTCGCCCCTGGCGGAACCGGATATTGCGGAGCAGACGGCCGATCGGTGTCAGTTCCCAGTGGCTGGAAAATGGAAAAAGGCTTGGATGCGCGTCTTATTGCTGTTCCGCCAGAGGGAAATTTCAAGTGCGGTGGCGACAGGCGGGCGATTCCCATTCCAAAAGGATGGAGCTTTAAAATTGGAAAGGACGGTCGCGGTGTTGCAATTCCGCCTGGCGGTAAGGCGGTTGAAGGAAGCGATAAGCGCATGATTGCCGTCCCGGAAGGCTGGACGGTCGTCGAAGGATCCGACAAACGCGTCACCGCCGTTCCGCCGGATGGAACAGCGGAAAAAGGCAACGACGATCGCATGATTGCGGTTCCGAAAGGCTGGACAACCACGGTCGGTTCGGATGGCCGCATGGTGGCGATCCCCCCGGGGGGAGAGTTTATTGTGGGGGCTGACAAATTCGCGACGGTGCTTCCGCCGGATAACTTCGACGTGACAGATTATGTTACCCGCTACTGCATACTTGGCCCCCAAACGGATACACCGATCGAAGAAGACAAAGAAGCGAATGCTCTTACGGGAGCTGTCGTAGATCCGTAAAAGTTTCGCCGGGAGCCTGATCTACCTTCCAAATACGGAGTAATGAGATGCTTAAAGGGATTTCACCGGTCATCAGCCCGGAATTGTTAAAAATAATGGCGGAGATGGGCCACGGCGATGAACTGATTCTGGCCGATGCTCATTTTCCGGGACACACCTTCTGTAAAACGGTGATCCGCGCCGACGGACTGCGCATCCCCGCTCTGCTGGAAGGCATCCTGCCGCTCTTCGAACTCGACAGCTATTCCGACCCGCTCATCATGATGGCCGCTGTCAAAGGCGACAAACTCGATCCGTTGGTCGAGAAGGGCTACATGAAAGCGATCCGGAAATTTGCGCCGAAGGCCCCGCCGGTTAAACGTATTGACCGCTTTGCGTTTTATGAACGTGCCGGGAAAGCATTTGCCTGTGTCATGACAGGCGAGATCGCCAAATACGGCAACATCATTCTCAAGAAGGGTGTCACCCCAGCGTGCTGAGTTGAATAGAACGTTTTGAAATTTAAAAAATAGGAGATTCAAATGGCTTCAAAAACATGGATTACAACGCTTCCGAAGATCGGAATCCGCCCCACCATTGACGGCCGTTACGGCGGCGTGCGCGAGTCGCTTGAAGGGCAGGTCATGAACATGGCGAAAAGCGCCGCTAAGCTGATTAGCGCGTCCCTCAAATACCCGAACGGTGAGCCGGTTCAATGTGTGATCGCCGACAGCTGTATTGGTGGCGTCGCTGAGGCGGCGGCCTGCGCAGAAAAGTTTGATCGCGAAAACGTCGGCGTTTCGCTGGCGGTGACGCCGTGCTGGTGCTACGGCTCCGAAACGATGGATATGGATCCAATGCGTCCGAAAGCTGTCTGGGGCTTTAACGGCACCGAGCGTCCCGGCGCGGTGTATCTCGCCGCCGTGCTGGCCGGCCACACCCAGAAAGGTCTTCCAGCCTTTGGAATCTATGGTCGTGATGTGCAGGATGCCGGAGATACGACCATTCCCTCCGACGTTTCTGAGAAAATCCTGCGCTTCGCCAAAGCCGGTCTGGCTGTGGCGATGATGAAAGGGAAGTCGTATCTTTCCATGGGCGGCTGCTCGATGGGTATTGCCGGTTCTATCGTCGATCAGAACTTTTTTGAAGAGTATCTCGGCATGCGCGTTGAGGCGATTGACCTGACTGAATTTACCCGCCGCATGCGCGACGGCATTTACGATCAGGCCGAATACGAAAAAGCCCTCACATGGGTGAAAGAAAACTGCACAGAAGGGCGCGACCCCAACAAGGCAAAAACCCGCCGCTCCCGCAAACAGCTCAATAAGGAGTGGGAAGAGTCCGTCAAGATGGCGATTATCACCCGCGACCTGATGTACGGCAACGACAAGCTGGCCAAGGCGGGATATCAGGAAGAAGCGCGCGGTCATAATGCGATTCTTTCCGGCTTCCAAGGTCAGCGGAACTGGACCGACTGCTCAACCAACGGCGACTTCCTCGAAGCGATCTCCAACAGTTCCTTTGACTGGAACGGCATTCGCATGCCCCGTCTGGTGGCGACGGAGAACGACAGCCTTAACGGCGTGCCGATGCTCTTCTCCTATCTGCTCACCAGCACGGCGCAGGTGTTTGCCGATGTGCGCACCTACTGGAGTCCTGAGGCGATCGAACGCGTCACCGGTCATAAGGTGGACGGTGCTGCTTCCGGCGGACTGATCCATTTGATCAACTCCGGATCCGCCGCGCTCGACGGCAGCGGACAGCAGAGCAAAGACGGACAGCCCGCGATGAAACCGTTCTGGGAAATAACGACCAAAGAAAAGAATGCCTGTTTGAAAGCGACCTCATGGCATCCGTCGGTTACGGAATACTTCCCGGGCGGCGGCTGGTCATCCAAGTTTGTCACCAAGGGCGGTATGCCGATCACCATGAGCCGCGTCAATCTCGTCAAAGGGCTTGGTCCGGTTTTGCAGATTGCCGAAGGCTGGACGGTTGAGCTGCCCGAAAAGGTTCATGCGAAGCTGGACAACCGTACCAACAACACATGGCCGACCACCTGGTTCGCTCCGCGTATCACTGGTAAGGGAGCCTTCACTGACGTCTACGAAGTGATGGCCAAGTGGGGAGCCAACCACGGCGCGTTCAGCTATGGACATATTGGAGCAGATCTCATCACGCTGGCCGCCATGCTGCGCATCCCGGTCTTCATGCACAACGTCGAAGCAGACGATATCTACCGTCCGAGCGCCTGGAGTTCCTTCGGAACCGAAGGGCTTGAAGGGGCGGACTTCCGCGCCTGCCAGACCTACGGCCCGATTTATGGTTAAATGCCAAACCGGATCGCAACGAGTGTTGCAATCCGGTGCTGTTTATTCTGGCTAGGCTAAAAGTTTGCGTACTTCGCGGAAGGCGGGATGAGCGGCGTCGCGCAGCCACTCAAACAGGGCCATTTCTGTGGTGATGATTTCCGCTCCGTGCTGGCGCATGCGTTCGATGGCCAACTGTTTGCTGTTTGGACTGCGCGATGAGACGGCGTTGGCAGCCAGATAAACATCAAAACCTTGGGCCATCAATTCCAGCGCGGTCTGAGTCACGCAGATATGCGCTTCGATTCCGCAAAGCACGACTTGCTTTTTTTCGCTCGATTTTAGTGCCGTAACAAACTTTGGTTCGCCGCAACAGCTGAATGAGCTTTTAGTGATGAAGGGCGCGTTCGTAAGCGGATCAGCAATTTCTTTGCGGGTAGGACCCAGTTTATCCGGCAGCTGCTCTGTTACGAGAACGGGGACGTCGAGCAGTTTGGCGGACTTGGCGAGACGGCAGATATTTTCGAACAGCTCCGCGCGGTCACACATGGCCTCTGCCAGCTTTCCCTGCACATCAATGACCACCAATAAACTATCTCTCGCTGTAAGCACTGGAGTTCCTCCATCAAGTTGCCAAACCATAGGCCAAGGAGCGCTAAGTCGCAATAAAAAGCAAAAAACAACTTGAAAAAAATAATAGGGAAGCATAAAAGAAAGACATTAGATAGTAATCGCAAAGCAAACAGAAGAGGACGCAGATAATGGGTACAACCTTTTCGGATCGTAAAGAACTGATCCTTGCGGCGTTGGCTGAAGACAGCAATGTCAGTGTAGCCGACCTGGCAAAGCGGATGGGTGTCAGTGTGGTAACCGTGCGCACCGATCTTGCTTCGTTGGAGGTGACCTGCCCCCGTGTGTGGATCCAGTTTCTAAGTTAGGATTTGGGCGAAGTCAACTCTTCGAGCAACCCGCCATCGGGCAATATTGGGAAGTCCAGGTTGTTGAGCCTCCGGAGCCGGCGGT
>CAIKWE010000009.1 GCA_903831085.1 uncultured Verrucomicrobiota bacterium | reverse complement strand
CTTCAAAGCCGCGCAGAAAGCGCTGGAGCCATTCGACGGCCGGCAGGTCGAGATAGTTGGACGGTTCGTCGAGCAGTAGAATGTCGGGACGCGCAATCAGCGTACGCACCAGTTCGGCGCGCATCTGCCAGCCGCCGCTGAACGAGCGGAACGGATTGGCGAACTCGCTTTCCTTAAAGCCGAGTCCGCTCAGCGCGGCTTCGGCACGCGATTTAAGGTCGTAGCCGCCGAGATGCTCGAATTCGTGCTGCAGGTCGCCAAGCCGATGGAGCATCCGCTCCTGCTCCGCGCCGGTGACGGTCAGCAGGTCGTGCTCGATCCGATGGATTTCCTCCACCATGGTTTTAAGTTCCGGAATGGCGTTGCAGGAATAATCCAGCAGCGAGCCGTCCTGCGCGTGGGCGTGAAGCTGCTGGTGCAAATGGCCGAGGCGCACGTTTTTCGGCAGGGAAATTTCGCCGCCGTCCGCCGACATCTCGCCGGTGATCAGGCTGAAAATCGTACTTTTGCCCGCGCCGTTCGGGCCAACGACGCCGACGTGCTCGCCGGAATTGATGCGGAACGAAACATTCGCCAGCACTTCCTGCGCGCCAAACCGTTTGTTGACCTGAATAAAATCTATCATGCGCGGAGTGTTTTACCGGATATTCCGGAGTTTGGAAGCCGGCATTGCCGGTTTATTCAACTCTTGCCGCCCCCGAACCGCCGCGCTACATTCAAGCCGTCGTTAATCGAACCTGTTGGCTGGGGAATTATGAAACTGAAACGCATCCATCATGCCGCGATCATTTGCTCGGACTATTCACTGTCCAAACGCTTCTACACAGAGATTCTTGGGTTGAGCGTGGTCGGGGAGCACTACCGGGCAGTCAGAGATTCATACAAACTGGATCTGGCTCTGCCGGACGGATCCCAACTGGAACTGTTCTCGTTTCCGAATCCTCCCAAGCGACTGTCCCATCCGGAGGCCAGCGGTCTGCGGCATCTGGCGTTTGCGGTGGATGATGTCAGTGCGTGGAAGACGAAGCTGGAATCGCTGGGCGTTGCCGTCGAGGCGATCCGGCTTGACGAGGTTACGAAGCGGAAGTTTGTTTTCTTCGCGGACCCTGACGGCCTGCCGCTGGAGCTGTACGAATCAAGCGCGACAATGTTGATTTAACTCTTTACAAAACAGAGGTAGGATTAATGATACTGTCCGTGGTCGGGAAATAATAAAAGGAGGAAATAAGTCATGACTCCATTTCGCCCCTTACTGACAATTCTGTTATTGTCGTTTTTTATTACCACCAGCGTGATCGCCCAAACCGGGAGTTGGCCTGGTAACATCGTTTTTTCTCCCAGCAACGTCCACGCCAACGAGGCATTCGACATCACGGCATCAGGCTGGTTCGGCTATGCGAATTCTGTCAGCAGTTATCAAACAGCTATAACCGGCGGAAACATTACTATCGATGTCTTCGCGCGGAATTTTGAGATCGGCTTAACGGTAATGACCCCATGGCAAGTCACGGCGCACGTCCCTCCCTTGGGGACAGGTAATTATTTGGTACGCGTTGTTATGCACGGTAATAATGAGCTTACGCACATTGAGCAAACCGCAAGTATCAGTATATCCGGGACAACAAACTCTATACCCGGTGCAACAAACTCTACATGTCCACTAAAGATAACCTCACTTAAGTTCAATTCCACTCAAACCACAAACCAAACACCCGCGCTCAGTCTAACATTCGACGGGAACACGACCTCTAAATATATTGTTCAAAGTTCGACAGATCTTCTGAACTGGACAAACGAAGTCGTATCGTTGCAACCCACAAATTCGACATACAGCACGCCCCTTCCATTGATCGACAGGAAGCGTTTCTATCGTGTTATTGAAGATGCAAGCCCGTGAGGCAAAGATACGGAGCCAAACGGGTATGCGTTATGCGAACCCAAAAAATGCCTCTACCGCTTTACGAATCGCGGCGTGGTTTTCCGGGATAAATTGATGAGCCTGGGTGCCGGCGGCGCGGGCGGCCTCAACATTCTTGGCTAAATCATCCAGAAAGAGGCACTGCTCCCCTTTGACGCCGAGATCGTCCAGCATGTGGCGGTAGATTTCAGCGTTCGGCTTGCGGGCACCGACCTGATAGGAAAGAAACAGGCCGGTCGCGCCGTCGAAGAAGCCGGGCCAGTTGCGTTCAATCGCTTCGATGTGGTGTTCGGCGATGTTGCTAAGCGTATAAACCGGCAGGCCGCGTGCAATCGCTTCGCGGAACATTCCGTAGCCAGTCTGATTGACAGTGAACATTTTCTGCCAGACGCCGATTAAAGTATCCACCGTCCAGGAAAGGCCTTTGGCTTCGTTGAGGTAGTCGACAAACGCCTGATCGCTGATGACGCCCTCTTCGACGGCGTGGTGCATTTCGAGGTCGCGCTCCGTCGGCTGCTCGACCGGCGTGCCGGAGTCATCGGCGATCTGCTGGAGCAGAACCTGAAAGTCAAAATCCACCAGCACGTTGCCGATATCGAAAATGAAGTACTTTTTTTGCATGGGTCGAGAGAGTCTCCAATGTTTGGAAACCATGCAATCTGTTTTTCCAGTCATTGGAAAAATTGCATTTACTCCGCGCGCTGTTACCATGCGACGTACTCAGGAGAATTTCATGCCTCTACTGTTGCTCGTTTCTCTCATCTGGGCCTTTTCATTCGGACTGATTAAAGGCGAACTGACCGACCTGCCCTCCCCGGCGGTCGCCTTTATCCGGCTGGGTATCGCGCTGGCGGTCTTCGCGCCGTTTCTGCGGCTGAGCAACCTCCGTCCGGCAGACGCCGCCCGATTGCTTGTCACCGGCGCGGTGCAATACGGTCTGATGTATGTCGCCTACATTCACGCCTTCCATTATCTCAAGGCCTACGAAGTGGCGCTCTTTACCGTCTTCACGCCCATCTATGTAGCCGTCATCAATGACCTGTTCGAGCGGCGGATCTGTTTTATCGCGCTGACCGCCGCCGCGCTGGCCGCCGTCGGAGGCGTTGTTATTGAATACCGGCAGATCGGCTCGCCGGAGCTGTGGCACGGTTTTCTGCTGATGCAGGGCGCCAATCTCTGCTTCGCCTTTGGGCAGATTTTCTACCGCCGCACAATGGCCCGTATGCCGGAGGCCCATGCCGACATCCGAGTGTTCGGTCTGCTCTACCTCGGCGCGTCCATCGCCGCCGCGCTGGCCGCCGCCGGAACGCCGTGGACGGCACTGGTCATCACCGCAAAACAGGCGGGCATCCTCCTTTATTTAGGCGTTATTGCCTCCGGCCTCGGGTTTTTCCTCTGGAATATCGGGGCGCGGCGGGTCAACTCCGGCACGCTGGCGGTTTTTAATAACCTGAAAATCCCGCTGGGAATCCTCGTTTCGGTGCTTTTCTTCGGCGAACACGCTGACTGGCCGCGCCTGCTGGGCGGCGGCGCGCTAATGGCGCTGGCGCTGGCGCTCAATGCGCTTAGAAAGCTGGCAAACCCGCCTGCGGACCAAAATAAACAGGCCTCCCGTTTGACTTAAAAACGGTTCCTGCTGTATAAATCAACGTGTTTGTAACCTATTCAAGGAGTCTTCAATGATTAAGAGATCCATCGGCCTGTTCTTTGTTCTGAGTCTCATCCTCGCCATCTGCAGTTGCGCCCCGACCACCATCAAAACCATTCCGCCGGGCGCGGCGGTGTACGGCGCTAATGGACAGACTCAACTGGGCACCACGCCTTTTGACGTCAACATCTTCGTCAGCGAGAAGGACTTCACCGTCCGCAAAGACCGTTACTTCGAAGAGCCGGTTAAAGTTAATTTTGAATCGGCACGGACAATTGATCTAAAACTCCGCACGATGCCGGTGCTGGTCTACAGCAGCCCCGACGCGGAAATCTATCCGGCCGGTTCAGAAACCTCGATCGGCCGCACCCCGATGAAGGTGGAGGTTGGCGACACGCCGGTCACCTATACGTTGAAGGTTGCCGATTATTATGATCAGAACATTTCCGTTGGAATCGAAACTCCCGATCCGCTCGTTGTCAAAATGGCCCGCCGTCCGATCGTCACTATTTCCGCCGCTCCGGAGGGAGTTGAGGTTTACGAAAACGACAAGTTGATCGGTGCCGCCCCTGTCAGAGAAGAAATCCTGACCCCGCGCACCTTCGAACTGCGCAAAGAAAACTATTTCACCCAGCGCGGCACGATCACCGGCGCGCCGCCCTATGAAATCCGCACAACGCTCAGACCGTTCCCAGTCATCTCCGTCTCCGCCACACCGTCCGGTGCGCAGATCTTCCGCGCAGGCAGCCTGATCGGTAAAGATTCAGTCAAGCTTCCCGTCGGCGAAAAAACCGTGCTGGATGTAAGCGCTGACCGTTATTATAAAGAAAGCGTCACCCTGACGCCCGAATCGCCCGCCCAGATCAACGTTGCTCTCAAGGCCATGCCGTATGTGATGATCAACAGTCAACCTGCTGGCGCAAAAGTTGTCATCAATGGCGCTTCTGTCGGCATGACTCCGGTTGAACAACTGATTGAAAAGGACACCGTCGTTGAACTGCGCAAAGAAGGTTTTATAACAAAGACAGCCACCCTCACCGGTGCTGACAAACAGGTCACCGTAACTCTCGAAGCGGTTCCGGCGGAAACCAACGAAGTGGCCGCTGTCAGCCAGCAGGTTAAGGAAAAGAAAGCGGCGACTCCCACATGCAAGGGAACTTCGCCCCTTCTGTGGGTAGGCGGTGCGGTCGTGATTGCCGCCCTGCTGGCTTTTTTCATGATCAAACGCAAAAAGCTGGCCACCCATTCTCTTCCTGATCAAACGGAAAAGCCGTAACCCCCTGCTGACACAAAAAAAGTCCCGCCGTTGCGGGGCTTTTTTTGTGCCTGTTTCCCGCGTCGCTCGCTTGTGCTTGCAGGCGGCCGGCAAACTCTTGGCAACGTTAAGGAACCGCGATGCACAGCAACGTCAGCGCGGCACCTTCCGGGCGGATGGTATAGCTGCCGAGCGCGGCGGGAACCAGCCACGACTGACCGGGAACTATTTTTTCTTCGCCGCCAACCCATGCAATCGTCCCAGAGCCTTCGGCTACGAAGAGCGCATGAAAGGATTTTCCAGTCATTGGAAATTTCCGCTCCGCGTTCATCTCAAAGCGTTCGAGCCGGAAATATTCACAGTTTTGAATTTCTGTTCCGTTGATCTTACAACGCGGGTCGCCGTTGTTTTTCCAGTCAATCACCTGTAACGCTTTGTCAATATGGAGCTCGCGCCCTTTGCCGCTGGCGTCCACACGGTCCCAGTCATAGATGCGATAGGTGGTATTGGAGTTCTGCTGAATCTCCAGAATCAGGCAGCCCGCGCCGATGGCATGGACGCGCCCGCCGGGCACAAAAACCGCATCACCCTTCTTCGCCGGAATGGTTTGAAGAATACGGGCGACGGTTTTGGATTCCATCGCCTCCAGGAATTCCTCTTTGCCGATGCCTGGCTTGAGTCCGCAGTAAATTTTCGCCGCGCCGCCGCCTTCGAGGAAATACCACATTTCCGTTTTGGGTTCGCCGTTAACGGCGGCGGCGTTAGCGTCATTCGGATGGACCTGCACGCTGAGAGTGTCCCCTGCGTCAATCAGTTTGATAAGCAGGGGAAAATCGCCGCCCTTGACGTTCGTGCCCAGTAGCGCGGTCTTATGCTCCGGCAGCAGATCGCGCAGGGTTTTTCCGGCCAGCGGGCCGTTGGCGATGGCGGTTGTCCCGTCCGGATGGGTGGAAATTTCCCAGGATTCGGCGTAAACACCGTCCGGTTCGTTGCGTTTGTACAGCTGGGGAATACGGTCGCCGCCCCAGATGTAATCCTTGTAAACCGGACGGAAGCGGAGCGGATACAGCTTTTCCATGATCAAGTTCCTGTTTTTTACACAATTTGACTGGCATCAAAAGGCCGGTTGATTAGAGTGCAGGCTAAGCATGAATGAGATTACCGTCCAGTCAAAATCCCGCACCGATTTCATCGATATCACCTCTTCCGTGCAGCAGTTTGCTGACGGAATCGGGATGAAAGATGGACTCATTACCGTTTTTGTTCCACATACCACCGCCGGTATCACCATTAACGAAAACGCCGACCCCGATGTGCCCGCCGACATGGAAACGGTGCTCGATCGCATGGTGCCGTGGAGCGGCGGCTACCGCCACAGCGAAGGCAATACCGCCGCGCACGTGAAAGCCAGTCTGATGGGTTCCTCCGTGCAGGTGATTGTGAAAAACAGCAAACTCTGCCTCGGTACCTGGCAGAGTGTTTATTTCTGTGAATTCGACGGCCCGCGTACACGGAAAATCTGGCTGAAGGAGTCCGTATGAAAAACATCTGGCTCCGCTGGATTCTAGCCACGCTGCTGGTGAGCGTGTTTTTCTTCGGTTGTGAACGGAAGCCGGGAGAAAAACTCTATTCCAAGGCCATGGACGAATGGAGCAAGGGCAACCTGGTTCGAGCCCGCACCCTGCTCGAAAAATCAATCCGCAGCCGCACGGGCAGCGCTGAAAATGCCGAAGCCTACAACCGGCTTGGCGTACTGCTCTGGGAAATGGGCAATCCGAACGACGCGGCGGGAGCTTTTAATGAGAGCTGCCGCCTGAATGCCGGACAGTACGACGTGCTTTGCAATCTCGGCGTCGCGCTGAGCGAGCAGAACGATTTCGCCGCCGCCGAGCGCGCCTTCCGTGAAGCCTTTCTGATCCAGCCTGATGATCCGCGTCCGCTCGCTTTCGCCGGTGTGCTCTACGCAAAAAACCAGAAATGGGCCGAAGCCGCGCGCAATCTGAACCGCGCGCTCGGACGCAACCCCGATGACCCGCACCTGCAAACCGCGCTGGCGCTCGCTGAACTGCACACCGCCGGAGCCGATGCCGCGCTGAAGCGTCTGCAGGCGGTGACAAAAAAATACCCTGACTACGCTCCGGCGTTTTTCAACACCGCCGCCATCCACCGCTACTGGCTTAAAAACCAGACCGATGCTAAACGGTGTTTTGAACTCTACCTCCAAAAAACTTCCGGCACGAACGCCTTTGCCGCGCGGGCCCGGGCCGAACTGCAGGCGATCGCAGAGGGATCCACCGGCGAAAAAATCACCTTCACGCCGCCGCGCAGCCCCAGCCGCGTCAATGCCGACAAAAACTTCCAGAGGGCGCTGGCGTGCCATAAGAAAAATGACCTTGCCACGGCCATCAAGTGGTATATCGCCGCCATTGAAGCGGACGACACCCACGAACAGGCTTTTTACAATCTCGGGCTCGCCTACTACGCCGACAGCCGGCTGGAGCTGGCTGGTGACGCTTTCGCGCACGCCGTTCGGCTCAACCCCGCCTTCACCGCGGCGCGCTACAACAGTGCGCTGGCGGAATACCGCATGGGGCACACGGATCGAGCCCGGCGGGAATTGGAAATCGTTCTCGGTCAGCAGCCCAGCTATCAGCCCGCGACCGACCTGATGTCACGCATCAGCAAATAAGACCTGCTTGTCTTATTCCGGTGTGCTGACCCGGAAGTTCTTATAGACCGAGGAACGGGTATACATCTGGCGCAGAGCAATACGTCCTTCGGTGACCGGCGGCAGATTGGTGTTGCTCAGGCGGCAAAAGTAATCCTGCTCTCCGTTTTGGATGCGCATGAAAACCTCTCCGCCCTTTTTGATGAACGTCAGATGGTGCGGCACGCCGGGCTCAAAAAGTCCTTTGGGGTAATAATCGGGCAGAAGGTCAGTGCCTTTCAGTCCCTGCCCGGTTTCAGGCATGTAACGCCGGCCGCGGATGTATTGCTCACGCACTTCCCCCTCGTTTGGATAGGCCGCGTAACTGATGTGCAGAGTGTTCATGTGGTTGAAATAGAGGCTCATCGTCGGCACACGGCGCAACTCGTTCCATTCAGCGATGTCTTTGGCATACGGCCCCTTTCCGCTGCCGGTGGCCTCAATATAGAGAATGCACACGGCGCGGGTTTCAGAATCGAGCCGGGTGAAGTCATATTCAATTTTCAGGTCGCCCGTGAAATTTTCCTTGGTCCACAGCACCATGTGATGAGCGTCATTTCTGAATTCAGGCCCGGCGATCATCTTCATTCCGTTGGTCGAATTTTCAATCGATCCGATCTCGCCGTCGAGAAACCACTGTTTGTGCCAGTCGCCGGTGAAGCTGTCGGAAAAAACCTCCTGCCATTGTCCGACTGCGGCGGCATCAAATGCCGCGCGATCCTCCGGCATGCCGCCGGATGCGAAAGTAACCAGTGAAATAAACAAGGCGCATACGATCCATTTCATACTGACTCCAATCTATTTTTCAATCCCGCGTTTCATTCTTTCATCCCCGTCGCCATTCCAGCAATTCAAAAATCCACCGTCCCGTTGGCTGTTTTTTCCAAGGTTTGGGAATTTACACTTGGGCGGGGATTTTTTATGGTGCCACAGCATTCGAGAGGAAACTTTATGAAGTATAAGCGTATTCTGCTCAAACTCAGCGGCGAAGCACTCCAGAACAAAGAAAAGGGCCTGAGTATTGACCCCGCCATCCTCGCCTCCATCGGGCGGCAGTTTAAACAGCTCATCGACGCCGGGGCGGAAATCGCCGTGGTTGTCGGCGGCGGCAACATCTTCCGCGGTCTCACCGGCGAGGCGGGCGGAACCGACCGCACCACCGGCGACTTCATGGGAATGCTCGCCACCGTTATCAACTCGCTCGCTCTGCAATCCGCTCTCGAAAATGTGGATATCCAAACGCGCGTCATGACCGCCATCAGTATGCCGGCCGTCGCCGAGCCGTTCATCCGCCGCAAAGCCATGCGCCATCTGGAAAAAGGCCGCGTCGTCATTTTCGGCGCGGGCACCGGCAACCCCTACTTCACCACCGACAGCGCCGCCGCGCTGCGCGCCTCTGAAATCGGCGCCGACGTGCTGATGAAAGCCACCAAGGTGGACGGCATCTACACCGCCGACCCGGTGAAGGACAAGACCGCCACCCGCTTCGACAAAATCTCCTACAGCGAAGCGCTCAGCAAGCAGCTCAAGATCATGGACGCCGCCGCCTTCTCGCTCTGCATGGAAAATGATATTCCGATTGTCGTGTTCAACTTCTTCAAGGAAGGCGAAATGCTACGGGTCTTCCGCGGCGAAAACGCCGGAACAGTGGTTGGTCACTGAATTTCAAGGAGAGAAATTATGGAATCGAGCATCGAAGTACTGATGGCCGCCGAAGAAAAAATGGACAAATGCGTGGAGTTCCTTCATCACGAACTGAGCGGACTGCGCACCGGCAAGGCCAGCCCCAGCCTGGTGGAAAACATCACCGTTGAATACTACGGCACCGCCACCCGCCTGCGCGACATCTCCAACATCTCCACGCCCGAGCCGCGCCTGCTGGTTATCAGCCCTTTCGACCCCTCGTCGCTCGCCGCGATTGAAAAAGCCATCAGCGCCGCCAACATCGGCATCACCCCGCTCAGCGACGGACGCCTCGTCCGCGTGCCGATTCCGGAATTGAGCGAACAGCGCCGCAAAGATCTGGCGAAAGTCGCTTCCCGCGCCACCGAAGAGCAGCGCATCGCCATTCGTAACGTCCGCCGCGACGCCAACGACCAGCTCAAGGCGCTCCAGAAAGACGGCCATATCACGGAAGACGACCGCGACGAAAGCCTTGCGGAAGTTCAGAAGCTGACCGACAACCACATCCAGAAAATGGACGGCATGCTCGCGGCCAAGGAAAAAGAAGTCCTCTCCGTGTAAGGGCGGGACGCATCACGCCCATACGATCATGAAAAGACTCCTCATAGGTGTGACCGGCGGAATCGCGGCGTACAAGGCGGCGAGCGTCGTCAGCGCGCTTAAACATGCCGGGCATGACGTGCAGGTGGCCATGACGTCCGCCGCCTGTCAGTTCGTCACGCCGCTCACCTTCGCCGCTCTGTCGCAGAAAGAAGTCCGCACAGAACTTTTCCCCGCGCACCCGACATCCGACAAAGGCCAACTCTACCCGCATCTCTACCCCGCCACCGAAGCCGACCTCTTCGCCGTCCTGCCCGCCACCGCCGACATCATCGGCAAACTGGCTTACGGCTTCGGCGACGACATCGTTTCCGCCAGCGCGCTGTCGCTCTCAAAAAAGTGCGTCAAAATTTTCTGTCCCGCCATGAACACGCAGATGTGGGACAACCCCGTCGTCCGCGAAAACGTCCAGACTTTGGAAAAGCGCGGCTGGCAGCGCATCGGCCCCGAAACCGGCCTGATGGCCTGCGGAACCGAAGGCGCCGGACGCATGAGCGAACCGGATGCCATTCTCGAAGCGATCAACAAAGCTCTCGCATGAAAAAGGTCCTCATCCTTTCCGGGCCGACACACGAATACTTTGATCCGGTCCGCTTTATCGGCAACGCCAGCTCCGGCAAAATGGGCAAGGCGCTCGCCGAAGAAGCTCTCAAGCGCGGCATGGAAGTCGAATTTATTTCCGGCCCGGTTCCGGAATGTAATCTCCCGCAATGTGGAAGCGGCATCCCTGCCGCTGGCCACGCGGCTGGAAGCCGCGTCCACACTGAAGCAGACCTACGAATTCAAAAAGTCGTTTCCGCCGAAGAAATGCTGGCCGCCGCGCGGAAAAAGTTCTCCGCCGCCGATTTGATCATCTTCGCCGCCGCCGTCGCCGACTTCCAACCCTTGGAAAAATCAGACGAAAAGTTTCCAAAGCTTGGAACAAACCTGACTATTGAACTGAAACCAACGCCTGACATCGCCGCCACGCTCTGCGCCGACAAGCGGAAAGATCAGGTCGCCATCGGCTTTGCGCTCCAGACGCACGACGGTGAAGCCAAAGCCCGCGAAAAACTGGTTTCAAAAAATCTGGATGGGATTGTTCTGAATACTCCCGCCACCCTCGGCGCTGAAAACGGCCTCTTCACCTGGATCGACGTCCAAGGCTTGGAAGATTGGGGTTCGCTCAATAAATCCGCCTGCGCCAAACGGATTTTTAATAAATTCGAATAATCGCCCACGAATCACACGAATCTTCACGAATCCAAACACCGGAGTTTTTTATTCGCGCCCATTCGTGTGATTCGTGGGCAGTTTCATCCGTGGAAGATAAAAAACTTGCGTCCGGCGTAGTTGATGAGGAGCGCGGAGATGGCGGCGGCGACGTAGGAATAGGTGGTGTCGAGGCCGAAGCCTTTGATGAGCCAGGCGCCAACGAAGGTTCCGATAAAGAAAGAAACCAGTGAGACGGCGTAGAAGAGCATGAGTTCATGATGCCGTTTGTGTTTGCCGGCTTTGAAGACAAACAGGACGTTGAGGATGTACGCCGTGAAGTTAGAAAAGAGAAAGGCGATGGTTTTATCGATCCAGTAGTTCCTCAGACGGAGCGATTCCGTGACCGCACGGATGTCGAAATGGAAAAGGCCAAGCAGCCTGGCAAACGGATCACTTTCCCTGAGCGCCGGGAAAACCAGCCAGGCGAAGAGAAAGAATACCGTCATATCCACCACGGTGGCCGCGCCGCCGGACATGCCGTATTTGATGAACTGGACGAGACGGTTATCTTTTTCTGACAGGAAAGCCTGAATGTGTTTTTTCATAGGCACAGAGTCTGCCCGTAAACCCCGCCCAAATCAAACATTCCATTCTGTAGAAAGAGTTTCAGGATGGCCTTTATCGGCGCGGACGAGAAGCCAGCGCACGACGCCGAAGACAGCGAACGGAATAATCATGGCGTAGAGCATCAGGCGGACAAAACTGAAGCGGTAAAGCGGTTCGGGAATGGCGGCGTACAGATTCCAGAAGATGAGCAGGCAACAGAGCCAGACGCATCCGAAGTTTGGAAACGCATCGCCGGAGTGCATGATTTTCAGGCCGGGCATCCGCTTTTTGGTAAAAGGAGGCAGCAGATTGGTGCCCATGTGTCCCATCTGGTCTTCGATGACGTGAAGAACATGCGCACCAAAGACGACTACACCCGCCTGCCAGGTCCAAAAGGAAGCCAGTCCGGCCAGACAAGCGCCAAAGGTAAGCGAGTGCGACCAATTGCGGTGCCACGGCAGAAACTCGATTTCAACCTGTCCCGCTTGGTTCCGGATGAATTTAAAACTGGGGCCGTCAAAGATGTCGACGGTATAGGTCGGCTCGTAGCTTTGCAGAACGGGCGCGGATAATTTTGCCAGTCCGACAGGACGATTTGCCGGCAGCGTGCCGGGCTGAGGCACCTGCCCTGTGCTGACGACGGGGCCGAACTGCACGCGCACTTCACCGGCCTCCGGGTCAATTTTAACGCGATATTGCCGCCAGTTATCGGCCCCTATCCTGATGGTGGCAAGCTTGACCCGAACCGGCCAGCCGGTTGCGGCGGCTTCCGCAACGGCAGCGGCGACGGCATCGGCAATCGGCTGCGGATCAAGCCGGTTCGGATCAGGTTCGACGGAAATTTCGTGGTGGTAGAAGAAGCGGTAAAATTTGAAGTCAATGGTGTCGGGCAGAACCCCGGCAGCCGCGCCGAGAATGAAAAATGCCGGATTACCGTTCTGCGCGGCTTCAACCGCCCACGGACAGAAAGAAGCCACGGCGACTCCGGAAATAAAATGAGCAATACCTTTCATGGGCGAGAAATATGAAGGATGAAATATGAAAGATGAAAATGGTATTTTTTCATTTGAGGAGTCCTAAAAAGGCGGCGACGGGTTCGCCGATACCGGACATATTGCAGGCAATCGGAAGCAACAGGACGCCGAGGCAGTTGAGGCGGCGTGATCCGAATAAAACCGGAATCAGGCCGATGCCGGTGGCAACGGTCATAATGAAAAGGCCGACCCAACCGGTGATAACGAAAACAAGTGCAGTGATAATGCCGAGCGAGAAGATGGAGATGTGGCGGTAGTCCACCACTTTTATCAGCTTGAGCGTCCATTTGGTGAGCGGCGACATGAGCAGGAAGGAGACCGCGCCGGAGAGCGCGATGGAGCCGAGAGCGAGGTAGTAATCGGCCCATGTATGCGGCGTGTAGAGTCCTTTAATAATCAACGCGCCGCCGCCGCGGGTAAGAAAAAGTCCCGGCGCAAAAAAGAGCATGAGCGCGCCGGTATAGTAAACGACTTTGGAAACGCCCTGCGACATCATGAAGACGCGCTCATCGCGCTGGGCGGTGGCGTGGCCCGCAAGCAGTCCGCCGATACCGCCGGTGATCACCGGAAAGAAAGCGGCAAAGCCCCCGCCGATACCGCCCGCGATACTGCTTCGCAGCAGCAGGTCGCCGTTGATGTTGAGCGTGTCGCAGACATACTGCTTCGGAACTTCCGTTCCGCTGATGGCGTTGATCAGACACCACGGAATGGCGAACAATCCAACAAACGCGGGCATGATGTTCTGAAAGGCGTCATCCACGGAGACCAACGGACGGTACAGCAGCAGGAAGCCGAGCAGTCCCGACAGGAAGAAGGTGAATAGTCCCGCGCCGAGAGTTGACCAGGCGTCGAAAAATTTACTCCAGCCTGCCGGGCCGCGATTGCCGCCCTTCGGCCATTCGGTCATGAGAATAAAGGCGATAACGACCCACAGAATCCAGTGCATGTGCGGATTGAACACGTAGCGGGCGACCGGCAGAAACTTTGGGGCGAACGGGCCGACCAGAAAGACCAGCATAAAGACACCAGCCAGACTGCCCGCACCGATCATCATGGTGCCTTCATAGCCGCGGCCGATCATCAAATATTTCTGACCGGGCAGCACGGTAAAGATGGCGCTTTCGTCCGGCGCGCCGAGCAGGACGGAGGGAATGGTGTTGAGGATGGACCAGCCGGTGACGAGGCCGAGCATAAAAGGAATGTAAACCTCGGGCATGGCGGCCAGCCCGCCGCCGTGCAGTGAATAGAGAAACAGCGCCGCAAGGCCCATGACGTTATAGATATGCAGGCCGGGCAGAATGGCCAGGAAGCAGGCAAGCACGGTTCCGGCAAGCACCGCCGCCACCGCGGGGATCATTTTCCAGACTCCATAACCCGCAGGTCGCCGGGCTCCCACACTTTGAGCTGCACGGCATCTTTATGGACGCCAACCCGTCCGCGGGCGCTGATGGTCTTTCCAGGCATTGGAAGTTTTTTATCCAATCCTTGGAAAACATCCTCCCAGAAAACCACCGCCAGCTCCGCGCCGTCCGCCGCCAGCGTCAGAACGTAAGGCGCTTTGGAGCCGGGACCGGGAATATCAACGGATTTGAGTGTGCCGGTCACGGAGACCTGATCGCCCTTGTGCGCGGCGGTCACATCAGCCAGCCGGACGCGGTTTTCCGCCGCTGGAACGGCGGCAACACGCTTGCGGTTCAGGACAAGTTGATCGGTCGACTGAATGCGCAATTTGGGCTCCTGCCCGGCGTTGACGCTCAGGCTGCCGGTCAGTTCAATCCGGTCGCCGCGCTGAGGAAGTTTTCCGGCGGCTTCAAGCGCCTGAGCCTGCGCCCGTCCGCCCATGACGGTGATTTCCCCGCTGCCGTCTTTCATATCAAAAACCATGCCGCCGGATTGAAAGACATAGGTGTCGCGCGTGACTTCGCCCGCCATGCGGACATAGGCGAAGTTCATGGTCGGTGTGACATCGCTGATCCGCACGAGCGGAATATCGCGGTTCACCGAAAAGAGATAAAGCAGAGCAAGGCCGGCGACGGCCAGCACCAGTGAGGCGTACTGAAGAACCCTGACCCGCAAGGGGCGCTTCACCTGCGGCCCGTAAGCCGAATCGTCTTTGCTGTTGTTGGATGACAAAACCACGAACAACAAAATCATTTTTTAACCAGAAGAGCCAGCTCTTGCTTAAGTTAAAAAAGAAAAGATTCCGCTGTCGCGGCTTCCGCAAAAACGCTTTAAAACGCGCCGAAGAAAATGGTGCTGAAGGTGGTCACTGGCGAAGTTTCGCGCATATCGTCAATCGCCGCGCGCAGTTCCGCGAGAAGCTTCCGGGCTTCGTTATAGATTTCATCGTCGTTAACCAGCTTGCCGAGGGTGCCTTCGCCTGATCCGACTTTGTCCGTGATATTGCGAATGTTCGCCATGGAGACGCTGAGATCCTTATAAAGCTGTTCGTCCTTGGACATCAGTTTGCCTAATGTGCCCTCGCCGTTCGCCAGCCGTTCACTGATTTCCTTCAGATTAGACATGGATGCCTTCAAATCGGTGTAAACGGCGTCATCATTGATCAGCTTGCCGATCGTCCCTTCGCCTTTAGCCAGCTTATCGGTGACATCGCGCAGATTATCATAAACCGCATCGTCATAGATGAGTTTGCCGAGTGTGCCTTTTCCTGTCGTAACTTGGTCGGTTATTTCCCGGACGCTCGCCACCGCGGAGCCGAGTTCTTCGAGAATATCAGTCGGGGTCGTGCCGTTGATAACAGCGCCTTCCGGAATCGGCTGCGCGTTCGCAGGGCCTTCTTCGATTTTGAGCTGTTTTCCGCCGAGCATCGAAGAAGAAACCACTTCGACCTTGTAGCCTTCGCGGAATTGCACCGGCGTATCCAGATCGGCACGGACCACCACCTGATTGTCCTTCAGCACCGTCTCCTTCACCACGCCGACTTTCATGCCGCGCAGGAAAACGTTGTCGCCGTCGCGCAGGCCGCTGACTTCCTCGAAGCGAACCGCCACGGGGTATTTTTTCTGCAGAAAATTCTGCCGGCTCAGGATGATGGTGAACACACCCAGAGCGATGAGAATGATGAACATAAAGAAGCCGACCAGGACTTCTATGCTGAGGTCTTTTTGATATTTGTCAGACATGTTTCTCCATCCCTTTCTCCCAGGCACCCCGGCGGGTGATGTACTGGGACTCGAGGAACCGTTTTACTGTTTCGTTGTTTGATTTAATGAAATCTTCCGGCGAGGCGTTTTCAACAATTTCACCGCCGTCGATCATCATAATCCGCGTGCCGATCGCCAGCGCGCTGTGCAGGTCGTGCGTGACGACCACGCTGGTGATACCCAGTTCGCGACGCAGGTCTTCGATCAGTTTGTCAATCAGGCGGGAAGTCACTGGATCAAGACCGGAGGTCGGCTCGTCATAGAGGATGATCTCCGGATTCATGACGATGGCGCGGGCGAGACCGACACGCTTCTGCATACCGCCGGAAAGATCGGACGGAAAAACATCCATCGACTCTTCCATATTCAGCAGACGCAGTTTTTCGCGAACCGTTTTTTCGATCTCCTCTTCCCCCATTTTCGTGAGTTCACGGAGAGGTAGCGCCACATTTTCAAAAACGGTCAGCCACTTAAGAAGCGCGGCGCTCTGAAAGAGCACCCCGAAGCGGCGGCGCACGCGTTCCAGCTCTGCCCCGCGGGCTTCATTGATGATGTCATCGCCGATGCGGATCATGCCGCTGTCGGGGCGCATCAACTGCACCATATGCTTGAGCGTAACGCTCTTGCCCGCGCCGGAAAGCCCGACGATGACAAACGTTTCACCCTTAGGCACTTCAAAACTGATCCCGTTAAGGACCGTTTTGCCGCCGAGCTGTTTGGTGACTTTGTCGAAGGTGATCATATATAAAACAGCCTTGTGATCATATAGCCGACAATCAGGATCATCAGGAAAGAAATAATCACAGTCTGGCGCGTGGCGCGGCCGACGCCGACGGCGCCTTCCGTGGTATTCAATCCCTGATAACAGGAGACCGTGGCAATGATAATGCCGAAAACAAACGCCTTGAATAGACCGACGTAGAGGTCTTTATTTTCAGCGTAGCGGGTGGCATTGTCGAGATAGGCTTGAAACGCCACGCCGAGCTGGGTCGAGCCGACGATCCCGCCGCCGAGGATACCGAGGATATTGGTGTAAACGGTCAGAATCGGCATCATCACCGCCAGCGCGACCAGCCGCGGCATCACCAGAAAGCGGTTGGGATTAATGGACATCACTTCCAGCGCGGAAATTTCTTCCGAAACGGCCATCGTTCCGAGCTGCGCGGCAATGGCCGAGCCGACGCTGGCCGCGATGATCAAGGCCGTCATGAACGGTCCCATTTCGCGGATCATCACGATCGTGACCGCCGTGCCGATGTTGACCTCCTGCCCGAAGCGGCGCAGTTCAAGGCCGGTCTGCAGGGCGAGAATCATGCCGGTAAAGAACGCGACGACGGTAATGACGCCGAGACTCTTAATGCCGGTAACATAGAGTTGCTGGGCCGTTTCGCGGCGGGCACGCGGCTTCCAGATAGTGCGGATATAGAGCGTCGCAGAAGCCAGCATGATGAGGGCATTGCCCATATCGTGGCAGGCGATCAGAAGGATATTGCCGAGACGGCGGAACGACCGGATCGGCAGGTCGAGGTACCGGTATATCTCTTTAAACGGGGCAATCATTTTTCTTTTCCTATCCGCACAAAATAAAGGAGGCGCACACTCCGCGCATCAGCATCCTTTTTATACGCCACCAGCCCTTTCAGTAAAGACCATTCCGTGCGCTCCACGGCCGGTTCACTCTCGCTGTGCCAGGCGAACCATAGGATATCCTTACGAACCACTCCGTCATTATTTGTCCGTTTATACAGCGTCCAGAGCGGCGCCCAGTTGCGCTCGATCGGTGCGCTGTCTTTGATCGGCCATAACTCCAGCATCCGGAAGCGGGAAACATCTCCTTCGCTCTGCCAGCTCATCAGCGGCCAGATTTTCCAATAGTTGGAAACTTTCTTCAGATTCCCGTCCGGAACGTCCACTTCGCGCCGGAAACTGCTTCCCTGATAGAAAAACGGCACCGCCATATGGCGGGTCTTAATCAGCTTGGACTCGGTCGATTTTTCGGACCAGAAGATCGGCCAGAGTACGAAGGTTCGATGCCTCAACCCACTCTTAAGTTCACTCCCCTTAAACTGCTTTTCGCCCCAGAGCGGCCAGAAATAAAGTTTGTAGTATTGCTCGCTCTTCGTCCGTTGAATAAACGGCCACGGACAGGTCATCCGATCCTCTTTGGCGCCATCGGTGAACCGGAAAAACGGCGGAATCACCCAGTACGTGCTTTCGTGATCCATCTTCGCCCGGCCGTAAAGCGGGAACAGTATCCAGGATTTTCCGGAGTCGCCGGGATAAAAATATTCAGCTGAAGTCCAGAACGGCCAGAGCACAAACTTCTTTTTGTATTTCCCCTCCAGCACCGATTTTCCATAGATCGGAAAAACGCGGTCGCGTTCAATGCCGGTACCTCGTGTATGCGAATAGATCGGCCAGAGCACACTGGTCGTCTTCACGTCGTTAATCCGGCTCTTT
This sequence comes from uncultured Verrucomicrobiota bacterium, assembly GCA_903831085.1. Classification (GTDB taxonomy): domain Bacteria; phylum Verrucomicrobiota; class Kiritimatiellia; order Kiritimatiellales; family Tichowtungiaceae; genus Tichowtungia. The sequence continues at coordinate 2,221 of CAIKWE010000009.1, read as the reverse complement.
CCATACGCCGGAAAAAGCACGAACGCGATTTCGTCGCGGCCCAGAAATTCCTTGATCGTTCCGCCGAGCGGGAAAAGCGCAAAGTAGCCTTTGCCGTTCACGTCGCGGCCCTGAAAATAAAACGGCAGCAGCCAGTTGCTGTCACGCGGAACCGGGTCTTTCGAATTGAATTCGCGGGTGAACCAGAAAATCAGCGCCCGCGTCGCCTGCTCGTCCTTGAACTCCTTGCGGGAATAGAGCGGCCAGAAGTAGTCGCGGATTTGGCCTTCTTCGACGACCGTATGCGAATAGAACGGACGAACCGCGAAGAAAGAGCCCTTCTCCGTCTGCACATTGTCATAAAACGGAAACAGACTGCTCGCGGCGGCTGTCGTGCCGAGCACCGCCACCGTCAGAAAGAGAAAACCCCTGAGAAATCCACGTTTCATTTGCACGGGGAAATTACCAGAGCCGGACTCAACCCGCAAAAGCTTTCTTCTAGCGGTGGATTCAGGGAGTTACAACTTTGGTTGGACGACCCCCAAATGTCGCGCCCCATCCTGTCGTTCCGGATTGGTAATAGACGGTCACTCGGGTGGCCCTCAGAAATATATCACCTTCAAACACAGGAGTGTTTCCAAGGAATTCCACTTTGGTCAGGTTGGCGCATTCTAGAAACGCACGAGCCCCGATGACAGTGACACTCTCAGGAATCGTAACGCTAGCCAAGTCGGTGAAAGCAAACGCCAACTCCTCGATTTCTTTGACGCTATTAGGGATCGTAACGCTCGTCAAGCGGACGCATTTACCGAAGGCCCGCGGCCCGATGCTAGTAACACCGTCTGGAATTGTTATGTCCGTCAGCTGACCGCATGCCTGAAACGCATCGTACCCGATGTTGGTAACACCGGCGGGAATTGTTACCCCAGTCAGCTTGGTGCAGCCCCGGAACGCTCTTTCCCCGATGCTGGTAACGCTCTGCCCATTTATGGTGGGAGGAATGACAACTTCGCCGCCGGAACCGGTGTATTTGGTGATGGTGAGATTATCTCCGTTGGACGTGTAAACGAAATCACCGGATGATTGCACCGCTTCGGCACCTGCTTCTGTCTGAACAGATCGCTTGGTCTGCGCCGATTTGGGACCGGCTTTTGTCTGAACAGACCGTTTAGTCGGCCCCGCTCCGGAGCCCGCTTCTGTCTGAACAGACCGCTGTTCCGACGCTCGGAATTTCGCAGTCGGACGAGACTCAAATTGCGTGTCCCAGCCCGTGGTCTCCGGCAGATAATAGACCGTCGCGTTGCTGGAATTCTTGAACACATTCACACCAATATCTCTGGGGGCATTCCCCTTGAAATAAACCCCTTTCAGGCTGGGACAGTACATGAACGCCGAATTCCCGATACTGGTAACTCCATTGCCTATCGTGACGTTTTCCAGACTGCTGCAGTAACTGAACGCATCGGATCCGATGCTGGTAACCCCGTTGCCTAGCGTTGCGCTGATTAAGGCAGCGCAGTTGCCGAACGCCCCGTCCCCGAGATTGGTAACGCTATGGGGAATTGAGATGCTGGCCAGGCTGTTGCAGTAACGGAACGTATTGCGATCGATGCTGGTGACGCTGTTAGGAATCGTGATGTTCGTCAAACCGAAGCACTGATAAAATGCTGAGGCTCCTATGCTGGCGATGCTATTGGGGATTATGACGCTGGTCACATCGGTACACTTAGCGAAAGCCCTATCACCGATGCCAGTGACCGTCTTTTCGTTTATGGTGGAAGGAATGACAACTTCGCCGCCGGAACCGGTGTATTTGGTGATAGCGAGATTGTCTCCGTTAATCGTGTAACTAAAATCACCGAACGATTCGTGCTGACGATTTTCTGCTGCCTTCGGCGCGATGTTTGCCGCGGCGGGGATCTTTACGCTGACTGGCTTCATCAGCGCGATGTCAGCCAAAATAATATCTCCGGAGGCATCGGCTACCATAACGGGCGTCTGTTCGTTTTTCTGGTTCTCGTAAGTCCAATCCTTGACGCTTTTGCGCACGTAGGCAGCTAAGGTCTGGTGCGTTACCTTTCGGTCGGCGTTCGCCGCTCTCCCGGACAAGCCTTCCAGTATGGCGGAGGTGAAGACACTGTGCCGTCCCTGCTTGTCAGGCCAGGAAACCTGTTCTTTTTCGCAGGAGAGCAGCATGACTAAGTTAGCAGCCGTTTTGAGGTCGGGGGTGATGCCGCTAACG
>CAIKWE010000008.1 GCA_903831085.1 uncultured Verrucomicrobiota bacterium | reverse complement strand
TTCGCCCGCATCGTGCTTTAAGGAGGTCGCATGTCCTCCGTCATCCTCAAAAAAGGTCGCGAAAAAAATCTGCTTCAGCGGCATCCGTGGATATTTTCCGGCGCGATTGAGCGTGTTGAAGGCGCGCCGGGTGTCGGCGAAACCGTCACGGTTTGTTCGTTCGACCGCAAGCCGCTGGCGCAGGCGGCGTGGTCACCGCAGTCGCAGATTGCCCTGCGTGTCTGGAGCTTTAATCCGGAGACGATCATCGATGCGGCTTTTTTCCGTACGAAGCTGAAAAACGCGGTTTCCGCCCGCCGGAAGATCAATTCCAATGCAATCCGTCTGGTCGCGGCGGAGTCAGACGGACTGCCCGGCTTGATCATCGACCGCTACGCAGACTGGATTGTCTGCCAGTTTCTTTCCGCCGGTTCCGAACATTGGAAAGACACTATCGTCGAACTGTTACATGAAATTTTCCCCGGACTTTCCATCTACGAGCGCTCTGATGTTTCGGTGCGCGAAAAGGAAGGCTTTCCGTCACGTTGCGGCGTACTGGCTGGCACGGAGCCGCCGGAGCACGTCGAGATCAACGAAAACGGCATGCGCCTGCTGGTGGATATTAAAGGCGGGCACAAGACCGGTTACTACCTCGATCAGCGCGACAGCCGCGCCGCCGTGCGAAATTGGGCCGATGGCCGCGACGTGCTCAACTGCTTTTCCTACACCGGCGGCTTCGGCGTCGCCGCGCTGCTGGGCGGCGCGAAGTATGTTTTACAGATGGACAGTTCGGAACCTGCGCTCGAAATTGCGCGGCAGAACGCGGTGCTCAACGGACTCGATCCGGCGGCATCAGAATATATGTGCGGCGACGTTTTCAAGGAGCTGCGCCGCTTCCGCGACTCGCGGCGCGACTTCGACCTCATCATCCTTGATCCGCCAAAATTCATCGAATCGCGCAGTCAGCTCGACGGCGGCGCGCGCGGTTACAAGGATATCAATCTGCTGGCCTTTAAACTGCTGCGGCCCGGCGGACTGCTTTTTACTTTTTCCTGTTCCGGCCTGATGGAGATGCCGCTGTTTCAGAAGATTGTTTCTGATTCAGCGCTGGATGCCGGACGCAGCGCGCAGATTCTGGCGGTTCTGAATCAGTCGCCGGATCATCCGGTCGCCTTGAATTTTCCGGAAGGGGCTTATCTCAAAGGCCTTCTCTGCCGTGCGGAATAAAGGATTGTCTTGAGCAAGGGCTTGAAATTTTGTTTCATCCGTCCCTGAAAAAATAACTCAAGGGAACTTATTTTGAAAAAGCAGTCGATCGTGTTGGTTTTGCTGTCCATGGTTCTGGCCGTCACCCTTTTTTCCAGCTGGTTCCGATGTCAGGAAAGTTATAGGGATCACAAGGGGCGCTGGGCCGTCCGCTATACACAGCAGGACTCGCTGTGGAAGAAAATGGATTACAGCGTGTTTCTCGCCCTCAACGGCACGATGAAGAACAACTCTGCCATGCAGATGGTCTGGGGCGTGACCAATCACCGCGCGTTTGATCTGGCCGCCGCTTCCTGGATGGTTCTGCTTTTTGTTATTTATCTTATCCGCAATCCGCGGAACGAAGACCGCGCCGAGCTGGTGCAGTTCGGTATCTATATGACGGTTACACTTCTTCTGGTTATACTTATCTGCGAATCAACTATTCATTTCTATCGCCCATCACCGACGGAAACTGCGGGATTGAAAGAGCGGGCGGTTATTCTTTCGGACTTGAAGGATGTCATCACCTGGAAGGTTAAGGTTAAATCCAACGACAGCTTCCCCGGTGATCATGCCACGGTTTTGATGTTTATCGGTTCATACATCATTTACCGCCTGCGCTCCTGGTATGGCGTGGCGGCGGCCTTAGGAATGGTTTTTTTTGTGCTTCCCCGTCTGGCGGGCGGCGGCCACTGGCTGTCCGATATCGTGGCAGGCAGTCTACCGTTCTACCTATTCTTTTTTCCGCTCTTTATGTTCAGGCCGATTCGCGAACGGGCGCTTGCCCGTTTGAAGATTATTTTCCATTCCGTCCGGTCGAGGATGAATAGATCTTGCGGATGAGAGGAATAAATTCGCCGACCTGCGCGAAAAGAGGCTGCCCGACGCCCAGCCGCCACAGAATACGCATGGTGGAGATCGGTTCGGCGGAACGCACTTCTTTGAATCGCGGCAGCATGGCCACCACGATGAGTGCCCGTAAAACGCCTGAAACAACAAATACAACAGGCAGGGACGATATCATCTGAATATGAACCGGGCCTAGTGTGAATGCCGCCGGGACAAACTCGGCGAGAGGCGCTCCGATCAGAACGCCACCGGCCACGGAAAAAAGTCCGTTGAGCACATTGTAGTAGCTGAATGCGCGGGCGCGTTTTTCCTGAGAGACCGCGTCATAGATAAAGTTCGATGCGGCCAGATTGAAGCCGGACCAGGTCGCGCCCGAAAAAACCTGCGCCAGGAGCAGAAAAAAATAATTGGTTGAAAACGCCCAGCACAGCGGCAACAGCGGCAGAAGGCAACTGGTGGCCACCAATACGGCGCGGTTGCCGTGCCGGTCGCCAAGTGCACCCCACCAGCGCACGAACAGCGTCTGCGACAGCAGGAAAACCGCCGCGTTCGCTGTGAACTGGAGATAGGACCAGTGTAAATCCCTGAGCATGTACACGGCGAAAAACGGTCCGGCGATCTGGGTGGCTCCGTTCATCAGAGCCACCGTGAAGGTGAACCGGGCGAAATTCGATCGCGGTGTGGCGCGCACAAAATCAAAAAATGAGAAATAGACGTTGTCCTGAGTTTTTTTCAGCGGCGCGTCATAATGCCGGCGCATGAAGAAGATGCTGATAAACCGGAACAGGCAGGCGATGCCGAATAAAAATCCGAATCCGACAACCGGATTCCCCTCATTTTTCCATCGGTTGATAATCACACCGGCCAGCAGTGTGGCGGCCAGCATGGTGTACATGACAATGCGCGTCCGGTTTGAAAAATAGCGTCCGCGGTCTTCCGGGTCGACGACATCGCCCATCAGACTCATCCAGGCCGGGACCGCCAGGCCGGAAAAGAAAAAGAGAACCGTTATGGCGGCCAGCAGTACCGGTATGCCGCCGGCCGGAAGCAGGACGGGAAGCAGGAAGAGCGGCAGATAGGCGGCGGCCTGCACAGAGAATCCGACTAGAATGATCGGCATGCGGCGTCCGACCCGATCCAGCAGAACGGCACCGGCAATCTGGGCGATCGCCGCAATCAGCACCGGTGCGGTGCCGACAAACGCCATAGCGAGGTTGCCGGCATTCAAGAAAATAGCGAACGGCGCGATATAGGTTTCCCCGAACCCCCAGAGCACGGCCCACAGCGAACCTTCCCAAATCGACAGGCGCTGCGTTCTGCGGCTTAGGATAAGCGGATCGGATGTCTCTGCCGGAGCGGTCAGTGCACGCACTGTGGCAAAGAAACGGTTCATGGACTGTTCTTAATGGCGGCGGCGACGAATTCGCGGAAGAGCGGATGCGGCAGAACCGGCTGGCTCTTGAGTTCCGGATGCGCCTGTGTGGCGACGTACCACGGATGATCCGCCAGCTCAATCATTTCTATCACACCGATGTCGGGGTTGGCTCCGGAAATGACCAGTCCGCCTTCTTCAAGCTGTTTGCGGTAGTTGTTGTTCACCTCGTAGCGGTGGCGGTGGCGTTCGGAGATTTTCTTTTCGCCGTAAGCCTCAAACGCTTTAGTGCCTTTTTCGAGCACGCAGGGGCAGGCGCCAAGGCGCATGGTGCCGCCTTTTTCGGTGACCGTACGCTGCTCTTCGAGCAGACAGACGACCGGATGTTTGGTTTTGACACCGCGTTCTTCGTCGAACTCGGTCGAATCCGCGCCCGCGAGGCCGCAGACATTGCGGGCGAATTCAATCACCGCGCATTGCAGGCCGAGGCAGATGCCGAGGAAGGGGATGTTATTTTCGCGGGCGTATTGCGCCGCGCGGATTTTACCTTCCATGCCGCGCACGCCAAAGCCGCCGGGGATAAGGATGCCTGCGACGGTTTTCAGGATATCGGGATTTTTCTCAATCTCTTCCGCGTGGAATTTGACAATTTCCACTTCGTATTCGGCCGCATATCCGCCGTGGTAGAGCGCTTCGTAGATGGATTTGTAGGCATCCTGCAGTTCTGAATATTTGCCGACGACGCCGATGCGGACTTTCCCTTTTGGATTTTTGATAACGGAGATCAGTTTATGCCAGTCCTTCAGCGGCTTGGTGGGTTTGGCGATGCGGAAGTGGTTGAGGATCAGCTCGTCCACGCCTTGTTCCGCCAGCACCAGCGGGATTTCGTAGATGGAGGTTTCGACATCTTTTTCGACGATGACGCACTCTTTGGGCACGTTGCAGAACATCGCCAGTTTATCAATGTGCTCCTCGGTCAGATCCACTTCGGTGCGGCAGACGAGAATATGCGGCAGGATGCCGATTTCGCGCAGTTTGGCGACGCTCTGCTGGGTGGGTTTGGTTTTCACTTCGCCGGCGGCCCGGATGTAGGGAACGTAGGTGAGGTGAATGTACATGGAGTTGTCGCGGCCGACGTCTGCGCCGAGCTGGCGGATCGCTTCGAGAAAAATAAGTCCTTCGATGTCACCGACGGTGCCGCCGAGTTCAATCACGATCACGTCGGGATTTTCCGTTTCGAGCTGGCGGATCTTGGATTTAATTTCGTTGGAGATGTGCGGAATCATCTGGACGGTTGCGCCGAGATAGTCGCCGCGCCGCTCTTTATGGAGAACGTCCCAGTAAATACGGCCCGCGGTGATGTTGCTTTTCTGCGAGGTCGGCTGACCGGTGTAGCGCTCGTAGTGTCCGAGATCGAGGTCGGTTTCCGCGCCGTCGTCGGTGACGTAAACCTCGCCGTGCTGGTAGGGGCTCATGGTGCCGGGGTCGACGTTGAGGTAGGGATCGAGTTTCAGCATGCGGATGCTGAGTCCGCGGTTGATGAGAAGTCGTCCGATCGATGCGGCGGTGATTCCTTTGCCGAGTGATGAAACAACGCCGCCCGTAATGAAAAGATATTTGGCCATTTTAGTGTATCCCGTAATCTCTGAACTTTTTCCCTGCTACGGGAAGGCACTTTAAGTAGCTTGTGCGGGGTTGTCCAAGGAATAGTTTCCAATCTTGGGAAACTTTTTTCCCTGACACGCCGTAGCTTTCAGCGAAGGCCGGTTCCGAACATCGGAAAAGCCCGGGTTAGACCTGCTTCCGCTTATAGGTTTCGAGCACTTTAATGTAGTTGGCCCGCTCGAATTCGCCGGGATTGGGAACGGCGCGCTGGCTCATCGCGCCCTTGAGCCGTTCGAGAGAGTCGTACTCTTTCTGTTTCATCCACTCCTGAAGCTCTTCGATCAGAACGCCGACATATCCCGGTCCGTTTTTGATCAAGGCGGAAGCGGTCATAACGGCATCCGCGCCAGCCAGTAGATATTTGACAACTTCCGCGCCGTTCTGCACACCGATGGAGGCGGCCAGCGAGGCCTTGAGCTTGCCGTGCAGCATGGCGATCCAGCGCAACGGCAGGCGGATTTCAGCAGACGAGCTGAAGTCGAGAGTCGCTTCAACCTCCATCGCTTCGAGGTCGAAGTCGGGCTGGTAAAACCGGTTGAAGAGAACGAGAGCGTCGGCCCCGGCATCGTCGAATTGTTTAGCCATATTGCCCAGCGAGCTGAAGTAGGGGCTGATCTTCATGGCAACGGGAATGGTGACGGCGCTCTTGACGGCTTTGAGGATGTCGAGATGCCGTTTCTCGATCTCGGCGCCGGTTTCTTCGGGATTGGCGGCGACGTGGTAGATGTTCAGTTCGAGTCCGGCCGCGCCGGTCTGCTCGATTTCTTTGGCATACTCAACCCATCCTTCGTTGGTCACGCCGTTGAGACTTCCAATGATTGGAATTCCGGACTGCTTGACGGCCTTCTGAATGAGGTTTAGATAAGCATCCGGATCGCAGACGTAAACATCAGGAAGATAAGGCGTTTCGCCGAGAGACCCGAGCTGTTCCGCGAAAAGGGAGAACATGACGACCGCCGCGGCACCCGCATCGGCGGCTCTGCGGAGGTCATCAAGATTCTGAGATACAGGCGAGGAGGCGACAATAATCGGGTTTTTAAGATTCAACCCCATGTAGGTGGTTTTTAAATTTACCATCAGTTGCCTCCTGCCTTTTTCCGGCACCGGTTTTTATTCAACCGGTTCGAAGTATTCCTTGGCCGCGCCGCATTCAGGGCAAACCCAATCGTCTGGAATGTCCTTGAACGCTGTGCCGGGAGCGATTCCGCCGTCGGGATCACCGACAGCCGGATCGTAGATGTAGCCGCAAGGTATGCAGGTATATTTTTTCATCGGGTGTCTCCTTGTCTTTCAGTTACATGATTTTACCAAGATTTTCCATAAAGGCCATCCGGCGTTTGGCATCTTCTTCCGCCTGCTTAAAGAGCGCTTCCGCTTCCTGCGGGGCGGTCTTGAGCAAGGTGGTGTAGCGGCGCTCGCTCCGGATGAACTCCTGGAAGTTTCCGGTCGGCGGTTTCGTTTCCCAAACGAAGCGTTTGCCTTCCTCAGCGGCCGGATTGTAGCGGTAGAGCGGCCAGTAACCGCAGTCAACAGCCCGTTTTTCTTCAAGCTGGGTCTTCATCATGTCGATGCCGTGCGCGATGCAAGGGCTGTAGGCAATAATGATCGACGGGCCGTTGTAGGCCGCGGCTTCCATAAACGCCTTCTGCGTCTGCATGCGGTTGGCACCCATTGAGACCGAGGCGACGTACACATAGCCGTAGCTCATGCACATGAAGCCGAGGTTCTTTTTGCCCATCCGTTTTCCGGCGGCGGCAAACTGCGCCACTGCGCCGATCGGGGTGGACTTGGACATCTGTCCGCCGGTGTTGGAGTACACTTCGGTGTCGAGCACCAGAATGTTGACGTTCTTGCCGGAGGCGACCACGTGATCGAGTCCGCCGTAACCGATGTCGTAGGCCCAGCCGTCACCGCCGAAGATCCAGACGCTCTTGTCGGCGAAGAAATCCTGCAGTTCGGTGATCTTGGCCAGCACCTCTTTCAGCTCGCCGGAGGCCGCTTTGAGCGCGCCCGGCAGCAGCATCTTGACGGCGTTCTGCGCAATTACAGCGGCATCGCTGACGGTGTTGCCAACTTCGAGTGCCTTGGTCATCGCGGCGGCGAGGTCTTTATCAATACCCAGCGCGACGGCCCGGGCCGTCAGATCGCCGAGCATTTTACGGTTCTGGTCGACGGCCAGCCGCATACCGAACCCGTATTCCGCATTGTCTTCGAACAGCGAGTTGCCCCAGGCCGGACCACGGCCTTCCTTGCTCTTACAGTAGGGCACCGCCGGGAAGGTTCCGCCGTAGATGGAGGAGCAACCGGTGGCGTTGGCGACCATCATGTGCTCGCCGCAGAGCTGGGTGACGAGTTTTACATAAGGAGTTTCGCCGCAACCGCCGCAGGCGCCGGAGAACTCAAACAGCGGCTTCTTGAACTGAAGACCTTTAAGGGTCGTTTCAGCGGCGCCGTCGAGGACGTTATCCGGAAGCGCTTCGAAGAACTCGGCGTTCTTGCGTTCGCCGGCTTCGCGTTCTTCTTCAATCGTCTTGAATTCAAGCGCCTTGGTCTTGGCCGGGCAGGTTTCGACGCAGACGCCGCAACCGGTGCAGTCTTCGATGTAAACCTGAATCTTGTATTCCAGATTCTTGTCGTTCTTGGTGGTCGACTTGAGTGTGCAGAAGCTTTCCGGCTTGTTAGCCAGATCTTTCGGATCCATCTGCTTGGCGCGGATCACGGCATGCGGGCAGGCCATGACGCACTGATTACACTGAATACAGTTTTCTTTGACCCAGTGCGGAACGCGCGGAGCAATACCGCGTTTTTCCAGCGCGCTGGTGCCGGTCGGCAGAATGCCGTCGAACGACATTTTGGAAACCGGAACCTGGTCGCCTTTCAGCAGGAGAACCGGTTCCATCACATCCTTGGCGAAACAGCCGGGAGCTTCGTTAATCAGCGCCGGAAAAACAAACGACTTGGTGATCGTTGCCGGAACCTTAACCTGTTCGAGCGCGGCGCAGGCTTTGTCCACGCAGGCCCAGTTCATCTTAACGATATCTTCACCTTTTTTGGCGAAGCTCTTCTTGATGGCGCTCTTGATCAGCTCAATCGCCTTGTCCTGCTCCAGCACGCCGGAGAGCTTGAAGAAGGCGGTCTGCATGACCGTGTTAATGCGGCTGCCGAGACCGGCTTCCACCGAGATCTTCAGCGCGTCGATGTTGTAGAACTTGATCTTGCGCTGAATGATGATTTCCTGCATTTCGCGCGTCAGGTGGTTGAACACCTCATCGCTCGGAATATCGGAAGTCAGCAGGAAGGTTCCGCCTTCTTTGATGCAGCTGAGCATATCGTAGCGGCCGATGTAGGCCGGGTTGTGGCAGGCCACAAAGTCGGCGTGCTGAATCAGGTACGGATAGTTCACGCTGCTCTTGCCGAAGCGCAGATGCGAAACCGTGATGCCGTAGGATTTCTTCGAGTCATACACGAAGTAGCCCTGCGCGTTCATGTCGGTGTTATCGCCGATGATCTTGATCGAGTTCTTGTTCGCGCCGACGGTGCCGTCTGAGCCGAGGCCCCAGAACATGCAGTTCACCACGTCCTTGGCTTCGATGTTCAGTTCTTTGCCGACTTTGAGCGACAGGTTGGTCACGTCGTCGTTGATGCCGACTGTAAAACCGTGGAACGCCGCGCCATCAATGTGGTCATAGACCGCTTTGACCATCGCCGGCGTGAATTCCTTGGAGGAGAGACCGTAGCGGCCGCCGATGATCTTGATGCCTTTGCCGTCGAGCGCGGCAACTACGTCGAGGAACAGCGGCTCGCCGAGCGCGCCCGGCTCTTTCGTGCGGTCGAGAACGATGACTTTCTTGGCGGTTTTCGGCAGACAGCCGACGAACGCTTTGGCCGAGAAGGGGCGATAGAGGCGGACTTTGATCAGGCCGAGCTTTTCGCCCTTGGCGTTGAGGTGGTTAATCGTCTGCTCAATCGTGTCGCAGGCCGAACCCATCGCGATAATCACTTTTTCGGCATCCGGTGCGCCGACGTAGTCGAACAGGTGATACTGGCGGCCGACTTTCGCGGCGACCTTGTTCATATATTCCTGCACGATTTCCGGCAGAGCATCATAAAACTTGTTGCAGGTTTCCCGACCTTGGAAATAAACGTCAGGATTCTGCGCGGCCACTTTCAGCACCGGAGCCTCAGGACGCAGCCCGCGTTTACGGAAGCGCTCGACAAATTCCGGCTCCAGCAGGCTCTTGATTTCGTCGTAGGAAATTTCTTCCACCTTCTGCACTTCGTGCGAGGTGCGGAAACCGTCGAAGAAGTTCACAAACGGAACCTGACCCTTCAGCGTCGAAAGGTGACTGACAATCGCAAGGTCCATCGTTTCCTGAATACCGTTAGCGGCCAGCATCGCCCAGCCGGTATTGCGGACGCTCATCACGTCAGAGTGGTCGCCGAAAATCGAAAGCGACTGCGCGGCCAGCGAACGGGCCGAAACGTGGAAAACCGCCGGCAGCATTTCGCCCGCGATCTTATACATATTGGGAATCATCAGCAGCAGACCCTGCGACGCCGTGAACGTCGTCGTCAGTGAACCCGTGCTCAGCGCGCCGTGCACGGCACCAGCGGCACCGCCCTCAGACTGCATTTCCGTCACGCTCACTACGGAACCGAAAATATTCTTGCGACCCTGGGCGGCCCAGGCGTCTGCATATTCACCCATATTGGATGAAGGGGTAATCGGATAAATCGCCGCGATTTCGCTGAAGGCATACGCCACATGCGTCGCCGCTGTATTTCCGTCAATCGTTACCATTTTCTTGCTCATGTCTGCTTCTTTCTCCTGAGGATTGTGCGTTTCTGTTTAAATTCCGTGGAAACTCTCATCTCCGGTTTGTTGCCTTTGCCGCTTTCCTGCCGGTTTTCCGTAAAAAAGGGGTTCTTGCAAATTCACTTTCCGCTGTTTGTCATGCGGAGCTGAGAGAATTTCAAAAATCGGCCCCGAACAGAAGCCTTTTTTCAGTCCAAAGTACGGAAAAATGTAGACTCGGCTACAAGGTGGAACGCGACCGCCGGGCGCGTTTTGAGCGTGCTCGGCGATCACGCTCCACCTTTGAGGAAGATTGAGCAGATCAACTTGCCGGTTCTTGCGCAAATTCAGCTTCTTAAATTCCGTCCCTTGACCTATAAGTCGGCGGTGTGGGAAATGCCCAAAACACATAAGGAGTATAAAATGATGAAAGTAAGAATGTTGGCCATTCAATTTGTAGTTATCCCGTTACTTTGTTGTTACGGAAGTTCCCAAGAAAATGAACTTCCCATGTATGGGGGAATTCCACGGTCGCCCGAAATGCAGAAAGCTGATCAGAAATTTATTGATGCGGTTGTAAGCACACATGGAAGTAGAGAGAAGGCGAGCGTTGCGGCTGTCGATCTGGGTTGGAAATACTACGATCAGAATGATCTCGGTACAGCAATGAAACGCTTCAATCAAGCTTGGCTTCTCAATACAAACAACGCAGATGCCTACCAAGGTTTTGGAGCTATCGTTGGACGGCGTGCGAAAACGGAAGCTGATATCCGGCAATCCATAACACTGCTAGAAACGGCCAGTGAAAAGGCCCCGGAAAATGGGCGCATCATGATTGATCTCGCAGTTTCCCATACAACGCTCGGAGCGTTCCTTAATTTTAAGAAGAAAACAGGTGCGGAGGATGAATTTTCAAAAGCGCAGACCATTTTAGGTGAAGCAATGAAAACCGAATCTACAAACCCCAATCTTTATTACAACTGTTCAGTACTCGAATTCTGGAAGAAAAACTATCTCAACACTAAGGCAAAACTCGACGAGGCGGTGCGCCTTGGATACAAACCCACCCCCAGCTATCTGGAGGACATGAATCGCTTGAAAGAGTGGAGCGAGAAAAATAAAGACAAGTAATCTCAGATACGCTTTTTCAGTTGAGAGATCATAACCGCGTCAACCAGTGAGGCGGGCAGGGCGCGGCGGACGAAGGCTCCAAAATAAGCGACGGCGGTGACGCGGGCGCGGATCGGCGGGCGGGCACTTTCCAGACATTGGAAAATTTTCTCTGCGACGGCTTCCGGCGGTTTCATGAATTTCTCTGCCGTGCGGGCGGCCTTGCCGGTTTTACGCGTTCCAATCGCTTCCTTGTAAAATTCTGTGAACGGCGAGTCCGGATTCGCTGGATAACGTTCAGTGTGGTGCGCCAGATTTTCAGAAAACTTCGTTTCAATTGGCCCTGGCTGGATGATCGAGACGGCGACGCCGGAATCGAACAGTTCTCGGCGCAGGGCGTCGGAAAGCGCTTCGACCGCAAATTTCGACGCCGAATAAACGCCGGCAAACGGCAGGCTCAACTCGCCAACCACCGAGCTGACGTTGACGATGCGGCCGTAGCCTTGTTTGCGGAAAAGGGGAATGAACCGGCTGGTCAGTTCCTGAAGTCCGAAGACGTTCACTTCAAAAATATCGCGGAGCATGGCGCGCGGCGCGTCTTCGATGGCCGAGGTTAGGCCGAAGCCGGCGTTATTGACTATGGCTCCGAGCTGTCCGCCGAAGCGGGCGAGCACGGCGCTGGCCGCATTGGCAATCGAGGCGCTGTCGGTCACGTCGAGCACGACGGGATCGAAGCCTTCGGCGCGGAGCATGTCGAGGTCGGCGGCCTTGCGAGCCGTCGGGGCGACCTGCCAGCCGCGTTCGTGCAGAAGCCGCGCCGTTGCCAATCCGATGCCGGATGAGCATCCGGTGACCAAAACCGTTTTTATTTTTACCGGAGCAGTTTTCATGGAGAGAAACCCTGCCTGATTTTCCAAGGATTGGAAACTTTTCCCCCATATTTTTCCAAACCTTGGGAAAAAACAGCAAGCCGCAACGCAGTTGCTTTGGAAATTGACCCGTCCGGTACGGTGGTCTACTCTCTGCGCCTTTAGGAACCAACGCAGTATCAAGGGGTTTTAGGCATGGCAAATACAGTTTTAATCGGCGCGCAGTGGGGCGATGAAGGCAAGGGCAAGGTCATTGATGTTTTGACCGCTAACGCGAACTGGGTGGTTCGCTATCAGGGCGGCAATAACGCCGGTCACACGGTGGAAATCGGCGACCAGAAATATGTTCTGCATTTGGCTCCGTCGGGCATTCTCCGCCCCGGCGTGAAATGCGTGATCGGCAATGGTTTGGTCGTTGACCCGATCGGTCTGGCCGAAGAACTGCAGGATTTGGAAAAACGCGGCATTGATATTCAAGGTCGGCTGTTTGTCAGTGACCGCGCCCATTTGGTGATTCAGTACCACAAGGAACTCGACGGCGCGAAAGAGGCCAAACTGGCGATCGGAAAAAAGATCGGTACGACCAAGCGCGGAATCGGTCCGGCTTATTCCGACAAAGCCGACCGCTCCGGCCTGCGGATGGGCGATGTGCTTGAGAAGGATTTTGAATCGATGCTGCGCGAACGCATCGCGGCGAAGAACGCCATGCTGGCCGTGCTCGGCGCGGCTCCGCTGAATGCCGACGAACTGGTCGCCAAATACCGCGTGGCGTTTGATTATCTTAAACCGTTCATTTGCGATCCGGTTCCGATGCTCAATGCCGCTGTGCGCGATCCGGCAAACAACGTGATTTTTGAAGGCGCGCAGGGCGTCATGCTCGATGTCGATTTCGGCACTTATCCCTTTGTGACTTCATCGTCCACCGGCGCGGGCGGCGTGGCCTCCGGCGCGGGCATTCCGCCGCACTGCATCGATGACGTGATCGGCATTGTAAAAGCCTACACGACTCGTGTGGGCGAAGGGCCGTTCCCGACCGAACTGCTTGATGCCGACGGCGAAAAGATGCGCAGCGTCGGCCGCGAATTCGGCGCCACCACCGGCCGTCCGCGGCGCTGCGGCTGGTTCGATGCGGTGGTTGCTCGCTACTCCGCTATGATTTGCGGCATTGACCGCTGGGCGCTGATGAAAATGGACGTACTCGACGGATTTGAAACGATCAAAGTTTGCGTCGCCTACGAATGCGACGGCGAACGGGTGGACACGGTTCCGGCCAGTATCAGCAAGCTGTCGCGCTGCAAACCGGTCTATGAAGAATTCAAAGGCTGGAACTGCTCGACCCGCGAAGCGACCACCTTTGAAGAACTGCCGAAGCAGGCGCAGAAATATGTCCGCTGGCTCGAAAAACTGACCGGCGTACCGGTGGATATCCTGTCCGTCGGACCGAACCGCAAGAGCACGATCGAATTAAAAGGCTGAGGGCTGAAACCTGAACCCTGAAGTTCCAAAGCTTGAAAAAATCCCGGAGCACGTTGCGATCATTATGGACGGCAACGGACGCTGGGCGAAACAGCGCGGGCTTCCGCGGCTGAAAGGCCATGAGCAGGGCGCGGAGTCGGTTCGCGCGGTGCTTCGTGCGGCGCGGCAGGCGGGCGTGAAATATCTGACGCTCTACGCATTCAGCACGGAAAACTGGATCCGCCCGAAAGATGAAGTCGAAGGGTTGATGAATCTGCTGGGTGTTTTCATGGATCGCTATGAAGGCGAGATTCTGAAAAATAAAATCCGCTTGCGGGTGATGGGTCAGATCGAACGTCTGCCGGAGAATCTGCAGAAGAAGCTTTCGAAACTGATGGAGAAGTCGGCAAAGGATTATGAATACACGTTGATCGTGGCGTTGAGTTACGGCAGCCGCCTCGAAATCGCCGAAGCGGCGAAAGCGATCGCGCGCAAGGCGGCGTCCGGAGAGCTTGATCCCGAAACGGTGAATGAGGAGACGGTGGCGCAGCATCTTTACCTGCCGGATGTGCCGGATCCGGAACTGATGATCCGCACCAGCGGCGAGCTGCGTCTGAGTAACTTTCTGCTCTGGCAGCTTTCTTATGCCGAGTTGTATGTGACTGATGTGTTTTGGCCGGATTTCCGCGAGGAGCAGTTTTTCCAGGCCTTGGAAGCTTTTAATCAGCGTGGACGCCGCTACGGCGGAGTCGTGACGCAGTAGGGGGAACTATGGATAAAAAAAGAATCATAACGGGGCTGACTATAGCCGTTGTTCTTTCGATCGCGATGTTGCTGGTTCCGGCGGGAAATATCGCGGTACTGCTGGGACTTCTGGCGATTTGCGGTCTGGCTACGCGCGAAGTCTATGCGCTGATGCAGCGCGCCGAACTGCTTGCCTCGGAGAAGATGGGGATAACCTGCGGGCTGCTGTTTGTCGCCATGACCTGGCTGACCGCGAAGTATCCTTGTCCAATATTTTCCGGTGATGACATGCTGTGGTCGCTGCTTTTGATTATTCTGATGGTTATTTTTCTCCGGCTGTTCGGCTATACCGATGCACGACAGGCGTTGCGCAATGCGCTGGGCACGCTGTTCGGTTTCCTTTACGTGGCGTTTTTCTGGAGCTTTTTTGTCCGGTTGTATATGGCGGGCGGAAATGACGCGCCGGGCCTGACCGCGTTTTATCTTCTGCTGGTTGTCAAATGGGGCGACGGCGGGGCCTATTTCATCGGTTCGCGTTTCGGGAAGCATAAAATGTGTCCACGTATTTCTCCGAAGAAAAGCTGGGAAGGACTTTTCGGCGGCATCCTTTTTTCCTGCGTGGTCGGCGTACTCTGGTGGCACTTTGCCAACGGCATGCTCGGGCCGTATAAGTTCTCTCTGGTTCACGCTCTGATTCTCGGCGTTCTTCTTCCAATCATTGGAACCGTCAGCGATCTGGTGGAATCCCTGTTTAAACGGGCGGTGGATATCAAGGACTCCGGCGCGATTGCGCACGGATTGGGCGGTATGCTCGATATGATCGACAGCCTGCTTTTCACCGCGCCTTTCATGTACATCTACATCAAGTTTTTCCTTCGCTAGAAAGGCGGACGTTTTCCAATGGCTGATTTTTTCCTGACCTGCTGGACCGTTTTCTACACCGTTTTAGCGGCGCTGTTTCTGTTCGGCATCACTATTTTCGTTCACGAATTCGGCCATTTTATTGTGGCGCGCCGCTGCGGATTGGTCGTCAAAACTTTTTCAATCGGTTTCGGAAAAGCCATCTTTAAATGGGAAAAGGACGGCATCCTCTACAAAATCGGCTGGATTCCTTTCGGCGGTTATGTCGCGCTTCCGCAGCTCGATCCGGAAGGCATGGAAAAAATTCAGGGCGACGAAACAGCAGAGACGTATCCCGATGTTTCGCCGTGGAAGAAAATCGCCGTCGCCGTTTCCGGACCACTCGGCAACATCGCGCTGGCGGTTCTGCTGGCAATCGCCATCTGGTTGATTCCCGGCAATGACGCGAGTACGCAAATCCGTCCAATCGTTGGAAGTATTGAAACCAACAGTGCCGCTTACGCCGCCGGTCTGCGCAAAGGGGACGAGATCACAGTCGTCAACGGTGCCGCCATTAAGAGCTGGTATGACTTCACGGTGGAGGCCTTTTTGAAAAACAGCGACACCGTCGCGCTAGATCTCCGCAACGCCGGCATCGACCGGCATCTGGATGTTCCGGTGGTGAAGGGTGAAGAGGGTGTGCGCACAATTGAAGGGGTTGAACCCGCCATTCCCTGTCTTTTCGGTTCGGTGACAAAGGGCAGTCCGGCCGATCTGGCGGGCGTCAAAAGCGGCGACACAGCGCTTTTGTTTAATGGAGTGACCGTGCTGGGCTGGGAACATTTCACCGAACTGGTGCAGGCGGTCGAGCCCGGCGTCCCGGCGGCGCTCACCATTGAGCGCAAAGGCGAACGGCTTAATCTCTTCATCGTGCCCGAATACAACGCAGAATATAAACGCATCATGATCGGTGTGCAGCTCGGCGGTAGCGGCCTGCCGTGGATGCTTTACAAAAATCCGCTCGACCAGCTCAAATATGACGCGCTTGCCATTGTCCGCGTGCTCAAAGCGCTGGTTACACCGTCGGAAGCCAAACAGGCGGCGGGCGGACTCGGGGGGCCGATTGCGATTTTCAGCATGTTGACAATGGCAATTAAAATGGGTCTCGTGAATACGCTCGGGCTGATCCGCTTCCTCAACGTCAATCTTGCAGTTTTGAATCTTCTGCCGATTCCGGTACTCGACGGCGGGCACATCGTCTTCTCACTCTGGCACGGCATCACCCGCCGCAAGATAAATGTAAAAATTCAGACGGTTCTGATCAATTTCTTCGCCGTTCTGCTGATCGGCGCGATGCTTATTCTTTCCTTCAACGACATTGATCGTAAGTTTCAGATCAAAAAGTTTTTTGGCCGATCGATTCCTGCTCAGACGGAGCAGAAATAGTTTGGAGTGCGGCGATAGAAGGTATTCCGTATCGCCGCTTTTGATTCAGTCATGTAAACGGGTGAAAAAGAAAAGCGGTGATACGGCTGCGCCTTTATCACCGCAGTCCAAAATTTATGATGGATCGATTCCATAAACGGACATTTTTCGGCGATATGCCGCCGCTGCGCGCCATCGGCTTTTTGGTGCTGATGGGGTTCGTGCTGTTTGTCTCGTTCCGGATTTTTACGCCGCCGGTAAAAACCGTGCAAATTCTATCCGCGCCCGATGGAAGCCGCGACGCGCGGCTGCAGCACATTTACTATTATTCGAAGCCGGGGTTTAAAATCGCTGTACGCGAACGGCATCTTTGGCACACGCTGTTTTACATGTCTGAATACACCAATGCGCCTGCCGGAGCGCTGAATGAAAAGCTGCGCTGGAGCGCGGATTCGAAACGTCTATACTTCGATATCAACGGCAAATCGGTCTGGGGTTATGATTTTGAAACGCAGTCGTCCAGACTCAAATCGCCGTGAATGCGGATGACGCCGTTTTCCTCAGAGACGTGCAGTTCCTTGCCGGGGAAGGCCGCCGGAAGCTGTTTTTCCAAACGTTGGAAAACTTTGGCTTTAATCTCCGCCCGCACTTCGTCGGGCACATTGATGAGCGTGGACAGGCGGATCTCGACGACGTAGCCGGGGCCGTATTTTGAACCGAATCCCGCTGAAAAGGCCGCGCCGACATTGAAGAGTCCATCGTCTTCCGGATTGGCGGTGATGCCGCGTGCCGGACGGGAAGGGTGAAGTGAATATCTTCCGCTGTATTCCGTTTCGAGTTCGGCGTCAATGGAGTCAAAAACGCCTTTGAGCGTTTCCTCCCATTGCATGGCTTCACGGCTTCTCATGGGAGCGGACTGTAACGAAAAGTTTCCAAACATTGAAGGAAAGTTTCCAAACATCGGAACTTGTGTCGCACTTGCGCCGCGAAGCGCGGTGCCGTAACGCAGTTACCGTCCGCGCAGTGCACGGCGGGTGTCAAGATCAGCCGCTTTCTTCTTCAGCGTCTCGCGCTTATCGACGGTGTCTTTTCCTTTGCAGAGCGCCAGTTCGATTTTAACCTTGCCGTCTTTGAGGTAGGCTTTGAGCGGCACGAGCGTCAGCCCTTTTTCACCGATCTTACTCCGGAGACGAGAGATCTCTTTTTTATGCAGGAGCAGACGGCGCGGGCGGGTCGGGCTGTGGTTATGGACATTGCCGTGACTGTACGGCTGAATCGTCATCTGGAGTACTTCGGCCTGACCGTTTTCGATATGGGCGTAAGCCTCGTCGATACGGATATGACCTTCGCGGATCGATTTGACTTCCGTGCCGCGCAGTTCAATGCCGGCTTCGAGCTTTTCCAGGACGTGAAAATCCCGGAACGCTTTGCGGTTGGTGGCCAGCACGCCGGAAGCATCCCGGGATTCTTTTGCCTTTTGGGACATGGTTACAGGACGATATCTGAACCTTCGTCGAAGGTTTCAAAGGAGGAGCCCATATCAATGGGCTGAACGCCCATTTCAACGGTCAGCTTGCCTTCGACAATTTCTTTGAGGACGACGTCGTGATAGTCCTGCTCGGGGAAGTCGCGCTTGACCATCGGGCGTTCACCGCGGATGAGCTGGCGGGTGCGATAGGAAACGAGGTTCACCAGCGTCGGGATGCTGCCGATTTTTTCTTCTGCTTTGCTCAGGTATTCGAAGTTCATAGTGCGATCAGTCCTCTCATTGAAACTAAAAAGCGGGGCGTAATGTACACGCCCCGCTTTCCGCCGTCAAACGGCAATTTAGGCTTTATCAGCGACTTACATCATGCCGCCCATTCCGCCGCCCATGCCGCCCATATCGGGCATGGACGGTTTGTTCTTTTCCGGCAGGTCGGTGATCATGCATTCGGTCGTCAGTAACAGGCCCGCAATGCTGGCCGCGTTCTGCAGGGCAGAGCGGGTCACCTTGGTCGGGTCGATGATGCCGGCGGCGATCATGTCCACATATTCGCCGGTGGCGACATCGTAGCCGTTGTTGCCCTTGGCTTTCTTGACTTCCTGCACGACGATCGCACCTTCGATACCGGCATTGTCCACCAGCTGGCGGAGCGGAGCTTCGCAGGCTTTACGGACAATCTGGACACCGATGGCTTCGTCGCCTTCGAGTTTGAGGGTGTCGAGAGCCTTCTGAGCGCGGATGAGCGCCACGCCGCCGCCCGGCACAATGCCTTCTTTGGCGGCTGCGCGGGTCGCATGCAGAGCATCTTCAACGCGGGCTTTCTTTTCCTTCATTTCGGATTCGGTCGCCGCGCCGATATTGATAACGGCTACACCGCCGGAGAGCTTGGCCAGACGTTCCTGCAGTTTTTCGCGGTCGTAGTCTGACGTGGTTTCTTCGATCTGGCGGCGAATCTGGTCTTCGCGCGCGGTGATGTTCACCTTCTTGCCGGCGCCGTCAACGATGACGGTTTCGTCTTTGCTGACGGTGACGCGTTTGGCGCGGCCGAGGTCTTCGAGCGTGACGTTTTCGAGCTTGATGCCGAGGTCTTCGGTGATGAACTTGCCGCCGGTCAGGATGGCGATATCTTCCATCATGGCTTTGCGACGGTCGCCGAAGCCCGGAGCCTTGACGGCGCAGACGTTGAGCGTGCCGCGCAGTTTGTTGACGACCAGGGTCGCCAGCGCTTCACCTTCGACATCTTCCGAGATGATCAGCAACGGCTTGCTGCTCTTGGCCACGCTCTGGAGAAGCGGAAGCATATCCTGCAGGTTCGAAATCTTCTTTTCGAACAGCAGAATGCAGGGATCTTCCATCATGACTTCCATCGTTTCAGCGTTGGTCACGAAGTACGGTGAGAGGTAGCCCTTGTCGAACAGCATGCCTTCTTTAACTTCGAGGCTGGTTTCCATCGTCTTGGATTCTTCGAGGGTGATCGGGCCGTCTTCGCCGACTTTAGCCATCGCGTCCGCAATGATTTTGCCGATCGCGGTGTCGCCGTTAGCGGAAATAGTTCCGACCTGGGCGAGTTCCTCGGTGGACTTGGTCTTCTTGCTCATCTTGGCGAGCGCGGCAACCAGAGCTTCCGTGGCTTTATCAATGCCGCGCTTGAGGCTCATCGGGTTGGCGCCGGCGGTGACGTTCTTAAGACCTTCGCGATAGATCGCTTCGGCTAGAACGGTCGCGGTCGTGGTGCCGTCCCCGGCGATGTCGCTGGTCTTGCTGGCGACTTCACGCACCATCTGGGCGCCCATGTTTTCAAAGGGATCTTCCAGTTCGATTTCCTTGGCAACGGACACGCCGTCTTTGGTGACGGTTGGTGAACCGTATTTCTTGTCGAGGATCACGTTGCGGCCTTTCGGGCCGAGGGTGACTTTAACTGCTTTGCTCAGCTTCTCGACGCCCTTGAGCATCGCGTCGCGGGCATCTACATCATACTTCATCTGTTTAGCCATTATGACTTCTCCTTGTAAGTTTGTTTGGGGTTAGCCGATCACAGCGAGAATATCTTCTTCGCGCATGATCTGATATTCTTTGGTGCCGATTTTGACTTCTGTTCCGCCGTATTTCGGCATGAGAACGGTGTCGCCTTTTTTGACGTTGAAGGGAATGACTTTGCCGTTGTCGTCCAGCTTGCCGGTTCCCAGCGCGATCACTTTACCTTCCTGCGGCCGTTCTTTCGCCGTGTCAGGAATGATGATTCCGCCTTTTTTCATTTCAGCTTCTTTAATCGGTTCGACCAACACGCGGTCGCCTAACGGTTTAATGTTCATGAATGCACTCCTCCTTTTTTGGTTTCAGTTCTTCACAGCGGCGCAGAACGCGCCGCCGCACACAGTTAATATCTGAGATTATTTCTTCTTATCGTCGTCCATCTTGTAGTCGGCGTCGATCACGTCACCATCCGCCTGCTTTTCGCCGCCGGACTGTGCGCCGCCTGCCTGCTGCTGGTGAGCTTGGCCTTCGGGCTGAGCCTTGGAATACATTTCCGTCGCCGCGGCCTGCATGGCTTCGTTCAGTTTTTCCATGGTGGCTTTGATTTCGGCGTCATCATCCTTCTTCAGCGCTTCCTTCACCGGCTCAATCGCTTTTTCAACTTCCGCTTTCTTGTCTGCGGAAATCTTATCGCCGTTTTCCTTCAGGAATTTTTCCGTGTGGAAGACGGTGCTGTCGGCCTGATTGCGCAGATCAACGCGCTCCTTAGCCTTTTCGTCCTCAGCGGCGTGGGCTTCAGCATCCTTCATCATCTTTTCGATTTCATCTTTGGATAGACCGCTCGAAGCCGTGATGGTGATGTGCTGTTCCTTGCCGGTACCGAGGTCTTTGGCTTTTACGTTCAGAATGCCATTGGCGTCGATGTCGAACGTCACTTCAATCTGCGGCACGCCGCGCGGAGCGGATGGAATGCCGTCGAGCTGGAAGTGGCCGATCGTCTTGTTGTCGCGGGACATCTTGCGCTCGCCCTGAAGAACGTGAATGTCCACGGCGGGCTGATTGTCGGCGGCTGTTGAGAAAATTTCGCTCTTCTTGGTCGGGATCGTCGTGTTGCGTTCGATCAGCGGAGTGCGTACACCGCCGAGCGTTTCGATACCGAGAGTCAGCGGGGTTACGTCGAGCAGAAGCACATCTTTCACTTCGCCCTTCATAATGCCTCCCTGAATCGCCGCGCCGACCGCGACCACTTCGTCCGGGTTCACACCTTTGTGCGGCTCTTTGCCGCCGAACAGCGCCTTTACCGAATTCTGAACGCGCGGCATACGGGTCGATCCACCGACCAGAATCACTTCGTCAATCTGGCTGGTGCTCAGCTTCGAATCCTGCAGACAGGCCTTGACCGGGCCTTCTGCGCGGGCGATCAGATCATCCACCAGCTGTTCCAGTTTGGAGCGGGTGAGGGTGACATTCATGTGTTTCGGACCGCTGGCATCCGCCGTGATGAACGGCAGATTGATATCGGTCGACTGCGAGCTGGAAAGTTCGCACTTTGCTTTTTCGGACGCTTCTTTGAGACGTTGCAGAGCCATCGCATCTTTGGAAAGATCCACGCCCTGTTCTTTTTTAAATTCCTGCACCAGCCAGTCCATTACCTTCTGGTCGAGGTCGTCACCGCCGAGGTGGCCGTCGCCGTTGGTGGCGGCTACTTCAAAAACGCCGTCGCCGATATCAAGAATTGAAATATCGAACGTTCCGCCCCCGAGGTCGTAGATGGCGATTTTTTCGTCATGCTTTTTGTCGAGACCGTAAGCCAGTGATGCGGCGGTCGGCTCGTTGACGATACGCAGCACTTCGAGACCGGCGATCTTGCCGGCGTCTTTGGTTGCCTGGCGCTGACGGTCATTGAAGTAAGCCGGAACCGTGATCACGGCCTGAGTGATTTTTTCGCCGAGGTAAGCTTCGGCATCAGTCTTCATCTTCTGAAGAATCATCGCGGAGATTTCCGGCGGCGCGTAGGTCTTGTCGCCAATTTTGATATTAGCGTCGCCGTTGGAGGCTTTCACCACCTGATAGGGCACCAGTTCAATTTCATGCGCCACTTCGCTGTAGCTGCGGCCCATGAAACGCTTCACCGAGAAAACCGTGTTCTTCGGGTTGGTAACCGCCTGACGTTTAGCCGCCTGACCGACGAGACGTTCTCCGTCCTTTGTGAATGCCACAACCGACGGAGTGGTGCGTCCGCCTTCGGCGTTTGGAATCACGGTGGGTTCGCCACCTTCCATAATCGCCATACAGGAATTAGTCGTCCCGAGGTCGATTCCTAAAACTTTTGATGTAGTTGCCATAGTATTGTTCCTTTCAGTTGAATTAAAATCTGCCTCCAATTTAGCAGACAGTGTGCCGGACGACAGTTATCAGTTATAAGTTATTAGTTATAAGCTGATTGTAATAATACAGGCTTCCAATGGTTGGGAAACTTTCCGACCGATCTGTCTCATTTGTCCGGCAGAGAGAGCCAGAATGTCGCAGTTTCCAATGTTTGGAAACTCAGCTGATGGTCAAGACGACCTTCCGGACTGCAAAAGCGGGTTAACTTTATCTTATAAAAATTAGGTTGTGTTTTGTGGGGGTAGCAGATAAATTCCTGACAGTTCCTACGGGGATTAAGGTTACATAAAGGAAAAACAATGAAAATAAAATCAATTATAACGATGGTGCTGATTGCGCTGTGAGGAATGGCGCAGGCGGCTTTGGTCACGTTCGAGGACGGCGACTTCGGTGTAGCGGCTGTGGACAACAAGCCCATTACAACGGAATATCTCGCCGGGGCCGGGGTGACGTTCCATACGGGAGCATACGGTGCTACAAATTACGGTTCTTTCACTGGAACCGCATATTTGGAGCAGATGGGTCAACAGGCGGGAGAAACAGTCGGGGGCGGTAATTCCGGTTTTGGGTACGGACCAGATGGTGGTGGTGCAAGTGAGGTCGACACGGTTGCCCCTGGTGTAGGACTGGATGGGCTGACGCAAGCTCAGCGGAACAGTGCAATGGGCAGCTATTTCCTTCGTACAACTTCTTATTCTCGCGACAGTCTTACTGTCCTGTATAGCACGGCGGTCACAGCAGCCAGTTTTGAGGTTTGGGATCTAGACGGCGGCACTGCTGGTTCTGAGAGATGGAAAATCACGACCTACAATGGCGATTGGTTAACTCCGGTCAGTTCGCAGCAAACGTCGTTGGAAACTAGCAACCTCGACACCACCTCCTACGATGGACAAGCTCTAATCATAGGTTTGTCTGGCGGTGATTTTGACCGGTTCGTGATCGAGTTCACTGGGACAAAGACAAGCGGTGTTGGTCTGGCCTTCAATAATTTTAACACGACAGCCATTCCTGAACCGGCTACATTCCTCCTGTTCGGTCTCGGTGGAATGGGCGCCTGGCTGGTTCGCCGCAACAAAAAGAGATCCACAGAAGAGATGGATGCTTAACCTTTAATTTTGACCCCTTTTCAATTCGGGCCGCATTGCGGCCCGTTTTTTTTGCAGCCACGAAAGTCGATATTGCATTCTTTCTGTGGGTGAGCCCGGTGGGCTCGCCTTTCCGGGGTCGGCGACCCCGGCTACAGAAGACCGAGGCCGGCGCGCCGTAGAAGTTTAGAGCACAGCACACTTCACGGCAGGAAGCACACGCTTCAGGGTTTCAGGTCGTTGCGGCTGTAGCCGTTCATACCGAGCACTTCGTCAGTGGTTTTAAAGTGGCACTTGCAGGTTTTTAGCAGGATGCCGGGGCCTTTGTTGGCGACCAGTTCAGCGGCGATCTGTTTGACTTTGGCGGAGCAACCTTTCGGTACAGTTTCGATGCCGAAATCTTTTTCCATTTTTCGCAGAGCCATCAGGAAGCCGGCGCGCGCAAGTATAGAGGCGGCGGCGACGGCTGGATCGGATTCCGCTTTGGTGCGCTGATCCATTTTGATTTTTTTACCCT
The DNA here is from genome assembly GCA_903831085.1 of uncultured Verrucomicrobiota bacterium. Lineage (GTDB taxonomy): Bacteria > Verrucomicrobiota > Kiritimatiellia > Kiritimatiellales > Tichowtungiaceae > Tichowtungia. The sequence continues at coordinate 13,916 of CAIKWE010000008.1, read as the reverse complement.
TTTCCATTAGCGCACGTTCGATGCGGGCAGTCGGACCGAATTTGTCGGAAAGGGCGCGCGGGCAGTCGGGAACTTTTTCGAGCAGGTTTTCGATGGCGCGGGCGTGGCCCCAGGCGAGCAGTCGGTTGACGTTGGCGATTTTGGCGTACATGCGGTTGTAGGCTTCGGGGCCGATGGCGACGATGGCGTATTTGCCTTCGAGTTTTTTCCGGATATCGGAAGCCATTTGCAAGGCAACGCGGTCGCTGGATATTTTTTTGCTGTCGCGCGCGCCGAGCTCTTTAAGAAATTCAACGGTTTTCGCGTCGGTGTAGACCGAAGCGATAACGAGCGGACCAAAGAAGTCGCCTTTGCCGCTTTCGTCGATGCCCATGTGGGGCTGGACACTCTCGGGGTCGTGGACGGCGTCGTAGCCGATGCGCGCTTCGCCGAGAACTTCGGGCTCAAGGGTGAAAGTGATCCATTCTTCAGCGCCCTTGCCCTGCACGAGACATTTGCCGGAGGTGTACAGGTTGACTCGGCAGGTTCCGGTATCCACAGCGATCTGCGTGTACGGGACTTCAACAAGCGTGTAGTGCGGGGCGCGGAGCAGGGCGGCCAGTTTTTCCTGCTGTTCGCTGGTGAGTTTAATGGTGAAAGAGTTCTGCTTCATTTGCCGGAGGTTATTAGCAGAGTCCGGTTGGAAATGGAAAAACAAAAGGTGAGGGCGTTTAGACATACAATCTACCGCTATGCGCCCCGTACCGGATTTCTATTGCTTTTGGTCAAGGTGAAGAGTACAAGTCTTCCCATATAAACAGATGATCATTCGTGTGAAGGGTGTCTGTTGGGATGGTGTGTAAAAGGGAGATTAGGCATGAAGCGTTTGTTTCTTTTGACGGCTGTTTTGATGCTGGGCATTGTCGCTCAGGCGGCACCCAAGGGTCCATTGACTCTGGACGAATATCTCGCAAAGCAGAAAGCTTCTGCAGAGAAAAAGGGAACGGCTTATGACGAAGCCAAATCAAAAGAAAAGTTTGCTAAACTGGATGTGAATAAAGACGGCACGTTGAGCGTCGAAGAACAGGCTCCGGCACCGAAAAAGGAAAAAGCTGAGTAATTAGCGGACACCTTTATCTCGAAAAACCCCGTACATTGTGCGGGGTTTTTTGCTGTCCGGCTGGGAGGCTTTTCAGATATTGGAACTTTTAGCCGGAAATGTTTCCAAACATTGGAAGAATTGGAGTAGAAAGTTCCAATGTTTGGAACCGGAGTAACCCATGTCTGAAAAAAAGTGCCCTTTAAATCGCGATCAGCTCGAAGCGCTGATAAAAAAATATCCGACGCCGTTTCATCTCTACGATGAGGCGGCCATCCGCGCCAACGCCCGCGCCTTAAAAGCCGCGTTTGCGTGGAACCTCGGCTTCAAGGAATATTTTGCCGTCAAGGCGACGCCGAATCCCTATCTGATGAAAGTCCTGAAGGCAGAAGGTTTCGGTGCGGACTGTTCATCGCTTCCCGAACTGATGCTGGCTGAATCGGTTGGTCTTTCGGGCAAAGAGATCATCTTCACTTCAAACGACACCCCGGCCGACGAATATGTGAAGGCGGCTAAACTTGGCGCAATTATCAACCTCGATGACATCACGCACATCGATTTCCTCGAACAGTGCGCGGGATTGCCGGAGATGGTCTGCTGCCGCTATAATCCCGGCCCGCTCAAGGGCGGCAACGCAATCATCGGCCATCCTGAAGAGGCGAAGTACGGCTTTACCCGTCCGCAGCTCTTTGAGGGCTACCGGATTCTTCGCGACAAGGGCGTGAAGCGTTTTGGTCTGCACACGATGGTTGCCTCGAATGAACTCGATGCGAACTATTTCATCGAAACGGCGCACATTCTCTTCGACCTCGTCGGCGAGCTTTCTGCGGAGCTGGGGATCCAGTTTGAATTCGTCAACATCGGCGGCGGCATTGGTATTCCGTACAAGCCGGAGCACAAGGCCGTCGATCTAAAGGTCGTTGGCGAGGGCGTCCGCAAGCTCTACAAAGAGAAGATTGAAAAGGCCGGACTTGGTCGGCTTGATGTCCGTTTGGAATGCGGACGGATGGTGACCGGCCCGTACGGCTGGCTGGTCAGTCGTGTGCTGCACAAGAAGAACACCTACAAGCAGTATGTCGGCCTCGACGCCTGCATGGCCAATTTAATGCGCCCGGCGCTTTACGGGGCTTATCATCACATCACCGTGCCGGGTAAAGAGACCTTGCCGCATGACTTTGTTTGCGATGTGACCGGCTCGCTCTGCGAAAACAACGATAAGTTTGCCATCAACCGCGCGCTGCCTCCGGTTGAGATCGGCGATCTGGTGGTGATCCACGATGCCGGCGCGCATGGTCATGCGATGGGCTTCAACTATAACGGCAAGTTGCGCTCGGCTGAACTGCTTCTACGCGAAAACGGGGAGGTCGTTCAGATCCGCCGCGCCGAAACGGTTCAGGACTATTTTGCCACGCTCGATTTTGCGGGTTTGAATAAATTCAAGGTGTAGGGCATAGTCCAAGGCCTAAGGAGAGAAACATGTTGCAGGGAGCCCATACAGCGATCGTCACGCCGTTCAATAAGAACGGATCGGTGGACTACATCCGTTACCGTAAACTGATTGAATTTCAGATTGAGAATGGTATCGACGGCATTGTGCCGGTCGGCACGACCGGCGAATCGCCGACGCTCAATAACGAAGAGCACATGAAGGTGATCGAAGAGACCGTCAAAGCGGTTAACGGTCGCGTTCTGGTGATTGCCGGAACGGGAGCCAACTCCACCGCGGAGGCTGTCGAATTAACTAAACAGGCCAAGAAGCTGGGCGTGGATGCCACGCTGCAGGTGACACCGTATTACAACAAGCCCAATCAGGAAGGGCTCTACCGTCATTTTTCCACCGTCGCCGATATCGGTCTGCCGGTTGTGCTTTATAACGTGCCGGGACGCACCGCCCGCGAGATCGCCATCGAAACCGTGGCGCGGCTGGCGAATCATCCCAACGTGGTGGCGGTCAAAGAGGCTGGCGGCAAAGTGGAGCGCGTCAAGCAGACACTGGATGTTTGCGACCTTGAAGTGCTTTCCGGGGATGACGCGCTGACTTTGCCGATGATGCGCGACGGTGCAATCGGCGTAATCAGCGTGGTCTCGAATGTGGTGCCGGACGCGGTGGCTTCACTTGTCCACGCTGCGCTGGAAGGTAACTGGAAGGCGGCTCAGGCGCTACACGACCGGTACGTGAAGCTGTTCGATACGATGTTTATCGACACCAACCCGATCCCGGTTAAGGCCGCCTTGGCGATGCTGGGGAAAATTAAAGAGGTTTACCGTCTGCCGCTCTGTGAAATGAGTGAAGCCGATAAGGAGTCGTTGCGGAAGGTAATGGTGGCGAACGGCTTGCTTTGACAGTAATCAGACCCAATCTGAGTATTGCTCAAGGCTTGCCGCAGAGTGGTCTGCTCTCTATAATGGAAGACGATTTATTTCAGCAGAAAGGACTGTCACATGGCCAATGTAAGTAAGCTGCTCGAGGAAAAAGGCAAAGAAATCATTTCTGTATCGCCGGACACCGGGATTCGCGATGCTGTTGCGAAAATGGCTGAGAAATCTGCGGGAACAGCGCTGGTGATGGACGGCAACAAGCTTGTCGGCATTTTTTCAGAACGCGACTTTATCCGCAAAATCTATCTACAGGACGAATGCGGAAAGAACGTCAAGGTGAGCAAGATGATGTCCACCGAGCTCACCACGGTGACAGTCGATACGTCGCTTGAAGATTGCATGAACCTGATGACCGACAAACGAATCCGTCATCTTCCGGTGATGGACGGCGACCGGGTTATCGGAGTGATTTCGATCGGCGACATCGTCAAACACATGGTGCATGAAAAAGATTTCCTGATCAAAAACCTGCAGGATTATATCGCCGGTCCCGGCATGTAAGTGAAGAGTTTTGGAGTGCGGCGATAAAGCCTTTGGCTTATCGCCGCTTTTTTTTGTCTTGTGAAAATTCGCGCTGGAAAAGCGGTGGTACGGAATACCTTTATCACCGCATTCCAAAAGGACTACTCCTCTGGCTTGAACGGCTCGGTAGTCAGTGCGCCGCCTTTTTTCACCAGCTTTTCTATCTTCTGCTCGACCTCGTTGAGCTTGCCGGAGCAGAGAGTCACCAGTTTCGAGCCTTCTTCGAAATGTTTGATCATCTGTTCGAGCGAAAGATCTCCGCTTTCCATCTCTTCAACAAGGGTTTCGAGCCGTTCGAGCGATTTTTCAAAATCGACAGTTTTTTCGGCCATAACTTACGCCTCCTTCTTTTTGACTTCTGACAGAACGGTTCCTTTTGCAAATCGGGTCTTCAGCGTGTCGCCTTTTTTCAAATGGCTTGCATCGCGTACAACATCGCCTTCCGCTGTCTGCGTCAGGCTGTAGCCGCGGTCGAGCACGGCCAGCGGACTCAGCGCACGAAACTGAAGTCCCAGCCGTTTTAAATCCTGTTTCCGCTCCATGACCGCGCTTTGCAGACGGTATGAAAGGGCGACGGCGGACTGATCGACTCGCTGCTGTCTCTGTTGTACACCATTGCGCAGGGCATGTGCCATGGTCTTTCGAAAGCCGGGAATCCGCTCGCGCAGAATATGAACCTGATTCTGCAGTGATCCGCCAAGTCGCGCGGCCAGCCGCGCAATCTGCGTTTCCATCTCGGCTTTCACCGGAACAGCGAGCTCGGCGGCGGCCGACGGCGTCGGTGCGCGAACGTCAGCGACAAAATCGCTGATGGTGAAATCAATTTCGTGGCCGACTGCTGAAATCACCGGAATCCGCGAAGCGGCAATGGCGCGGGCGACGACCTCTTCGTTGAACGCCCAGAGATCTTCGATACTTCCGCCGCCGCGCCCGACAATCATCAGGTCGATGTCGTCGCGGGTATTGAGATATTCAATGGCGGCGGCGATTTTTTCCGCCGCGCCTTCGCCTTGCACGGTGACCGGTGCGAGCAGGATTCCAAGGTTTGGAAACCGCCGCGTCAGCACGTTGATGATGTCGCGGATAGCCGCGCCAGTCGGGGAGGTGACCACGCCGATTTTCTGCGGCAGGAGCGGCAACGGCTTTTTGCGCGCTTCGTCGAATAGCCCTTCGGCAGCGAGCTTCGCCTTCAGCTTTTCAAACTGCTCCTGGAGCGAACCTTTGCCGGCTTCTTCCATTTTGCGGATGATGAGCTGATAGCTTCCACGCGGCTCGTAAAGGCTGGCCTGCCCGAAAACACGAACCTTGAGTCCATCCTTCGGCTCGAAGATGACTGAGGCGTTGTTCTGTTTGAACATGGCGCAGGAGACGGCGGCGGCTTCGTCCTTAAGCGTAAAATACCAGTGACCGCTCGACTGGCGTGTCAGTCGCGAGATCTCGCCCTCGACCCAGACTTCGCCGATGCCGTTTTCGAGCGTGTAGCGTGCCGCGCGGTTCAGTTCGGCGACGCTGTAGATTTTGCGTGTCTCTTCCATCTGCTATTCAAATTGTTTACTGAACTCGGCGAGTTGACGGTGAAGGGTGTCTACTTCTGTACGAAGATTTTTAACCTCGTCTTCAAGAGCAGCAAGCCGTTCGTTTTCTGCGCGGACAGCAAGTGTGGCGGGTTCCGGCTGCGGCTTGAGTGTTTCCGGCGGCAGGACAACTTCTCCGCACAGGAGATGAGTAAAGCGGTTTTCACGGCGGCCCGGCTCCCGAGGAAGTTTAGCCACGAGCGGAGAACCGGGATAATCAATGAGAGACTGGAGCACGGCTTCCGTCTGTGTGATGTCTCCTAACGGGTGCATGCGTTCGCAGTGTGTGCGTAGTTCGCCACCGGTTTGCGGCCCGCGAAGCATTAATTCGCACACAACCGCCAGCTGTTGATCGGAAAATTCAAAATGCTGAGACAGATTATGACTGTATTTCATAACCCGCGCGCCGGCCTCGGCGGTTTCCCAGGCCAGATGTTTGTCACGTAACGTCAGGATGGCGCGGGCGACATCCTTCTCATCAAGAGCGGTTACGGGGTTCCGGTTGCTCTTCTGGTTGCAGGCCGCAGTCAGCGCGGCAAGTGTCAGCGGATAGTAGCTGGGGGTTGTGATCTGTTTTTCGATCAGCGATCCGAGCACCCGGGCCTCAACTTGATTTAGTAACGCGTCCATTTTAGTTCCGTTCTCTAATCCGCTCAATGGAGCGTGCTTTACCGGTCTGGATATCGATGTCCAGAATGACGCCTTCGAGCGCCGGATCATTTTTCGCCGTATCGAACTTCTGCGGCATGCCGGTAATGAATTTTTGAACAACCGGTTCGACCTCGCGCCCGATCACGGAATCCTTCGGGCCGGTCATGCCGAGGTCGGTGATGTAGGCCGTGCCATTCGGCAGAAGAGCTTCGTCCGAAGTCTGGACGTGCGTGTGCGTTCCAAGCACAGCAGTGACGCGTCCGTCGAGGTAACGGCCTAGCGCGATTTTTTCCGACGTCGCCTCGGCGTGGAAATCAATCAGGATGGTTTTGGCCTTGGCCATGCCGATCAGCCGGTCGGCGGTGCGGAACGGACAGTCGGCCGGATCGAGGAAAACGCGCCCGATCAGCGAAATGATGCAAATCGGGCCTTCGTCCGTTTCAATGGTCGTCATACCGCGACCCGACGCGGCGGGCGGCAGGTTGGCCGGACGGATCAGGCGCGGCTCGGTGTCGAGCAGAGGGATTAGTGTTTTATCGTCCCAGGCGTGGTCGCCGAGTGTCAGCGCGGCGGCTCCGGCAACAAAAAGAGCTTCGACGATTTCAGGCGACGGGCCGCGCCCGCCTGCGGCGTTCTCGGCGTTGGCGATAACGAGATCGATCCGGCCTTCCGCGCGAAGCCGCTCCGTGACGCGTTGAAAAACCTGCCGGCCCGCGCTGCCAACCATATCGCCTGTGAAAAGAATCTTCATGCCGCCGAGTCTGCCATAACGCCTTGGCGGGCAAAAGATTTACTTACGGATGAACGAGCAGCGGCCCGGCGTTTTGTGGGCGAAGATTAGCTCAAAGTCGCTGACTTCATCCTCAGACGGAACGAACGTTTCGGTTTCTTCGAAGCGGCTGTCGTTTTTGATCAGCTTGTAGATTTCTTTGAAGTAGGGCAGGTGGTCGGTCGAGGCGTGGAGTTTTCCGCCGGGTTTGAGCGTGCGGGCGATGGCATCCATAAACAGTTCATTGAAAATACGGTGGTGGTGGTGTTTTCCTTTCGGCCACGGGTCGGGATAGAAAACGTAATAGGTGTCCACGCTTTGCGGCGGCACGAGATAGGTAACGGCATAATAGCCGTCCAGGCGTAAAACGCGGACATTGGGCAGGCCCTGCCGCCGCACTTTCTTGTCCATCCGCTTTGTCCGGTTGAGCAGACGATCGATTCCCAGGAAATTGGTTTCCGGAAACTTCCGGGCGCGTGCCAGCAGAAAGCGCCCCTTTCCGAAGCCGAGGTCGATTTCGAACGGACGCTCCGGATGTTCGAAGCGGGCCGAAAAGTCGACCGGTTCGAGCCACTGTTCGGGAAAGATGCGCTGGGTTTCGGGGAGCTGTGTCATAGGGCGGCCATTTTTACGATGTTTGGAAGAATATCAACGGAAATTTCCAAACATTGGAAAAGTGTCCGCTTGCCCGGTTCTAGCGGCCTGTCTATAGTTTGGCCTCATTTGGAGAAAAGCATGGCCGACTCAACTCATATGGACGTTTCCTATATCGCGCATCTGGCGCGGATTCACCTCACGGACGGGGAAACGAAGCTGTTTCAGGGACAGCTCGACCAGGTGCTCACGTATGTTGAGCAGCTGGGCGAACTCGACGTTTCGAATGTCGAGCCGACCGCGCATGCCATGGCGCTGGTTAACGTGCTTCGTGACGACACACCGCGCGCCTCGCTTGATCACGACGCCGTCATCGCCAACGCTCCGGCCGCCCGCGACGGGCAGATACTCGTCCCCAAAATTTTGGAATAACCATGGCTAACCTTAACACCAAAACAATTTCCGAGTTGTCCGACCTTCTGGAGCAGGGAAAATGCACTTCCGTCGAGATCGTCAACGATGTGCTCGCCGCGATTGATGCGCGCGACGGGAAAATCAACGCCTACCTGACCCTCGACCGCGCCTCCGCGCTGAAACAGGCCGAAGCCGCCGACAAGGCGCGCGCCGCCGGTAAAAAGGGCGCGCTGCTTGGCATCCCGTTGGCGATTAAAGACCTGCTCAACGTCAAAGGTCAGCCCTGCACCTGCTCGTCGAAAATCCTCGAGGGCTACATCGCGCCGTACGATGCCACCGCCATCGCCAAACTGCGCGAAGCGGGCGCGGTTTTCCTTGGCCGCGTCAACATGGACGAGTTTGCGATGGGCTCCAGCACCGAAAGCTCGGCGTTTAAGAAGACGCGCAATCCGTGGAATACCGACCACGTTCCCGGCGGCTCCTCCGGCGGCTCCGCCGCCAGCGTCGCTGCCGACGAAGCGGTCGCCGCGCTAGGCTCCGATACCGGCGGCTCGATCCGCCAGCCCGCCGCCTTCTGCGGATGCGTTGGCCTGAAGCCGACTTACGGTATGATTTCGCGTTACGGCCTAACCGCCTTTGCCTCGTCGCTCGACCAGATCGGTCCGATCACCAAGACGGTGAAGGATTCCGCCATTCTGCTCGAAGCGATGGCGGGCAAAGACGAAATGGATTCCACTTCGATCGATCTGCCCGTTCCGAACTTTGCAAAAGAGCTGACGGATGACCACAGCCTCAAGGGAATGAAGCTTGGCCTGCCGAACGAATATTTTGTCGATGGTATGGATACCGAAGTTGCAACGGCTGTCTGGAATGCAAAAAAGCATTGTCAGGAACTCGGCGCAGAGATTGTGAATATTAGTCTGCCGCATTCAAAGTATGCGATTGCGGTCTATTACATCATCGCCACCGCCGAAGCCTCCGCCAACCTCGCGCGCTTCGATGGCATCCGCTACGGCTTGCGCAAAGACGGTGCCGATCCGATTGAGCTGTACGGCAAAACCCGCGCCGCTGGCTTCGGGCCGGAAGTCAAACGCCGCATTATTCTTGGCACCTACGTTCTTTCAAGCGGCTACTACGACGCTTATTACCTGCGCGCTCAGAAAGTCCGCACGCTCATCCGTAACGATTTCACCGCAGCCTTCAAGCAGTGCGACGCGATCCTCGCGCCGGTTACGCCGACACCTGCCTATAAAATCGGCGAGAAGACCAACGACCCGCTCAAGATGTACCTCGACGACATTCTAACCACGCCGGTCAATCTCGCGGGCATCTGCGGACTGAGCGTGCCGTGCGGATTTTCGAAGGCGGGCCTGCCGATCGGGCTCCAGATTCTCGGCGACTCGTTCAAAGAGGCGAATATCCTCAAAATCGGCCACGCCTACGAACAGACCACCGATTGGCATCGGCAGAAACCAAGAATTTAACCACAGAGGACACAGAGGATCACTGAGGATGGATCAATTGACAGAGAAAATAATTGGTGCGGCCATGAAGGTGCATTCGGCGCTTGGCCCGGGGCTCCTCGAGAGTGCCTATCAGGCCTGTCTGGTGTATGATTGAAGAAGCAAGGACTAGCTGTAAAGGCGGAGGTGATTCTTCCGGTGGTGTATGAGGGTGTTGAAGTGGATGCCGGTTACCGGCTGGATATTCTGGTTGAAGATCAGGTGATTGTTGAATTGAAGTCAGTTGAAAAGACGCTTCCGGTTCATGAGGCGCAACTGATTACCTATTTGAAGTTGAGTAGATGCAAAGTTGGTTTGCTTATAAATTTTAATGTGAAGCACCTTAGGGAAGGTATTACACGGCGGGTAAACTGACCCCTCTGTGTTCCTCCGTGCCCTCTGTGGTGAATGGAAGTTGGTATGAAATACGAAGCATGTATCGGGCTTGAGACCCATGTGATGCAGAAGACGCGGACGAAGATGTTCTGCGGCTGTAAGCACGAGTACGGCGCGGCGCCGAACACCAACGTCTGCCCCGTCTGTCTCGGCTATCCCGGCGCGCTTCCGGTTTTCAACGCCAAGGCCATCGAGCTCTGCTGTAAGGCCGGACTGCTGCTCGGTTGCAAGATCAACCCGCACTCCAAGTGGGACCGCAAAAACTATTTCTACCCCGACATGTCCAAAAACTACCAGATCACGCAGGCCGACCAGCCGCTCTGCCTCGGCGGACAGATCGTGACGGAAGTGAACGGCGAGCTGAAAACTTTCACTCTGGAGCGGATTCATCAGGAAGAAAACGCCGCTAAGAACACCCACGCCGCCAGTGGCAGCCTGATCGACTATAACCGCGCCGGCACCGCGCTGATGGAAATTGTTTCCACGCCCTGTATGCATTCGGCCGACGACGCCTTCGCCTACATTCAGGCGCTCAAGCTGATCATGGAATACGGCGGCATTTCCGACTGTGACCTCGAAAAAGGGCACATGCGCTCCGACGTCAACGTCAGCGTCCGGCCGGTCGGACAGGAAAAGCTCGGCGCCAAGGTTGAGATCAAAAACATGAATTCGCCCAGCTTCATTGTTGAGGCCATCAAGTACGAAATTGAGCGGCAGATCGAAGTGATTGAAAACGGCGGCAAAGTCGTCCAGGAAACCCGCGGCTACGACTCTGATCGCGGCGAAACCTTTTCGCAGCGCACCAAAGAAGACGCCCACGACTACCGCTACTTCCCCGAGCCGGATTTGCTTCCGGTTGAAATTTCCGCCGCGCAGATCGCTCAGTGGAAATCGGAACTGCCGGAACTGCCTGTCCAGCGCCGTGAACGTTACGTCAAAGAACTCGGACTGCCCGACTACGATGCTAAAGTCCTCACCGCCGAAAAATCCACTTCCGACTTCTTCGATGCCGCCTGCAAAAAGACGAAACAGTACAAGCTGGTTTCAAACTACATGATGGGCAAAGTCGCCAGTCTCGTTACGGAAAAGAGCATCCGCGTTGTTGAAAGCAAGCTGACTCCGGACGCGCTGGCACAGGTCGCCGACTTGGTCAGCGGTGGAACCATCGGCTCCAGCGCCGCCAACGAACTGATTGAAATTCTCTTCACCGCAGGCGGCGATCCGAAAGCCGTAGTTGAAGCCAAAGGGATGGCGCAGGTCAACGATGACAGCGCGCTCGAAAAATGGGCCGAAGAAGCGATCGCCGGAAACACCAAGGCCGTCGCGGATTATAAGGCCGGCAATCCGGCATCCATCAATTCGCTCATGGGCTACGTCATGAAGCAGAGCAAAGGCAAAGCCAATCCTCCCGCCGTCATCGCCATGCTCAAGAAGAAGCTGGATGCATAGGGTTTACCCGCCAAGACGCGAAGAATTTAGCCGTTTAAATTAAGGTTAAAGGCCTTTTTTTCTCCATTTATTCATGGGCTTCTCCGTGATCAGCCATGCAATTAAGCTCCACCACAAAAGGGGGCCAATGACAAAGGAGAGGTAATAACAAAACTCAGGCATTCTTATGGCGCGGTCTAGAAACCCAACCAGATAGGTGAGAGGACTCAGAACGGCAAAACTTGCGGAAAGGGATCTCATAATCCATGGCGATGGTGGAGGTAGACTTTCACCCAAACCGAACAACAGCCCGAATAATCCAAAAATGAGGAAGACGTGACCGAGCGATATTGCGGGGACTCCAATAAACCAGCAGAGCAGTTTTTTCGATTTCTTCATTTCAATTTTTCAAATGACGTACGGCACGGGAGGTTTATAGCAGGTTGGCGGGCCTTTCGGCAAGCTTCCGCCTTCGTACACTTCGGCGCGACAATCAGGATAAGAGGCGGCCCGCCTTCGCATGGCTACGGCGCGGCAGGCAAGTGCGGCGGCGGTAAAGATTTTAAGGCCACTTCAACAATCGGCGCTGACGGAGCAGCGCCCTCCAGGAGGGTTGCGCTCCGTCGCAACCGTTTTCCAAACATTGGATGTCCTGTAGCCGCGCACGGTGGGCGCGGTCATCGCCAGCACCTACAGTTTCCAAACATTGGAAGAATTCTGCGGGCTGATTAAAGCGGTGCGGAGTCGGTGCCGGGGACGTTGAAGAAGTCGCCGGTTTCTTTGAGTTCGGCGGCGAGGCGGTTACGGTGTTCCTGCAGGATTTCCCGGAATTTCGGATCGACGGCCAGATTATTCATCTCGCCGGGGTCGTTGCGCATGTCGGTCAGTTGTTCGCGTATTTTTCCGTAGGAGTAGACCACATATTTATAATTCTGAGTGCGGAGCATTCTTCCCTCCACGCCGCTGCCCAGGCCAAACCGGCGGGCCAGATCGTTTTCAGAAACCAGCTGATTGCGCCAGGCGGTCGCACGGCCTTCGGCCAGCGGACGAAGGCTCCGTCCGCGCAATGTTTCCGGCGTTTCGATTCCGGCGTAGTCGCAGAAGGTGGGAAACAGATCCTGACCGGTTGAGACGAGGTGCTCGCGGTCGGTGCGGCCCGGTGCTGAGATACCGGGGCCGCTGAGGATGAGCGGAACGCGCGCCGTTTCATCATAAAAGAGCGTTTTCTGATTCCAGTGGTGCGCGGCGTTGCCATCGCCATGGTCGCTGACCAGTACGATTAAGGTCTTCTGCATCAGTCCTTCCGCGCGCAGGGCGTCGAGCAGGGTGGCGATGCGGGAATCAACGAGTTCGGTCAGGCGACAGAGCTCCCAGCGGTATTGCCGCCAGAGTCCGTCGGTCCAGTCGCGGGCCGGGTAGGTGTTTTCCTGCCACGTTTGATGCACGCGAATCATGTCGGGTTCGTTTTGAGGAATGGCAAAGTTGGCCGGCAGCTTAGGGCACTGTGCCGGCGGCGGCGGGTCGAAGAACGGTCCATTCTTCGGTTCTTCACCCTTTCCGAAGTTGGCCAGCTTGCGGGCGAATTCACAGATGTCGTGCGGATTGGTGAACGAGGCGACGAGAAAGAAGGGCTTATCCCGTTTCTGCTTAATGAAAGCGGTCAAGGGTGCTTCAAGATGCTCGTCATTAAATTCCTTTGGATCATCCAGCATGACATCGAATCCGTGCCATTTGCTGTTCTTGCTTTCCATCGGGATGTGCCATTTGCCCATGTAGGCGGTGTCATAGCCGGCCTGCTTCATGCGGGCTCCGAGCGACTCCGCAGAGACGTCGAAGCGGGCGAGGTTGAATTTCACTCCAGTCTCGTGCGGCAGGCGTCCGGTCATCATCGAGGTTCGGGAGGGAACGCAGATCGGGTTGGCGGTGTAGGCGAGTTCAAAGCGGACGCCGTTGGTTGCGAGAGCATCCATAGCCGGAGTGCGCAGGTTGGCGTTTCCCGCGCAGCTCATCATGTCGGCGGGTTGCTGGTCGGTCATGATCCAGAGGATGTTCGGTTTAGAAGGAGTCTGCGATTCGGCTCCTGTGGCACCGGCCGCCGCGAGCGCGATTCCGGCTGTGGTTAAAAGGTTTCTTTTGTTCATATTCATGGGGACTTTTAACAGTTTGGCGGGTAGTTGGTAAAGAGGTTCCTGCCAGTCGCTTTGCGGTCATTACCTTTTCCAAACATTGGAATTTTCCGTGTGTTCCGTGTGTTCCGTGGTTAAAATCCTCCGACCATTGGAAATGAGAGAGAAAACCACAGAACGGATCGGGGTATTCGGCGGGTCGTTTGATCCGGTGCATCTGGGTCATCTGACGATTGCGCAGGATGCGGTGGAGCAACTTGAGCTCAACCGGCTGATTTTTGTGCCTGCCGCCGTTCCGCCGCATAAGCAGGGGCATACGCTGGCCGAAGGGCGGCATCGCCTAGCAATGCTTCAACAGGCGACGGAGGGTAATCTGAGTTTTGAAGTGTCTGATATGGAGCTTCAGCGGGGCGGGGTTTCCTACACCTTTGACACGATAACGCACCTTCAGGCCGAGCACCCCGGCGCGGAGCTGTTTTTCAT
>CAIKWE010000007.1 GCA_903831085.1 uncultured Verrucomicrobiota bacterium | reverse complement strand
TGGCAACTTCACGACGTTCCAAGACCAGGATCGCCCGATTGATCACGAAACATCAGGTGTCCCTCTGGCCGCAATCTATGGGCAGCTTCCCTCTTTCCGTGTGCGTGCCATCGAGACGCAGGTGGATGTGGCTGACGGCAGTACCGTCGGACTGGGCGGACTGATCTATGACCGGCTCGAGACCTATAAAGACAAGGTGCCGGTTTTGGGCAGCATTCCTCTGCTCGGGCGGCTGTTCCGCTCCGAAGGCGAGCGCAGCATTAAGCGCAATCTTATGATTTTTGTGTCGGCCGGTCAGATTGCCAGCGACGGTCAACGCAAGTCCGACGTAGCCCTCAACAAATAATTTATTTAAGGCAAGGAGAACCAACCATGAGAATAAGTTTTCAAATTTTAATAGTCTGCGGGTTAATGGCCGGTATGGCCTGCGCGCAGGAGAACAACGACAGCGTGCAGTCCGTCATGAATGAACTGAGCGCCTATCAGGGAACGGCGCCAGCGACGGTTGTAACCGCGCCTGCAGCCGCAGCACCCGTGGCTGTGGCCTCCACACTCGTGGTGGAAAAACAGGCGGAGCCGGTGGATGTTTCGGCGGTGGTTGAGGCCAGCCGTAAGCAGTATGTGGCCGGTGATTACGCCCAGGCTGAAGCGGGGTTTAATGCGGCGCAGAAAGCTGATCCTGAGAATAAAATTGTGGCGTTTTACCTGCGGCAGTTAGGCAGCCTCATACACCGTAAAGCTGAAGAGACGGGGATAGAAGAAGTGGATAAAAAATGGGGAACGATCTTGCGTTACTATCCGGCAACAGAACGGTTTATGAGAAGCATGAAGCTCGAAGGCGTCGAGCAGGTCGTAGATATCAAACCGCAGTTGATGGAAGCAGAAGTTGAATTCCCGGGAGGATCCTCTGCGAGCTATGTGCCGGAGTTCCGTAAGCTGTTCGTGAAAAATACCCCCGCCAATCTGGCCAAACTGGAGGAAGTTCTGGCGGCTTTCGGAGAAACGGAAGCCGAAGCCTCTGCGGAACAGGTTAAAATTGAGACCCGTTTTGTCGAGTTCAACGAAGGGGCGCTTCAGGATCTGGGCTTTAACTGGTCCAATCCAAACAACATCAACCGCGGAGACTGGTCGGTGAATTCTGTTCGTCCTGACGGTGATCCGCAGAACCTTTTCACGGACGGCCTGCGCACACTGCCGTATGACCAGCCCAACAATTTGAATCCGAATTCGAGCCTTGTCGAAGTGAGTTCAAGAGAAGGAAACAACCGAATCGACAACTGGAACGTCAACCGGGTGGAAGATATGTTTAACAGCTCCGCAACTGGCGCTGGAACCGTCAGCCTGTCGGGCAAGTTCGCCGGCGAATCCGTTGATCTGCTGATCCGGGCGCTGGACCAGACTTCCGGGGCGGATGTTCTTTCGGCGCCGAGCATTGTCACCCTCAGCGGCCAGCGGGCTGTCATCACGGTCGGTGAAAGGCACTTCTATCCCGAAACGTACGAAGCAGGTGCGTCGCAAGGAACCGTGCTGCACGTAAAATATGAGGATTTTAAAGAGAAAATCCTGGGAGTGGAAATGTCTGTGACGCCGACGATCAAAGACGATGAAATTCGGATGAAGATCAACCCGAAGATCAACGAGCTGATCGGCTGGCAGAAGTTTGAACTGGCCCCGGCTGACACATCCTACACCTACTACCAGTATCGTATCGGGCAGCAGTTCGAGCATGAAGCGGTGATTGCGCAACTGCCGCTGTTTAACCGCCGCGAAGTCAAAACCGAAGTTTCTGTCGTCAGCGGCTCGACCATCGCCATGGGCGGGTTGATCGGTGAAAAAACTGAAGCGTTTAGCGACCGGGTTCCGGTGCTTGGAAGTATCCCGCTGATCGGCCGGATCTTCCGCTCGGAAGGAAACCGGACGGTTAAGCGCAATTTGATGATCTTTGTGACCGCCAGCAAAGTGGCGCCTAATGGACGCAGCATCAGCGAAAAATCATTTGAAAAATAAAATTTAACGTTAGTTGAACCGGCAGATCCGGACGGAGCGGTGTTCACAAGCCTCCGCTCCGCAATCCTTCTCCATTCAAACCCCGGAAATTCCTCCGGTCCCTGACGTTCACCCCTGAAACTGGACCATCGGAGCTCTAAAATACGGCTTCCAATGATTTATCAGTTCTGGTGATTCCATCCATCCTCCGGAGGAGGGATGGCTGCGCGGATATTGGTATTGGCTTGCAGATAGCTTCAGGAGACAGCGAAGTCGATGAAGGTGGTGTCGCCGAAAGCGACGGTACTCTGTCCGTCGGTTGTGCGGACATAACAAATCTTGTTTCATGCGGCTTCTGAAGTTATAAATTCTGCGGTCTTATTTGATTCAGCAGTGCGATAAGCGAAAGGGTTCGATATGCGTATTACAGCAAGTATGACGGGGATTCTCTTAATTGCCGCCGTGGCGGTTGCTCAGGATGACAGCAATGCTGTCGCAGCGGTTGCGCAGGATGGAGCCGTCGTCGCCGCACCGGTCGCGGCTGTAATGGATGAGGCGGCTATTGCTCAGAAAGTCACTGAGTTGAAGAAGCATGTCGCTGTCACCACGGTCTCCGACAAAGTGACCCAAAACAAGAAGACCAACGCAAAGACCCAGGTGATTAAAATCCTTACAGAACAGGATCAGGATGACCCCTTCGTCGGCACTATGCGATTCACCGTTGAGATGAGGGACGGAACCAATAAGTGGTATGGCCAGCAGCAGGCGGTGCAGACGAAGCAGGAACGAAGAAGCTCCGCGGAGGAAAAAGCGGAAGGGAAAGCAAAAGAAGAAAAGAAAAAATCAAAAGCCAAAGGGAAAAAGACAGGAGCCAAAGCGGAAAAGACAGGAGCCAAAGCGGAAAAGACAGAAACCGCGGGGGGAACAGAAGCCGAGGAACCAGAGATAGATTATACCGGCGAGGATGTCTGGAATTTCAAAGTACCGATCGGTAAGGGCGAGGCACTTGTACGACCGGAGACCAGAGCCTATGCCGCTGAATACGGATTTGTGGTCAAAAACAAGGCGGGCAGCAATCAGTTTGTCACCGTTTTTGCTAAATGCAACAATGTGGCAAGCGCGGATGAGATCATGGTTCGCAACCAGGGTAACCCAAACGTTCTCAAACCCAAAATGACGGGTAAGGCGCTGAGAGAGGGCGAAGGGGCGGATGAGGGCGACGGCGGTGGCGCAGGTAATAACTGATCGGCTCGTCGCCGGAACCGTAAAAAAGAATCTTTTTGAAGGAGGCTTTCTTCGAGTGGCAACGTTTCGTCCGGAACAACCAACTCTTCGTCGAAGGTGAGCATATTGCCGAGTCCGTGACAGGTCGGGCAGGCACCGTAGGGACTGTGGCTGACTGGAACATCGGAGCTCTAAAATACGGCTTCCAATGATTTATCAGTTCTGGTGATTCCATCCCTCTCCTCCGGAGGAGGGATGGCTACGCGGATATTCGCCCATAGCGAAGGTTGCCGTCTTACCCAAGACGGTCTCGTTGTACATCATTTCGCCACCATACTTGGATCGCTGTAACGTTTCCATCGTCGTCAGAATTGATGCTTTCAATCGTTTATTTTTCTCTCCGTTGATCGTGTTATTTTATCACTTGAAACTGCTACACAGAGTAGCATAAGTTGCTACACATCTTCGATAGAGAGTCTATCAGGATATAGAAAACAAATGACGGTGTAAGTTGTTTGTAATGAAATAGTAATAGAATGTTCTCAGGGGCCAAATTTGGCGCATTTTCGCCAGATCCTGTCACCCCGACCAAACTTCCGCTCATAATTAAAAGGCCGGTTCCAATGGTTGGAACCCGGCCTTTTCTTTTTCCAGGAGTTGGAAAAACAAACCGCTATTTTCCAAGGGTTGGAAGCGCGGCGCGGGCGCCGGGTCCACCGGCTTTTTGTGAAACGAACGGGAAGTCCTGTTCCGCTTTTTCCCAAGGATTGAAAGCGAGCGGGCCGAAGCCGCTGCCTAATCCCGGCGCCAGACGCAGTCCCTGATTGAGATAGGCCTTGGCGACGATGATGCTGTCGAGCGGGCTGTAACCCAATGCGCGGGCGGTGGCGATGGCCGACGAGAGTACACATCCTGTTCCATGAGAGTGCTTGGTGTCGAGCCGCGGGCTAGACAACCATGCGTGGTTTTTTCCGTCGCTCCAGTAATCGCTGGAAAGCTCCATGTCGTGCGAACCGTGTCCGCCTTTGATCAGAACTTCTTTAACGCCGGTGGTGAGAGCTTTTTGGGCGGCGGCTTCAATGTCGGCTGGTGTGGCAATCTCCATGCCGAGCAGATGTTCGGCCTCGGGAATATTGGGTGTAATCAGATCGACCACGGGAAAAAGCTTTTCGGTGAGAATCTTCCACGCGGAGACTTCGAGCAGAAACGCGCCGCTGGATGAAATCAGAACGGGGTCGCAGACGATGAAGGAGGCTTTGGCCGTTTTGAGAAAAGCGGCCACAATTTCAACGGCGGCGGCGGTGCCGAGCATGCCGAGCTTAACGGCGGCGGGCGGCAGGTCGGCCTTGAGCGCTTCGAGCTGAGCGGAAAGCATATCGGGCGCGACCCATTCGAGGCGGCCGGTTCCGATGGTGTTCTGGGCCGTCAGCGCCGTGATAACCGAGCAGTCATGCCCGCCGAGCAGGTTGATCACCTTGATATCGGCTTGAATGCCGGCTCCGCCGCCGGAATCCGCGCCCGCAATAGTCCAGACAATCGGTTTCTTCATCGCGTAATCCCTTTGTTTGTGACCGCCGGTACATTGCTGACAACGGCCTTATCGTTGAACTGATAGATCGTTTCGCCCTCATGGGCAAAACCGATTTCGTGGGCGATCTGCTGAACAAAATATTTATCGGAACCGAACCGTTCCTGTTTAAGGCGCAGCTCTTTAATCGCCTCTTCCTTGGCGCGGATATCCGCTTCCAGCGCATTCTTGGTTTCCTGATAACTGCGGAACTGGGACACCTTGGGAAGAAAGGCGAAAAACACACCGGTCAGCGCGAGTCCGATCACGGCAATCGCCACATAGCGGTAAATTTTATTCCAGTATTTCTGAGGACTCACGGCGCGCAGTATAGGGGGAGGGTTATGAATTATGAAGTAGGAAATATGAAATATGAAAAAGAATGATCAGTACAAAAAACGCCCCAGGAAAACCCAGGGCGTTTTTCATACAGCCGTTAAACTTAGCAGCCGTAGCGGGCTTCGCTTCCGAGCATCTCTTCAATGCGCAGCAGCTGGTTGTACTTGCTGATCCGGTCGGAGCGGCTGAGCGAGCCGGTCTTGATCTGACCTGCGTTCGTCGCCACAGCGATGTCGGCAATGGTGTTGTCTTCCGTTTCGCCGGAGCGATGGGAAACAACCGCGGTATAACCGGCTTTGTGAGCCATTTCGATCGCGTCGAGTGTTTCAGTCAGCGTGCCGATCTGATTGACCTTGATCAGAATCGAATTGGCACAACCGGTTTCGATACCCTTCGAGAGGTATTCGACGTTGGTCACGAACAGATCGTCGCCGACCAGCTGGCACTTGTCGCCGAGCAGATCGGTCAGAATCTTCCAGCCTTTCCAGTCGTTCTGATCCATGCCGTCTTCGATCGAGTCGATCGGGTATTTCGCGACCAGCTCAGCGAGGTATTCAGCCTGTTTGGCGGAAGTGCGCTTTGCACCGCCTTTGCCTTCAAACTTGGAATAGTCGTATTTGCCGTCCTTGTAGAACTCGGAAGCGGCGCAGTCGAGGCCGATCATTACATCGACGCCCGGCTTGTAGCCTGCGTCTTTGATCGCCTGCATGATGCTGTCGGCTGCTTCTTCGGTGCCGCCCGAGAATTTCGGAGCGAAGCCGCCTTCGTCGCCGACCGCGGTGCTCAGACCTTTTTTCTTCAGGATCGCTTTCAGCGCGTGGAAAACTTCCGCACCGCAACGCAGACCTTCGCTGAAGGACTTCGCGCCGACCGGGCGGATCATGAATTCCTGGAAGGCGATCGGAGCATCGGAGTGCGAGCCGCCGTTGATGATGTTCATCATCGGAACCGGCAGAACTTTGGCGTTGGTGCCGCCGATGTAGCGGAAGAGCGGAATGTTCAGGTAATCCGCAGCGGCGCGGGCGGTAGCCAGCGAAACGCCGAGGATCGCGTTGGCACCGAGGTTGCTCTTGGTCTTGGTGCCGTCGAGATCAATCATGAACCGGTCAATGCCGACCTGGTCGAGCGCGTCCATGCCGATAATGGCCGGAGCGATTTGTTCGTTCACATTGGCAACGGCCTTCTTCACGCCTTTGCCGAGGTAGCGCTTCTTGTCGCCGTCGCGCAGTTCGAGGGCTTCGTTTTCGCCGGTCGAGGCGCCAGACGGTACGGCCGCGCGGCCCAGTACGCCGGATTCGAGAATCACATCCACTTCAATCGTCGGGTTGCCGCGCGAATCGAGAATTTCACGGGCCAATACTTCTACAATAACTGACATATCTGCTCCTTGGTTTGAGGTTTAAATTCCCTGAAAATGAGCCGGAACTATACGGACGCACTCTCACCCCCGCAACACGAAAACAGAGAGAAAACACGACCGTCCTTTAAGTTTCCAGAGATTGGGAAAATCAACTACCGTGCGTTCCAATCTTTGGAACCGGATATGAACGAACCCGTTAAAATGTATACCGATGGCGCGTGCAAGGGAAATCCCGGGCCGGGCGGCTACGGCGTGGTGCTTTTGTCCGGCGAACGCCGGAAAGAGCTTTCCGGCGGATTCCGCAAGACCACCAACAACCGGATGGAACTGCTGGCCTGTATCGAAGGACTGCGCTCGTTAAAACGTCCCTGCACCGTCGAGTTGACCAGCGATTCCAGCTATGTGGTGAACGCCATAGAAAAGGGGTGGGCCAAGCGGTGGCGTTCCAGAGGTTGGAAACTTTCCCCATCCAAACCGGCGAAAAATTCCGATCTTTGGAAACAGCTTCTCGATCTGTGCGCCGAACATACCGTCCGTTTTCACTGGGTGAAAGGGCATGCCGGTCATCCCGAGAACGAACGTTGCGACGTGCTGGCCGTCGAAGCTTCGCAGTTAAAAGAACTTCCTGCTGATATTGCCTTTGAAACCAGCGTTCTCACTGACGATCTTTTCAGTCTCTGATTTTAATTTTTCTGGTAGAATTCATGCCATGCAGTGGCCGGAAAACATTCGCAAAAAGCTGAAGGAACTGCCGGACGCGCCGGGCGTTTACCTGATGCGCGGACGGACCGGAGCGATCATTTATGTTGGCAAGGCGGTTTCGCTTCATAAGCGCGTTCAGAGTTATTTCCGCGAGAGTACCTATCGCAAGGCCGAACCGAAACTGCGCGGGCTGATCCGTTCGATCACCGACTTCGATGTGTTGGTTCTCCGCAACGACGCCGAAGCGGTGCTGACCGAAGGCAAGCTGATCAAGGAATACAAGCCGCGCTACAACACCATGTTCAAGGACGATAAGCGTTTCCCCCTTTTGCGCGTTGATTTGAATAAGCCGGTTCCAAAGTTTGAACTTTGCCGGATTGATAAAAATGACGGCGCGGTTTATTTCGGCCCGTACACTTCAGGGCTGGCGGCGCGTGCGGCGCTGGAGTTTGTCGAAAGGCGTTTCGGTATTCGCCAGTGCCGTCCCGACCAGCCGGATGAAGAAACCTATAAGCACTGTCACAACGATATCATCCGGCAGTGCGCCGCACCGTGTATTGGTAAAGTGACACCGGAGGAATACCGCGAGCGGGTTGAAACTGCCTGCGCTTTTCTTCGCGGTGAGCGTCCGGAGTTCATTAAAGAAGTTCGTGCGCAGATGGAAACCTCCGCGGAAAAACATCAATTTGAAGCCGCCGCCGCGCTCCGCGATATGATGTTTCTGCTGACCCGCGCGGTGAAGGAGAAGGCGCTGGTGCGCAAGACCGACCGGATGCTGATTGATGATGCGGGCCGAGGTATAAAAGAGCTGGGCGAAGCGCTCGGTTTGGCTAAATCGCCGCGTGTGATTGAGTGTTTCGATATTTCCAACATTTCCGGCACCTATGCGGTGGCAAGTATGGTATCGGCAGTCGACGGTGTGCCCGCTCCTCAGCGTTACCGCCGCTTTCGAATCAAGACGGTGGAAGGCAGCGACGATCCGCGCATGATGGCCGAAGTGGTGCGCCGCCGCTATGGACGACTTAAAGAAGAGCAGGGGAATTTCCCCGATCTTGTCGTGGTGGACGGCGGGATTACGCAGTTACGGGCGGCCCGCGCCGCGCTGGCGGAAATCGGCCTGAACATTCCAAGTGTTGGACTGGCCAAACAGCACGAAGAGATTGTGCGCAACGACCAGCCGTCACTCTTTCTGCCGCGCGATTCCAGAGCGCTGCGGGTGATGACGGGATTGCGTGACGAAGCACACCGCTTTGCTATTTCGTATCACCGCCGCCTGCGTTCGCAACGCATCCGCGAATCGGCGCTTGACGAAATTCCAACTATTGGAAAAAAGAAGAAGGAGCTTCTGCTGAAACACTTCGGCTCCTTCGAGCGACTGCGCAAAGCCAGCCTTGAAGAGCTTCTCGCCGCGCCCGGTGTCGGCCCGAAAACGGCGGAATTAATTTTCTGTGCGCTTCAGAAAAAGTAGGGGCCGCTTTTCGGGCGGCCCGTTGACAGCCAACCTTACCGGAGTTTCTTCTTCTCCAGCTTGGCGAGTTTTTTTTCCTTCATGGTCAGGGCCGGTTTCTTTTTGGTTTCTTTTTTTGCGTCCTGTGACTTTGACATGGTTGCCTCCTTTGTTTTGTGTTGCTTCAAAATTTTCCGGCCAGCAGGTCGTAGGTGGCTTCAAGCGCTTCGGGGATGACACGCGGGCCGCCGAGCACCGGCATAAAGTTGGTATCGCCGGTCCAGCGCGGAACGATGTGCTGGTGCAGATGATCCTTAAGCCCCGCGCCGGCCGCTTCGCCGAGGTTGTAGCCTATGTTGAAGCCCTGCGGTGCCATCACTTCGCTAAGCACCGCGATGGCGCGCGAGGTGAGCGCGGCCATTTCGAGGGTTTCTTCGGGTGTAAGGTCAGCGAGTCCGGCGGCATGGCGGAAAGGAGCAATCATCAGGTGTCCGCTGTTATAGGGATAGCGGTTCATAAGGACAGCGCAGGTTTTCCCGCGGACCAGCAGCAGGTTTTTACGGTCTTTCTGTTCCGCGAAGATCCGGCAGAGGAAACATCCATCTTCTTTTTCACTGCGGATATAGTCAACCCGCCACGGGGCCCAGAGAGGTCGGTTCATAAGCAAACTCCCGGAATGGTGGAAAAATGGAAGGGTGGAATGTTGGTGAAGCGAACCGGATAACGGCAGGCAGAAAATTTCAACAACCCATTATTCCAGTATTCCATCATTCCAGTATTCCTCTATTCCGGTATTCCATGTCGCCGTGGATTATGATTAAGATGCCTCGTCAACGCAAATAAGGAATTCAGCCCGTGGCCGTAAAACTGATACATGGAACCGACGAATATCTGGTGAGTCACAACGCCCGCAAGGCCGTCAACGCTCTTTGCCCGGAAAGCGAGCAGACCCTAAGCCTCGAAACGGTCGACGGCGACGTGAAGACCATTGACGAGGCCGTAACCGCCCTCAAGACCTGCATTGGCGCACTGCGCACAATCGGGCTGTTCGGCGGACAGAAAACGGTTTGGCTTCGAGATGTTTCAATTTTCAAAGACGCCGTCATCAGTAAGAACGAAACGGTCAAGGATCTGCTCGGCAAGCTGGCCGACGACATTAAAAAGGGGCTTCCGGACAGTCAGAATCTAATTATTTCCGCGCCGGGCGTGGACCGTCGCTCCGCCTTCTACAAAGTCTGCGAGGCGGCCGGTGCGGTTGAAGCCTACGATCTGCCTGAACAGGACTATAAAAAGAAGCCGGTCATCCGCGAGCGGGCGCAGGAGATGTTTGCTAAGGCGCAGTGCCGCATCGGCCCGGGAGCGCTCGATTTGTTCCTGGAAAAAGTCGGCATGGATACCCGCCAACTGGCGATGGAAGCCGAGAAGCTGATGATCTATATCGGCGACCGCAAGGAGATCACGGTTGAGGATGTCAAAGCCATCACCTCGTCATCCGCCGAAGCGATCGCATGGGACTTTACCGATGCGCTCGGCGAACGGCGGCTGGATGAGGCGCTTAAAATTCTGCGGCAACTGATTTTTCAGGGCGAGGCGCCGATCGGTTTGATGTTCGCCATTGAGAGCCTCTATCAGAATCTGATGCAATACCGCGCCTATATCGACCATGGATGGCTGAAAATCTCCAGCGGATTCGGGGCGAACGCCGTCCAGTGGAGCAGCGATCAGGAGATGGACAAGATGTTTGCGCAGCTTCCCGCCGATCCGCGCGAAATCCACTGGTTCCGAACCTCCAAATTGGGTCAACAGGCGAAAAACTACAGCGCCGAAGAACTGCGCCGCTGCCAGAAGCGCCTGCTTGAAACTCACGAACAGCTTGTCTCCAGCGGTGTTCCGCAGGAGCTGATTCTTGAAATGCTCGTCATCAAACTGATTGCGAAGGTCTAATACTGAAATTTGAAACCTGAAACCGGAAACTTGAAATTCAGATTTGGTTATGTCGATCAGTAAAAATCTAGAAGCTGTTGAAAAGCGCATCTGTGCGGCTTGCGAAAGGGCGGGTCGCAAACGCGATGAGGTGAAGCTGGTCGCCGTCTCTAAAACCAAATCCGCCGAGGCGGTGCTGGAAGCCGCCGAAGCGGGACAGATTTTGTTTGGCGAAAACCGTGTGCAGGAGGCGCGGTCCAAAATTCCGCTTTGCCCCGGAAGTTTGCAATGGCACCTGATCGGCCACTTGCAGAGCAATAAAGCACGCATCGCGGCTTCCGGACTTTTCCGTATGATCCATTCCGTCGACTCTGAAAAACTGATCCGCGCGCTTGATGAATGCGCGGCGGTTCCGTTTCCGGTGCTCATTCAGGTTAACATCTCGGGTGAAGGTTCCAAAGAGGGTTGCGCGCCGGAGGAAGCCGCCGCACTGATTGAGGCCGCCAACCAATGCCGTAAAGTCGAAGTGCACGGACTGATGACCATTCCGCCGTTCACACCCGATCCGGAAAAAGCGCGCATCCATTTTTCCAACCTTCGGAAACTCCGCGACCGGCTTCAGAAGGAAACCGGCACGCCGCTGCCTGAACTTTCGATGGGCATGTCGCATGATTTCGAAATGGCGATTGAAGAGGGCGCCACATTCATCCGTGTGGGAAGCGAAATTTTTGGAAGCAGATAGGGGCGACCTGCCTGTCGCCCGTATAGATCGGGAGGAAAATTATGATTATGGAATCGAAGGTTGTATTCATCGGCGCGGGCAATATGGCGGAGGCTATTGTCAGCGGTATGGTGGCGGGCGGTTTTTGCGCGCCGGAAAAAATCATCATGACGGATGTCCGTCCGGAACGGCTCGCTGATCTGGAGCGGGAATACGGTGTTTCTATTTCCACGGACAACAACGTGGTGAAAAACGCTGAAATCGTTGTGCTCGCGGTCAAGCCGCAGGCCATGGCGGAAGTGCTCAAAGGCATTATGCCGGTGCTGCGCAAAGAAACGCTCGTCGTAAGTATTGCGGCAGGAATTCCCACAGCAAAGATTGAAGCCGCGCTCGGCGGAAAACGCCGCGTGGTGCGCGTCATGCCCAACACGCCGGCGCTGGTCGGGCAGGGCGCGTCCGCCATTGCCGCCGGAACGAATGCCGATGAAGCCGACCTTGAAGTGACTGAAAATATCCTCAGCTGTGTCGGACTGACCGTGCGGGTGAAAGAAAAGGAACTTGATGCGGTAACCGCGCTGAGCGGTTCAGGCCCGGCCTATGTGTTTTACCTGCTTGAAGGGATGCTGGCGGCGGCGGACAAAATGGGCCTCGATAAAGAAACGGCCCGCAGGCTGGCGCTCAAAACCGTCGAAGGCGCCGCGCGGCTGATGGATGACACCGGTGAAGCGGCCGATGCACTGCGCGCTAAAGTCACTTCCAAAGGCGGGACGACCGAAGCGGCGATTCGTTCCTTGGATGAAGCGGGCGTCAAAGACGCAATTGTCCAGGCTCTTCTGGCCGCGCAAAAGCGATCCGTTGAGCTTTCGAAATAAATTTGGAGTGCGGCGGCTGAACGCCGCACCCTGAAGATCTGATTCTTACAGACCTGTTACGTTGGCAGCCTGTGGGCCTTTAGCGCCCGCAGTAACTTCCATCGTTACGTTCTGGCCTTCAGCCAAAACCTTACGGCCGCTGCCGTTGATGGCGGAATGATGAACGAAAACGTCCTTGCCGCCTTCTTGCGAGATGAAACCGAAACCTTTTTCAGCGTTGAACCACTTAACCGTACCATTTACTAATGAACCCATATTTACCTCTTTACTCACCACCGGCTTTTGACCGGTGTTACTAAGCCCTCGCATTTTTTGAACAAGGGCCACACAAAACCGGCAGAAGGACTTTCCCTCCACCACGGAAAAAGGTTTTAGGCCAAATAGCGCAGAACACAAGGTTTATCGTCGGTTTTAAAAGGCAAGCACGAGAATAGCCATCTCGTTTCAGTGGCAAAACCCCTCTAAAGCGCGAAACGTTCGGCGTGGATGCGGCGGGCGGGAACGCCCAGACCTGCCAGTGCCGTGCGAACGCCCTTCATCATCACCGGCGGTCCGCAAAGATAGATGTCACGGTCAGCCAGATCGGGTACGAGCCGCGCAATCCGCTCGCGGTCCACGCGTCCCTTCTCACCGGGCCATGCGGGGTCGTCGCTCATAACATAGACAAGGCGGAACTTACTGCCCGTCCGTGCGGCCAGTTCATCCAGCTCGTTCTTAAAGACAATCGTTTCGCTGTTGCGGTTCCCGTAAATCATAATTACATCGTGTCCAACTCCGACCAGTTCTTCGGCCAGCGAGCGGATCGGCGTGACGCCGATTCCACCAGCGATCAGTAGAACCTTGTCAGAGGAGCACGTGCGGGAGGTGAAAACACCGTGAGGGCCGTCGATCAGCACTGGCGTACCGGGCTTCAGCTCCGGTATACGGCGTGTGAAATCGCCCAGCCGCTTGATCGACAACCGCAGGTGTTTTTCGTCTGGTAGGCAGGATAAGGAAAAGGGATGAGCCTCCCACCGGAATCCGTCGGCCAGAAAGCGGACGATCATGAACTGTCCGGATTCGACATGGAACTTTTCCAGATGCTTTCCTCCAATGTACACGGAGGTCACATCGCCAGTCTCAGGCACCACCTGAGTAACGACGAATCGGTGACGGGCAAAGGCCAGCAATGGCCACGCAAACCGATAGACCGCCAGATTCACGAACACAAAGGCGTAGAGAGCGATCCAGTAGAACTTAAAGGCGGGGTGATCGGTGAGGTCACTGCCAGAAACCACCTGATGAAGAAAGGTCAGTCCGAATGCGACATACAGCACAAGGTGGGTCGCATACCAAAGCTCGTAGCGAACACGTTTCAGAAGCACGAGAACCGAGAACACGCTTGCGCCAATCATCAGACTCAGTCCGATGACTGCGGTCAGCAAGCCTCTCCACGTCTTGCAGAAATCGGCCATCTGTTCCCAATAGCTGAGATCGGCCTGTATAGCGTGCCCAAACGTGACGAGAACCGGATGCAGGATGAGCAAAAGGATCAGCGCGAAGCCGGACACGTGGTGAAGGCGGGTGAGACGGTCCATTCCATAGCACCGTTCCACCCACCGCACACGCCCGACCAGCATGAGCTGAAACAGGATCGCCAAGACCGCCAGCAGACCTGCGAGTCGGCCCCACGCCAACAGTTTGCCGGCGGCATCCCCCGTAAGGAGATTACCCATCGCATGATGCGTATGGAACCAGAGCCAGCATCCTGTCACGACCAGAAGCTGCACTGCGGCCAGGATCCAACAGGCAGCCTTTTTCATAGCGATCACTTAATCAGCGTGAACTTTTCTCTGGGCGCCGCGCAGACCGGGCACTTCAGCATCGTCGGATCTGAGAACAGCGTATAACCGCAGATCTGGCAGACCATGAATTCCTTGCCGGCCGATTTCCATGCGTCCAGTTCGCTCAGCGCCTGCTTATACATCTTGGCATGTTCGGCTTCCGCCGCTACGGCACCCTTGAATGACATTGCTGCGCCTTTATTATTTTCGGCCTCGGCCTGCGCAATGAATCCCGGATACATCGTTTCTTTTTCATAGGTTTCGCCAGCCAAAGCGGCTTCGAGATTTTCCTTCGTGGATTTCACTTCGGGCTTCCCGACTGTTGCCAGAGGCTCCGCATTCAGCTTCTTGATCGCCGCCGCATGTTTCTTGGCGTGTATGGCTTCCGAGGCGGAAGCCGCACGGAACAGCGCAGCCACGGACTTGTAACCTTCTTCGTCCGCTTTGACAGCAAACGCATCATATTTGGCCTTCGCATTCGATTCTCCGTTGAATGCAGCCTGCAGATTATCAAGGGTTGTCTTGCCCGCCGTCTCGGCCGCAACCGACACACCGACCAAACTCATACACACCAACGCAATTGTACCTATAACTTGAATCTTCATACTGACTCCTTTCTTTGCGGGCGAATCCATGTCCGCATCACCTCGTAACCTGACCGCTACACCTCATAGGGCGAGATCGGAAACATTCCGAACCCCGTAATACGGGCGCAATTATGCGGAAGAGGTGAAAATAGTCAATCCTCCGATGCCAGACGTAATCCCATTAACTTTTTGAACTCTTGGGTACACAAATTTGGGAAGAACCATTAATGTCTCCGGCATGAATACTTTGGACGTGCTTAAAAAACTCGGGAAAACTCACGGAACGCCTCTTTTTGTGGTCGATCACGATGTTCTCCGCCGAAACTACGCCACCTTTAAAAAATACCTGCCCCGCGTTCAGGCCTACTATGCGGTGAAGGCCAATCCGGATCCCGCCATCGTTAAGACGCTGTTTGACGCAGGTGCCAGCTTTGACGTGGCTTCGATGCCGGAGTTCAACATCGTGTACGACCTGATCAAACGCATGCCCGCTAAAAAACGGCAGGACTGGATCTGGGACAAAATCATTTACGCCAACCCCATCAAGGTGAATGAGGCCTTGCAGGAGCTGGATCAGTACAAAGCGCTGGTCACGTACGACAATTATGAGGAGATCAAGAAGATCAAGAAATACGCACCCAACTCGGGGCTCGCTTTGCGGTTGAGTGTTCCCAATACCGGCGCCATGTGCGAACTCTCTTCAAAGTGCGGCGCGGCATCGGGCGAAGCGGTGGATTTGATTCTGGCGGCGGAGAAGGCAGGGCTGGTCGTGGAAGGGCTGAGCTTCCACGTCGGCAGTCAGACCACCAACTTCGAGAATTTTGTTCAGGCCATTAATCTGGCGGCCAGCGTATTCGAAGAAGCGAAAAGCCGCGGGTACACGAAAATGAACCTGCTGGATATAGGCGGCGGTTTCCCCGCACCCTACGACTCAACCGTGAAACCCTTCAGCGAACTCGCCCGCAAAATCAACGCCGAGCTTAACCGGCTCTTTCCCAAGGATATTCAAATCCTGGCCGAACCGGGACGATTCATGGTCGCGACGGCGGGCACTGCCATTTCCCAGGTCATTGGAAAAGCCGTTCGCAACGGGAAGCTTTGCTACTACATTGACGACGGGGTTTACAATACGTTCTCAGGAATTATCTTTGACCATTGCAAGTATCCGATAAAAGCGTTCAAGCGCGGACCCACTGAGATATGCACCGTGTTCGGCCCAACCTGCGATGCGCTCGACGTGATATCGATGTCGGAAGAACTGCCCACGAATCTTGAGCTGGGCGATCTCGTGTACAGCCGGAATATCGGCGCCTATAGCACGGCTTCAGCAACGAGCTTCAACGGTTTCTCGCCAGCCAAAATCGTTCATATCAACCAATAAAAAAAGACCGTCATGCGGTGAGCATGACGGCCCTTTGGTTACGCCAGACGGTTACTTTTTCTTTCCGGCTTTCTTCTTTGCCTTTTTGGCCACGACCTTCTTCGGGGCAACCTTCTTGGCTTTTGCCTTCACCGTCTTGGCTGCTTTTTTGGCGGGCTTCTTCTTAGCCACAACCTTTTTAGCTTTTGTCTTTTTCACCACCTTAACGGTTTTTTTTATTTTTGCCTTCACCGCTTTTTTTGCCGGCGCGGCCAGCTTTTTAAGGACAGCTTCCTGAAACTTTTTGTCGATCGCGATGATGGGGTTGGCCGCCGAAACGGTGACGGTCGCCGTAGACTCTGCGAGTTCCGTGGCCAGATCGCGCACCGTGCCATCAAATGAGAATTTACTGCCGGGCGTAATCTCTTTGACGTCCGTGAGCAGACCGATCTTATCGAGGATGGCGATAAAGGGCTCGGGATCGAGTTCCTCTACATTCACCATGGTTTTCGGATCCCAGACTCCCTGAGCGACCAGCATGGCTGCCGCCACCGGCGGGACGCCCGCGGTGTAGCTGATGCCTTGCGATTCGATTTCTTCGTAGCAGGCGTGATGGTCGGAAACCTGATAGATGAAGACCTCGCGCTTCTTTCCGTTCTTCCAGCCCTTGACGAAGTTGCCGATGCAGGTTTTTCCCGTGTAGCCCGGCGCCAGCGTCTTGGGATCGGGCAACAGCGCTTTGACGACCTTCAGCGGAACAACTTCCTGCCCGGTGGTCAATTTCACCGGCAGATGATCGAGGAACCCGAGAGTCCGCAGGACGGTGAACACGTTGATGTAATGATTGCCGAAGCCCATCCAGAACCGGATGCTGTTTGCGTCGATGTTCTTCGACAGCGAGTGCAGCTCATCATGTCCGTTCAGATAAATCGGGCAGGGGCCAG
This sequence comes from uncultured Verrucomicrobiota bacterium, assembly GCA_903831085.1. Taxonomy (GTDB): domain Bacteria; phylum Verrucomicrobiota; class Kiritimatiellia; order Kiritimatiellales; family Tichowtungiaceae; genus Tichowtungia. The sequence goes on along the minus strand of CAIKWE010000007.1, from coordinate 10,573 downwards.
CCACCGGGAAGTCGTACATGCGTTTGACGGAATGCGTCGGGTATTCCGCCCATTTCCGGTCAATCCAGGTCCAGACCTTGATGAACTCGCGGAAGTTGATTTCCGGGTCAAAATTGGTGGCGAAGTATTTGCCATGACTGCCGGCGTTGACGTCCATGATATCGATGGTGTCAATCTTGTCAAAATAGCGCTTCTGAGCCAGCGCGCAGTAGGCATTCACCACGCCGGGGTCGAATCCGACGCCGAGAATGGCGGTCAGGCCCGCGTCACGGCAGCGGTCTTTGCGCTTCCACTCATAGTTGGCATACCACGGGGGCTGCTCGCAAACTTTGTCCGGGTCTTCGTGAATCGCCGTGTCCATATAGACCGCGCCGGTTTGGAGGCAGGCTTCGAGGACGGACATATTGATGAACGCGTTCCCAAGATTGATCACCATCTCGGACTGCGTTTCCTGAATCAGCTTCACGGTCGCCGGAATGTCGAGCGCGTCAATCTGCCGTGAATACAGCTTCTTGGACGGATCCTTGAGGTGCTTCAGCCGCCGGACGCTCTCAATAATCTCGTCGCACTTGGCCTGAGTGCGCGATGCGATGCAAATATCGCCGAGCACATCGTTGTTCATCGCCGCTTTGTGAGCCGTCACATGGGCCACACCGCCAGCGCCAATAATCAATAGATTCTTTTTCATTAGCGTTCCTTTTTCTTATGAAAGACCTTCGAGGTAATCCTTGTAACTGAATCGCCGGACGGTTTCCAGTTTTCCGTTAAGCCTTTTTACACAAATGGACGGCATGGGCAGTCCGTTAAACCAGTTCTTCTTCACCATGGTGTACCCGGCGGCGTCGGCCAGATGAACCTGATCGCCCGTTTTCAGTTTCTTTTTCAACGAGAACTGCCCGAACACATCGCCCGCCAGACAGGATCGTCCCGCGATTATGACCGGATACCGGCCTGACGCTGGCGCATTGACTTTCGGGTTGGTGCGGTAGATCAGATGATCCAGCATGTGGGCCTCCATGGAGGCGTCAAGAATCGCCGTATCCATTTCGTTATGCACGACATCCAGAACGGTCGTCACAAGCTCGGCGCAACCGGTGATTGCCGCTTCGCCGGGCTCCAAATACAACTCGACGCCAAACTCCTCGCGGAACGCCTTCAGTTTTCGGCAGAACTGTTTCAGCGGATAGCCTTTTTTCGTGAACGACAATCCTCCGCCCAGGCTGACCCACTCCATTTTTTTCAGGAGCGAACTGTATTTTTCCCCAATCGCATCAAGTGCCGAGGAAAAACTTTCGAATTCATCATTTTCGCAGTTGAAATGGAACATCACGCCGCTGAGCAATGGTGCGACCTCCTTGAGTGCAGCGAGGCTTATCACACCGAGCCGGGAATAGCGACGGGCCGGATTGGCGAGATCATAATGAGAATGACTGACTCCCGGATTAACCCGTAAGCCCAGCGGCAGGCCGCGCGTCTCGCGGGCATACTGCTTCAGTTGCGAGATGGAGTTGAAAATCACCATATCGGCAAACGTGCTGACCTCGCGAACCTCCTGTCGGGTAAAGCCCACGCTGTAGGCATGAACTTCCTTCCCGAATTTCTCGTACCCCAGCCGCGCCTCGGGAAGGGAACTGCTCGTTGTGCCATCCATGTATTGGCTCATCAGCGGAAACACGGACCAGGTCGAAAAGCACTTCAGCGCGAGAACAGATTTCGCCCCGGACAGCTCGCGCACCTGCTGGATGATCTTCAGATTTCTCAGCAGTTTCTTCTCGTCGATCAGATAATAGGGAGTGGTTGGTTTTGCCATCTGTACACCTGCCTTATCATCATAAAATTCATCTAACTGGTCACAAACGCAAAGATGGCCTGCCAAAAGCCCTTCGACTCACTCCGTTCGCTCAGGGCATTTGCCGCTGTGGCGGCAAATGGAGCCAATGATCGGAGTCGAACCGATGACCTGCTCATTACGAATCCACCCTTTGAAAGTTATAAACTCATCATAACCAATGTTTTCAAGGGTTTCGTAATCATCGCCGCGCGCTCGGAAACAAAATGAACAGTCAGCAACGTAGCAAAATCCGTAGCAAAAAACCCCGTCAAACACTTACGTCCATTCACCAAGGCCATCGGCATCAACATGTGTAAAAAAAATGGCGAATGAACTGGGGGAAGCTAGCAACTTCCATTCACATCTCCAAGAGCAAATACTGCAAGATAGTTATTCAACAGTGGATTGATTCTAGTAAAAATCTGGCGCTTGTCGTTTTTCTCTCCGGGGCTGGAAATACAGTTATTTTAACCGAGCGAGTTCCCGCACAGCGATATCGATTTCCTGACCGGCCTTCGGATTGTCCTGTCGGTCGGGCTGCAGAACAACAGGGGTGATAGTATGAACAACGAAACCGGCGGAAAGTGAAGAAATGATACCACTTCTTCCTTTCCCTATTTGCGGGCTTCTTCAAAGCCGTCGCGCAGAGACTTCAGGATTTCGCGGGAACGGGCGAACTTGCCTTCATGGTAATTAGCCAGTTCGTGCGCAATCGGACAAAGGCTTGTACCTTCGGTTTCTTTCCGGAGAAGTCCCAACAAATCCCCGGCGGTCTGCGCAGAAACAATGCCGGCCATATCCCGTCCGGCGAGCCATGCGGCGGCACGTTCAAGATCGCCTTTTACCTTTTCCATGATGTCGCCGTCACTGCCGGATGATTTGAGGCGGCCTTTGCCGGTGGCGGTCAGATAATTGGTCAGCACGAAGTTTATGTCGGCGGAATCCTTTTTCTTCCGGTCGCGCGGGCGGTCGCAGGTGGAAAATATTTTGAGGTAGATCATGGCCGCCGGGGGAATGATGCGGAACTCAAAGGCGACTTGCCGGAAGAGCAGGGCATGGTCGTAGGCTTCCTGAATGCCGGAAATCGTCCACGGGCTGTTATCCGCCGGCCATGTGATGGTCTTCCCGTCTTCCGACAGACTGCCGAACGGCAGCATGTCCACTTCCTGACCGTTTGTGTCGGTGAATTTTTCAGGATGGAGCGGGCTTTTGTTGCGGAATCCGAGTTCCAGAAGTTTCCGGCAGACGGCATCGAAATTTTCCCATGAACTCATTTGAACGGACGTGTCGATGTCTTTGGTGGCGCGCGGAACTTCCACCCCGTGGAGGTGGTAAAACAAAAGATCGCGGGCAAACGCACCCAGCAGTACAACCGGAATAGTTTCTGTGGCGGTATAAAGCCGTTGTAGCGTTTCTACTTTGGCCGGGTTAAGCGGTTTCAATAATGTGCTGAATGTATTTTTCATATATCCTTGTCGCCGTTTCGGTGTTCCTCTCATCGCCGGAGCAGCAGATCAAATCGGCATAAACGAGAATGGGATGTACGCAGTCCTTCGATGGCCCGCAATCCGCCCCCGGCAAGGGCATCACAAATTCAACATTTCCACCCGAAGGCGTTTGGTGCAGGTTGGCTTCAACCACTAAATCGTATAGTGGCAGTGCCGTGTATAACGTCAGCTTTTGCGGGCGCAGATAATCGTTGGTCAATAAGGCTGCGGCCGGTTCGCCGCCCCAGAGGAAGGCTTCCTGTTGCGGATTGCGGTCGCGCCACCAAGCGATAGAGTCCACTTGAAAGCAAAGCCGTTTCAGTCGCAAGCGGTAGTCTGTGTAACCGTGAATCCACTTGTCGAAAAGTTCTTTCCGGTTCACGAGGATTCGCATCCGGTCATGATCGAGCAGAAAGCCGCGCTCTTTCATTTCGCTAATCAGCTCCGATACACTGCCGGTGGAAAGTCCGGCTCGCGTTGCCAATTCGCGCATGTTGGTGTTAAGCAAAGCGTTTTCCGGTTGAGCATCCAGCAGAGGATCGGTCAAAAGCAGGTGAATTAATTTGATACCTGATGACTTGAAGAGCTTTCCGGCCAAACGGCTTTGCTGCCAAAGCGGGGAGGGGAGGCTCTGCTTTCTGCCGGTCACAAAAAGATAGAGCCCGGGCAGATTCAGAAACGCGTTGCCCTTGATATCAATAAACGGTGTGTTCGCGTTGCGCATGGCTTCCGCTTTGGCGGGGGAAATTTGTTCCGTAAGATAGAGCGTTGGATAGCGGTTTTGCGGCCCGATAAAAATGGTTGTATCCGTAATCGTCTTCACAAACCTGACGCTGAACTTTTGGGCACGAATCTTGAGCACGGGGTCGCCGCTTTCCATGCAGAAATTCAGATCGTTTGCGGTTAGCGCGTTCGAGTATGGAAACACCGCTTTGAGGTGCTTCTCCCATACGTTGAGGTCTAGTAACTCTCTCATTTGTTCATTTATATATCATGTTCATTTTTTATGAACAACATTATTTTATGAACAAATCTATCTGCTTTCAAACCTTGGAATCATAAACGAAACCACTCGCAGAGTCCGTATTCGCTAAAGCATCGCCCGGACTTCTTCGGCGATTTCGTCTTTCAGCCATTTCGGGCTTTTGACCTTAGCGTAGCGGCCATAGGCCATGACCCAGCGTTTGATTTCAATGTCACCTTTAGCCTCAAAGCTGATTTCTACGCCTCCGCCCTTGAGATTCTTCACCTTTTGTTCCGGATGCCACTGCCGTTCCTGGACGCTCACCGCAATTTCGGGGTGAAATTGTACCGTCACGTGAAACGCTTTATTGTCTCCGGCAATCTTCGAAAAGGTATTGGACAGTTCTTTCTTCGGATCGAAGGTTCCTTTGATCTCCGCTTTCTTGCTGAGCAGCTTGATGCTCTGAATACGGGCGAGGGCGAGCTGCCGGAAGTTCGCGTGCTCTTCGTACTGGGCGAAGAGATACCAGTCGCCTTGCAGGTTGGCTAAATGCACCGGAGCAACACGGGCGGTCTTTTCTCCGCTCCAGTTGCGGTACACAATTTCAATCATCTGCCGGTTTTCCAATGCCTGGACAACCACCGTCCAGACCTTGGCGGAAATCGGCATAGCGGGCGGGGAGATAAAGCTGAAATGCGAAAACAGCTCTTCGGGCCGGACGGTAATGTTGTCGGGCAGGAAGATGGAAAGCTTCTCGAATACGGCTTTTAGTTTTTCAGCCATTGGGGTGCCCTGAAACTGCTCAAGCGCCTTTGATCCCATCAGCAGGGCAGCCAGTTCGCCCTCGTTCATTTGGACGGCGGGCATCATGAAGGTGGACTCGGTATAGTAATAGCCGCGCTCCAGAGCGTCGTATTCAACGGGCGCGCCCATGCGGTCTTTCAGAAAGTCAATATCGCGCTGGGCGGTCTTGGTGGAGATTTCCCATTCCTCTGCAAATGAGGTGCAGTTGGGGTATTTATTATTCCGCAGCAGTTGGTCTAGCGCCACCAGTCGCTCCGCCTGAGTCTTGCTTCTCTTCATGATCCCAGAGTTAGTCATACCCGGAAGAATAAATCAACCCCTGGGACGCTAGGTGTCTGACCGGCTATGTAAAATCGGAGGCATGAACTTAAATAGAGAACAGTTTTTAAAGGCGGTGGAGCGCGGGCAGGCTTTGCTTAAAGAGCTGAAAAAGGATTATCCGGAACTGAGTCTCAAGCCGGTCTTTTCCCGCTTTGGCCCGTATTCAGGGCAGTGCGACTTGACGACTGATTTTTTGAAAATGCTCAAAGAGTTTCCCGAAATGCTCATTGAGTCTGAGGATAAAAAACGCCTACAGCAATTACGACGAAAAATCAAAGAGGCCAAAATAGAGAACAACAAAGACAACGGAATTAGACTTCAGCGAGAAGAGCGAGAGGTTCTGAAAAAACTTCTCGACCCCGATTTCCCGATCTACTGCGGCGACGTAATGATCGAATACCGCCCTGAGAATTTGACGTATGAGCCGCTCCGTCGGCTTCAGCAGGATGCCCGCCTGCCGCCCAGACTCAACACCGTTGGCAACATCCGTGTTGTCGCCGGGTCGCTGGAATTTTTAAGCAAGGAGGTTTTAAGGTCATGAATGAATCAATTAGTTTCTATTTGGCTTCCGGCGAGCAGCATCCGGATGAAAAAGAACTTCAGCAGAGCGCTTTTTCTCAGCTGATTGCGGAGCAGCTTCAAAAACATGACGCGGCCTTTGGGAAAGATCGAAGAGTTAAGTTCATTTTTCCAGCGGATGGCGAGTGTGGGATTCTGGAGTTGTGGGTGTCGCAGAAAGTGACTAAACGGAAAAGTTGGGCCGCTCGCGACAGAGCTAAGGTTTCCACAGATGCCTTTAGAATGCCCGTTCTGCCAGAGGAGTTCCGGGCGATGGTTGTGGGCTGGATTGATGCGGAAGCAGAGGATGTAATTTTGACTAGGAATGTGTGGGGAGCAGGAAAATGAAGGATTACAAGGAGGGAAACATGAAGAAATATATCACCGTCGCATTGATTCTGGCCGTTGGACTGGTCTCCTCGGCTTACGTCGTATCCAGATTTTATCTCCGCATCCGCAAGGAAGATGCAATTGCCGTGAAGGGAACGTCACAACGCTTGCTGGTTTCGAGCACCGGCAAGCTCAGCTTCAATGTAATTGATACCGATCCGGTTCTCAGCAATGCACTGACCCGGGTTCGGGATCACTACAAAATCCTGACGAGCCGAATCGGGCAGCAGTATGGGGCGCAGATCCGGTTGTATCTTGAAGAGCCGGGCATCAAACGGGTAATGAAAACGACCGCTGAAGGCCGGGAAACAGACCGGTTAGCCTATTACTATGTCGCCTGCCAATGCGGAGTCATCACCACCAATGTGAATCTCATTGCTAAGATTGCCTCTATGCTGACCGACTACGCCGCTGGGAACATTCTGGTGCAGATGTCAGCGCCGGAATATCTGCTCAGCGACCTGCCCGCGATAAAAGTCGAACTGCTGCAAGAGGCCACCCAGGACGGATGGAAGCGAGCGAAGGCTTTGACGCAGGAAAGGGGTCGAATCGGGCGGTTAGTTTCGGCCAGACAGGGCGTGTTTCAAATTACCGCCCCGTTATCAACCACAGACAGCTCCAGCGACTGGGCCGGAGAGTATGACACGACCTCAATTGAAAAAGAAATCCGGGCTGTCGTCTCGCTTGAGTTCGAAGTGAAATAAAAGAGAGGAATGCGCGATGTGGAAAATGGTGAAAGATCATACCGAGGCAACCGCAGAATACCCGTTTGCGATCGTTCAGAAAGGACGGGTAGTTGCGCTGGTTAAAAAGGAACAGGATGCCCGTGTCATTGCCCAGTCAGAAGGGCGCATGCACGATTTGGAAATGGATTATTCCAGTCTGAGGGCTCAGAATTACGGGAGAATGATCCAAGGGAGGAAAACACCATGAGCAGTTACAAGCCGATTAGAGACAAGGCCCAGCATATCACTCATTATACGAAGACTATGTCTTCCGGCGAAATGCGGATTACTGACAAGCCGCAGCGCCGTCTGGGTTATATTAAGGGCGGTGTCACATTCGACCACTCTGGCCACATTCTGGCCCGCGAGCCGAGAGTGGATTTGATCATGGGGCAAAAGCGGTAAAGGCGGTGATAAGCCAAAAGGGTTGGGTGGTTTTTGAGGTCAAATGGACTGGTGTTGAGTAATTTAAAAAAATATAACCCCGCTACTGGAGAAATTATTCCATGCCGACCTATAATGCGTTAACAAGCGATGTGGCTAAGCTTCACATCCGGACCGTACCTCTCTCGATGCCAGCGGCGGCTGTGCCAGGGGATTGGATTCCGACCGCTGTGGACAATAGTTCCGCAAGCGTCGGAAATGAGTTCGTTGTCATTTGCTTCGGAGCAAATTATGCAACGGGGGTCGGTAAAATGCCTTCAATTGCTACCGCACGCTCACGAAGAAGCTTTCCTTGGGTTGAAGAAAATTTGAACGGGTGGCGGAGCAGGGTCGAAAAACACATTGAAGCATGTGCGGCGGGGAAAACAATACCGCACTGGAATGGGTTGCTCCCGTATGACACAACGAACCCTTCCATCGCTACGAACTGTTGGGGAAGAATGCAACAAACCAAATATCACCTGCTCATGTCAAACCTCTCGCCTTGGATTACAACCAAGGACTGGTCTGTTATTCGCGATGCCCGGCTTGAAGACATCTTTGATCTAGCAAGCCGGTTTGATTCTCCGTCTGGATTCTGGGGGTATTTCAAAGCGCTAAAAAAATGTGCTGGGCGAAATTCTATCTGGGTGGGGCACGGGAATGCCGAGATATACGGGATATTTCTACTTTTGTGCTGGAAGCTTGAAATCAAAAACTGGTTTTTTACATCAAACCTGTCGCAAAAAAATTGGTTTTTATAAGGCGGGAATATTTCTTCTTGTCCTGTCCGCCGCTACGAGTGTCTGGATAAAATTCCTTTTCGTCGGCACGCATCTCAAATCGTCGATAAAAATAATTGGTCAGACCTTCTGCGTCCTACATGCCCTGTTATCCTGAAAGAAAAATCAGGAGAACAGAGATGAGGACTCATAGATCACGAACCCGCCCGTTGGGTAAACAAAATTTCCCGACATTTAGCCACGCCAACCTGCCGGTTGACGTTCTGGCCTCACGTTACACATTGAACTTGCTGCCAACCACTCCGCTTAATAGTGAATTTCTGGAGATGGTTTTTAACCTGATTGGACTTAATGCCGGCATACAGGCGGTCAGTGATGCATTCCAGCCGTTCATTGCGCAGACAAAAATAAAACAGATTCGAAATGAAAAAGACAACGACTCTTTGGTTTATCGGGCACTGGATACGCTCGAAGATCAAGAGACGCTTAGTATGGAGGATGCGTTGCGCGGCAGCCTTGCAAAAAGTTTGAGAAATCGGGCTCCCATTTTGCCTGAAGACAGCGATTATCGCAAAAGAATACTCCGTTTCCGCGCCTTGCTGGGGCTTAACGACGAAGATATTGCGGTGCTTGAGTGTTTCGCCATCTATCGGGTTGATAGGAAGTTTGAGCGCTATTGCGATTCTTTTCCATCTTCCGATTGGATAGCCATGATCGCCACAGCACTCGATATGACGCCTGCGGCTGTGCGGGGGAAGGCGGCTCGAGGTGGTACATTGGCCTCGAAAGGATTGATTTCTATCGGCAATCGCAACCTCACGACCGATGTCATTATTGACGAGGCAGATGTGCTGCTGAACACAGCAACGATGTTCGCCAGAAAAATGGTGGATAAGGGCTGGATAAATAATTTCATGGATGAATGCCGCCATAAGGTAATCTGGATTGCCAACGAAACCGGATCGATTGAAACCTCGGTTCTGCGTCGGTTCTCCTACAGTCTGGAGTTCAAAAAGTTTACCGCTCCTCAGCGTCTTAGCGCGTGGAAGGTGCAACTGACGGGGCATCCGCTTTGCAAATCCATACCCTCCGAAATGATCGGGCGGCTCGCCCGTGAATACGAAGTGGAAGCGGGCGGCATTGCCTCTGCGCTCAAGGCGACGGAAAGCATACTTGCTGACCGCCAGCCGGAGGCCGCTGAGATCGAAAAAACACTTGGCTCGTTTCTGGAGCACCATGAAAAACTATCTGGCGTTCGTCGCCAAAAGAAAAAACTTAACCGGCTCAGTCCGAACTATGATGTGGAGGCGCTCAACACCGATTTGCCGCCGACCGACCTGATTGCAGCTCTCAGAGCCCGCGAAAAGAACTCCACGAATGGACGACACGCACTTCCTGCGAATATTATGTTCTGGGGTCTTCCAGGAACCGGAAAAACCGAGTTCGCTAAGTACGTCGCACAGGAGCTTGGCAAGGAACTGTTGGTTAAACGGATGTCTGATCTACAGAGCATGTGGGTGGGTGAAACCGAAAAACAAATTGCGGCGGCATTCGATGAAGCCGAGAGGGAAGGGGCCGTGCTGTTTCTTGACGAGGCAGACTCTCTGATCCTCGACCGTAAGACTGCTTCGCGTTCATGGGAGTCCAGTCAGACCAATGAGGTGCTGACACAGATGGAGAACTTCAATGGCATCTGCATCTGTTGCACTAACCTGCTCGATGGGCTGGATGAAGCGGCTTTGCGTCGCTTTACGTGGAAAATCAAATTCCTGCCTCTTACTGCAGAAGGAGCTGAATCTTTGTTTCGAAAATACTTCCAGCCGTCTGGGCGTCTCTCAGGAGAAGTGAAGACTGCCTTACGCGCCATTCGCGATCTAACACCCGGCGATTTTAAAACCGTCTGGCAACAGCAGCAGTACAGCGGAGGAAAGTCGTTAGGGCTTGATGTGGTGAACGCCCTAAAACAGGAGGTCTCTTACAAGCGGTCCCGTTCCGCTAGACCGATTGGCTTCGGCGTATAGATTGACGGAAATATTCACGCCATTGCCGATTCGCGGTAGTTGCTGGCAGAGAAAGCGCTGTGATAGGGTGATAATCAAAAGGCGGGTTGAGATGGATGGAATACAAAAAAGTATAGCTACGTTAAAAAGCTCTCCGTTATTTAATCTTTCTCTGGCTTCCAAGGAGCTTTTTCATAGTAACTTTTTAGAGTGACCTGCCCCCGTGTGTGGATCCAGTTTCTAAGTTAGGATTTGGGCGAAGTCAACTCTTCGAGCAACCCGCCATCGGGCAATATTGGGAAGTCCAGGTTGTTGAGCCTCCGGAGC
>CAIKWE010000006.1 GCA_903831085.1 uncultured Verrucomicrobiota bacterium | reverse complement strand
GAGGCTTTCGCCGCCGCGGGGCATAATCAGATCGATCTTGCCGGTCATCTGGCAGAGTTCGCGTACGGCATCGCGGTCGGTGGTTTCGACCAGCTGAATGGCGTCGACGGGCATTTTCTTTTTCTTGCCGCCGTCGCGCAGAGCCTTGGCAATCGCCGCGTTGGAATACATTGCTTCTTTGCCGCCGCGCAGGATGACGGCGTTGGCGGTTTTAAAACAGAGCGAGGCGGCCTCGGCGGTGACGTTGGGCCGCGATTCAAAAATGATGGCGATCACGCCGATCGGCACGCGGATTTTTTTAATCTGCAATCCGTTGGGGCGCTGAATGGTGCTGAGCTTTTTGCCGACGGGATCTTTCAAGGCGGCGACTTCGCGCAGACCTTTGATCATGCCGTCGATGCGGGCGTCGGTCAGCGTAAGGCGGTCGAGCAGGGCGGCGGAAAGTCCGGCTTCGCGTCCAGCGGCGAGGTCTTTGGCGTTGGCGGATTTAATCGCTTCCTTCTGCAAACCGATTTCATCGGCCATCGCTTCCAGAATGGCATTTTTCTTTTTGGTCGAAAGTTTCGCCAGCTCGCGCGATGCGTGAACGGCCTTTACGCCCATCGAAATCATTTCGTCGTGTAAACTCATGATGACTCCTTTTAGCGGTGGACGATCAGGGTGCCGATATCTGAGCCGCCGAGCACGGACTGAATAATGCCGTCGGTCTGGCCGTCGGCGATGACGACGGGAATATTGGCGGCGGCGGCTTTGCCAGCGGACATGAGTTTAGATTTCATCCCGCCGGTGGAGAGTTCGCCGTTTTTACCTTTATCGAGCGCCAGAATGTCTTCCGAAACCTCTTCGACAAAAGGAACGCGCTGTCCAGCGTCGTCTTTGAGTCCGTCGGTGGTGGAAAGCAGAATCAGCGCATCGGCTTTGATAAGAATCGAAACCAGCGCGGCGAGCAGGTCATTGTCGCCGAATTTAATTTCTTCGGTGGCGACGGTGTCATTTTCGTTAATGACGGGAACGATCCGGTGGTCGATCAGGTTCAGAAGCGTGTTCTGCGCGTTGGCGCGGCGTTCCTCATTCTGGAAAATGTCGTTGGTCAGCAGAATCTGTCCGACTTTGATATGCTTCTGTCCGAAGAGATGACTGTAGAGACTCATCAGGCGGGTCTGCCCGACGGCGGCGGCCATCTGGAGGTCGGGCAGGGCGGTAGGACGTTTCGTCATACCGAGCGCTTCGATGCCGGCAGCGATCGCGCCGGAGGAGACCAGAATCATTTCGCAGCCGGCGTCGTGCGACCGGGCGATATCGGAAACCAGCGTATGAATGCGTTCGTGGTCGGGCTTGCCGGTGGAGTCCACCAGCACGCGGCTACCAACTTTGACGACGATCCGTTTGGCTTTCTTCAGTCTGTTGCGTGTCTCTTTCATAAGGAGTGGCGCATTATTGCCACGCCGCACCCAAAAAGACAAACCGGTTATTGGATATTGGTTATTTGTTGTTGGTGGAGCATGGAGGGCGGCGCTCCGTCGCCGCCACGACGGTTCCGACGGAGCGGAACCCTCCAAAGGTCAGGAAGCACAGTTCGATAACAAATGGCTTTCTGCCCGGCGACGGTTCGCGCTACATTCTGCGCCATGCGAATAAACAGCGGTATTTTAAGAGGCCGGGTCTTCAAGGTTCCGAAGGATGGAATGCGGCCGACGATGGAGCGGGCGCGCGAAGCGGTCTTTTCGTCGCTGGCGGCGCGGGTTCCGGATTCGCGGGTTCTTGATCTGTTCGCCGGGTCAGGCAGTCTGGGGCTGGAGGCATGGAGCCGCGGGGCCGCGAGCGTTACGGCAGTCGAAAAAGTTTCCAAATATTGGAAAATCCTGCAGGAAAATTTCCAAACCTTGGTCGGCGATCCAGATTTGGGCGGCTGGCAAGCCGTTCAAGCCGACGCGTATGAGTATCTAAAACGCGGCGCGGGGCCGTTTGATCTGATTTTCGCCGATCCGCCCTACGATGACGCCGATATGCCCAAGCTGCTCGAAGCCGTCGGCGGGGCGCTGGCGCCGGACGGGTTATTGGTATTTGAAATGCGCTCGCACGGGGCATATAGTGTGCCCGCTGGTTGGAACCTTATTAAGGAGAAGATTTACGGGGAAACCCGGATGCTTTTTCTGGAGCACTCAAAATGAATCAAAAAGCGATTTATGCCGGTACGTTTGACCCGATGACGCTGGGCCACCTCGATGTGGTGGAGCGCGCGGCCCGTATTTTTCCGGAACTGATTGTGGCGGTGACCGCGGTGACCGGTAAAAGCACCCTGTTTTCGCAGGAAGAACGGGTCGGGCTGGTCAAAAAGGCAGTGGCGGATTTGCCTAATGTAACGGTGACGCTGTTCGACGGGCTGTTGGTGGAATATGCCCGTTCGCAGGGCGTCGGCGTGCTGATCCGCGGACTGCGGGCCTTTTCGGATTTTGAGTACGAATTTCAGATGGCGCTGACCAATCGCCGGCTGGCTCCCGATATTGAAACGCTCTTTCTGATGCCGAAGCAGGATTACAGCTTTCTCAGCTCGACCAACGTCAAACAGGTCGCCTCGCTTGGCGGGGACGTCTCTGAGTTCGTGCCCTCCGCCGTCCATAAAGCGTTGGCACTCAAACTGAAGAAATAAAATTTCCAAACCTTGGAAGCCTCCGATGATTATTAATGTAGCCAGAATTCCGGAATCGGGGTTGAAGTTCCACGAAGAGGAACCGGGCGAGATTCTCGGTCTGGGCGAGGCGGATGAAATGCGTGCGGCGGGGCCGGTGAGTTGTGACCTATACGCTCAAGTGGTCGACGAGATATTGATTGTGCGCGGGACGCTTTCGGTTCCGCTGGAGGTGCACTGCGCGAGGTGTACGCAAATTTTCTCGACAACCGCCACCGATTCCGGTTTCCTGCGCGACTTCCCCGGCATTCAGGGAACCGAGGAAGTGGACGTTACAGAGGAACTTCGCGAGGCGCTGCTACTGAGTCTGCCTCGTTTCCCTCTTTGCGGCGAAAGTTGCAAGGGGCTCTGTGCTCAATGCGGAAAAAACCTGAACGGCGGGCCGTGCGGCTGCCGGAAAATAGAGGAGAGCGGGTCGTGGGGCGCGCTCAATAGTTTAAAATTGTAATGGAAAAACGGAATACGGCTGGGGTAGCATGCCACGCCTTTAAAGTAGTCGATCGGGAGATATAGAAATGGCCCTTCCAAAAAGAAAATCATCGAAAAGCAGAACGAGACGCACCAAAGCGGAAAACATGAAGCGGAAGCTGAATAATGCCGGCTTTGACGCCGAAAGCGGCGCTCCGGCGCTGCCGCATCGCGTATGCCCGACCACCGGCAAATACAAAGGCCGTCAGGTTATTACCGTCTCTTCTGACGAGTAAGTCATGCGTATCGCAATTGATGCCATGGGTGGCGACTTCGCCCCCCGTGAGATCGTTAAAGGCGCCGTTGAGGCGGCTCGCGGTCTTGCCGGGATTGAAAAGCTGTTTCTCGTAGGCGACGAAACCGCCATCAAAGCCGAGCTGGCTCTCTACGGTAAAATTCCAGCCTGTATTGAAATTCGCCACGCCTCCGAAGTCGTCGAAATGGGCGATTCGCCTGCGCTGTCTCTTCGGCGCAAAAGAGACTCTTCCATCATGCGCTCGGTTGAGCTGGTCAAAGACGGATTGGCCGATGCAATTTTTTCCGCCGGCAGCACCGGCGCGGCCGTCGCGGCCAGCATGCTCCGGTTGCGGACGATAGAAAAAGTAGACCGCCCGGCCATCGCCGCAATTATGCCTTCCATCAAAGGACCGTTTGTTTTACTGGATGCCGGCGCGACGCCGGACTGCACCCCGAAAATGCTGGCCGAGTTCGCCATCATGGGCAGCATCTACGCCGAAAACATTCTTAATATCGTTAGTCCGCGTGTCGGCCTGATGAGCATCGGCGAGGAAGATTCCAAGGGCAGCAAATCCACCAAAGAAGCTTTCCAGATATTGGAAAAAACCCGGCTGAATTTTATCGGTAACGTGGAAAGCCACGATATGTTTGAGGGTGCGGTTGACGTGGTGGTCTGCGACGGCTTTGTCGGCAATGTGGTGCTCAAAACCAGTGAAGGCGCCGCGCACGCAATCATCCAATGGATTAAAGAATCTTTTTCCGCTTCACTCGTTCGCAAAATCGGCGCCGGTATTCTGAAAGCATCCGGCGCTTTTGCCGAGCTGAAGAAAAAAACCGACCCTGAAGCCTATGGCGGCGCGCCGCTGCTGGGCGTTAAAGGGGTTTGCATTATCGGACACGGCTCCTCATCCTCTTTTGCTGTCTACAACGCGATTCGCGCGGCGGGCACAGCGATTGAACAGAAGGTTAATCAACTGATCGAAGAAAAGATCAACGAGGTTTTCAAAGACAGTGAGTAAAACCCCTAACAGCCTGCGCACGGTTTCAATCATTGGAACCGGCGTTTATCTTCCGGAGAAAACGGTCACCAACCGGGATCTGGAAAAAATTGTGGATACCACCGACGAATGGATCTATTCGCGAACCGGTATGCATGAGCGCCGTATCGCCCGTGACGATCAGGCCACCTCCGATCTGGCCGCCGAAGCCGCCAAGGCGGCGCTGGCCGATGCCGGTATCGGTGTCGAAGAAGTCGACCTGCTGATTGTCGCCACGCTTTCTCCCGACATGTTTTTCCCCAGCACCGCCTGCTTCGTGCAGGCCAAAATCGGCGCGAAAAACGCCTATTGCTACGATCTCGGCGCGGCCTGCTCCGGCTCGCTCTACGCTCTCGAAACCGCCAAGAACCAGATTGCCTGCGGTGCAGTTAATACGGCGCTGATCATCGGCGCGGAAAAAATGAGCACCTTTATTGACTGGAAAGACCGCAACACCTGCGTGCTTTTCGGCGACGGCGCCGGAGCCATGGTTTTACGCGCCACGGGCGCTAAACGCGGCGTCATGAAGGGCGTCTTCGGCTCCGACGGCACGCTGGCTCATCAGCTTTGGACTCCCGGCGGCGGCTCGCGCAATCCGATGACCCACGGGATGCTGGATCAGAACCTGCAATATCTCAAGATGGAAGGACGCGAGGTTTATAAACACGCCGTAATGCAGATGACGCAGTCGTCGCTCGATGCGCTGGAGACAAACGGTCTTAGCGCTGACGACGTCAAACTTTTTGTTCCGCATCAGGCCAACGCCCGGATCATTGATGCGATCGGCAAACGGCTCGATGTGCAGGATAGAATGTTCCTGAATGTGGAAAAATATGCCAACACCTCAGCGGCCGCGTTGCCGATCGCCATTGATGAGGCGGCCAAGTCCGGGCGGGTCGCCAAAGGCGATCTCATACTGCTGGTCGCTTTCGGCGGCGGCTTCACCTGGGGCGCCAACATTGTGGAGTGGACGAAATGAAGAAGGCTATCCTTTTCCCCGGTCAGGGATCTCAGGCGGTCGGCATGGGGCGTGATTTTTATGACGTGATTCCGGAGTGCAAGGCGCTTTTCGAAAAAGCCAACGAAGTGCTTGGCTACGACATCGCCGCCATCTGCTTTAACGGGCCCGAAGAGGAATTGAAAAAATCGCATAACACCCAGCCGGCAATTTTCACCGTCAGTGCCGTCGCCTTTAAAGCGCTTCAGCTCAAAAAGCTGGAACTGAAATTTGATTATGCCGCCGGACACAGTCTCGGCGAGTGGGGCGCGCTTTACGCTGCCGGAGTGATTTCGTTCGAAAACACCCTACGCGTTCTCAAGGCCCGTGGTGAATTTATTCAGGCCGCCTGTATTGCCAATCCCGGCGCGATGCTGGCCGTGATCAACCTTGACCGAGCCGCGCTCGAAAAAATCGCCGCCGAAACGGGCGTTACGCTGGCGAACATTAATTCGCCCGACCAGATTGTTCTTTCCGGCACAGCCGAGGGCATTGCCAAGGCTGAAGTGCTTTGCAAAGAAGCCGGTGCCAAACGCGCGTTGCCTTTGCCGGTCGCCGGCGCATTCCATTCTCCGCTGATGAAACCCGCCGCTGACAAGATGGCCGCCTTTTTAAAAGACATTCCGCTGGCCGCCCCGGAGGTTCCTGTGCTTTCGAATGTCACTGGTAAGCCGCACGAAAGCGTTGAAGCAATTCGCGCCAATATGGTGGCTCAAATCACCGGCTCAGTCCGCTGGGTTGAGTCGATGCAGTGGCTTGCCGCTCAAGGTGTTACTGAGATGGTCGAGTGCGGCCCCGGCAAGGTGCTGGCCGGACTGATTAAGCGGATTGACAAGATGGTCTCGGTCTCTAACATAGGCACCGTTTCCGATCTGAAAGCCTGAACCGCGAGAAAAACGAAAACAGAGACCAAGGGGATTTTCATGGGACAATTTGATGGAAAAGTTGCATTGGTAACCGGCGCGGCCCGTGGCATTGGCCAGGCGATCGCGCTGAAACTCGCCGCCGACGGCGCGGATCTCGCGCTCTGCGACCTCAAGGCCGAATGGCTCGAAGAGACTGCCGGTAAAGTTAAGGCGCTTGGCCGTCGTGCCGAATGTTACAGCGTGGATGTCAGTAGTGCGGACGGCGTAGAGGCCACCGTGAAGCAGATCGAAAAGGATTTCGGAAAAGCAATCGATGTGCTGGTTAATAATGCGGGGATCACCAAAGATGGCCTGATCATGCGCATGAGCGAGGCCGACTGGGATGCCGTTCTGAACGTCAATCTCAAGGGCGTGTTTCTCTTCACCAAGGCCGCGATGCGCGGCATGATGAAGCAGCGCTCCGGCAGTATCGTCAACATTGCCTCGATCATCGGCCTCATCGGCAACCCCGGTCAGGCCAACTATGCGGCCTCCAAGGGCGCGGTGATTGCGTTCACCAAGACCGTGGCCAAAGAACTTTCCAGCCGCAACGTCCGCTGTAATGCGGTCGCCCCCGGCTTTATCCGTACCAAAATGACGGATGCGCTTTCAGAAGAGGTGCAGCAGAAAATGCTCGCCAATATCCCGCTGGGCCGCTTCGGCGACCCTGAAGATGTGGCCAATGTGGTCGCTTTTCTGGCGGGGGACGCCTCAGGTTATGTCACCGGACAGGTGATTTCGACTTGCGGCGGCATGGTTATGTAGGTTAAAGAAGTAGTCCAATCAGGAGCCGAAACAAGGAGAAATACTATGGCGCTTGCAGATAAAGTAAAAGATATCATCGTCGAACAGCTTGGCGTGAATGCGGATCAGGTTACTCCCGCGGCTTCGTTCATCGAAGACCTCGGTGCGGACTCGCTCGACACCGTTGAACTCGTTATGGCTTTCGAAGAAGAATTCGGTGCGGAAATTCCGGACGAGGATGCTGAAAAGCTCACCTCCGTCGGCGCCGTCATCGACTATCTCAAGTCAAAAGGTCTTGGAGAATAAAGACCGCTTGTGATAGAAAAACCGGGAACCTTTAAACGGGTTCCCGGCTTTTTTGTTTTAATTTCCGGAGGAGAATCATGAGTCGTCGCAAAGTGGTTATTACGGGTATGGGCGCGGTCACCCCGATCGGCAACAATTTGGCTGAATTCTGGGAAGGGCTCAAAACCGGCCGTTCCGGTGGCGGGCCGGTCACCAAGATCGAAAACCTTGAAGGATTCACCAGCAAGATCGCCGCCGAAGTCAAAAACTTTGATCCCGAGCTCTATATTTCCAAAAAAGAAGCCCGCAAAATGGATCCTTTCACCCAGTACGGGTTGGCGGCCTCCATTATGGCGATGCAGGATTCCGGTCTGGATCTCACTAAGGAAGACCTGGAGCGCATCGGCGTGATCGTCAGTACCGGCATCGGCGGTCTGCAGATCATGGAGTCCTCGCAGGACACTTACCGCGAGCGCGGCGCCTCCCGCCTGTCGCCTTTCATCATTCCGGTCATGATCACCAACATTGTTGCCGGTCATGTCGGCATTCAGTTCGGCCTGAAGGGCCCTAATTTCTGCGTTACCAGCGCCTGCGCCTCCGGCACACATTCCATTGGCGAGGCCCTGCGCATTATTCAGCACGGCGAAGCCGACGTTATGCTCGCCGGCGGAACCGAAGGCTCAATCACCCCGCTCGCGCTCGGCGGTTTCTGCGCTCTGCGAGCACTGACCACCCGCAACGACGACCCGACCCGCGCCTCGCGTCCATTCGATCTCAACCGCGACGGCTTTCTGATGGGCGAGGGAGCCGGTGTCATCGTGATTGAAAGCGAAGAACACGCCAAAGCACGCGGCGCGAGAATCTACTGCGAACTCGCCGGCTACGGCCGCACCTGTGACGGTCATCACATCACCGCGCCCGACCCGGACGCTGTTCAGGCCGCCCGCGGTATGAAGCTTGCCTTTGAAGATGCCGGGCTTAAGGCCGAAGACATTGACTATATCAATGCGCACGGCACCAGCACCTCGCTCAACGATAAAGGCGAAACGCTGGCCATTAAAAAGGCGCTCGGCGACCACGCCTACAAAGTGGCCATCAGTTCCACCAAGTCCATGACGGGGCATCTGCTCGGCGCTGCCGGCGGCGTTGAAGCCATCGTTTGTGCTATGGCCATCAAAGAAGGGCTTGTTCCGCCGACCATCAACTACGAAACGCCCGATCCGGACTGCGACCTCGACTATGTTCCGAACGTCGCCCGCAAGATGGAAGTGCGTGCGGCGCTTAGCAACTCGCTCGGCTTTGGCGGACACAACGCTACGCTTTGCTTCAAAAAGGCGTAAGTTTCCAAACCTTGGAAAACGAAGGCCGCCCCGACTGGGCGGCCTTTTACTTTAGCGCGGGAAGCGGCGCGAGCGGAGCAACCCAGTTTGGCAAAGACGGAAGACTAGGCCAGTCCAGAGGCAGCCGAAGCCGTAACGCAGACTGCGCCGGAAGTTGATCGAAGAGGCTTCCGGGAAATATTTGGTTGGACAGCTTACCTCGGCGATGGTGTGCCCGAACCAGAGAATCTGCGCCAGCATCTGATTGTCGAAGACAAAGTCGTCAGAGTTCTCATGCAACGGAAGCTGTTTGAGAAGTTCGCCGGAAAAAGCGCGGTAACCGGTGTGATATTCAGAGAGCTTTGCGCCGAGCAGCAGGTTTTCCGCCAGCGTCAGAACACGGTTGGAAACATATTTCCACCACGGCATGCCGCCCTTGAGTGCGTAGCCGCCCAGAATGCGGGATCCCAGCACGCACGGATAAAGGCCGCTGGCGATCATGGAAGCCATCGCGGGAATGAGTGCGGGAGTGTACTGATAATCGGGATGAAGCATAATGACGACATCCGCGCCTTCTTCCAGCGCCAGCCGGTAACAGGTTTTCTGGTTTCCTCCATAGCCCCGGTTTTCGGGGTGAACATGCATGTAAATGCTATCAAGAGTTCCGGCAATTGAGGCCGTATCGTCTTTGCTGGCATCGTCCACCAGAATAATCCGGTCAACAATTCCTTGCGCCATCACTTCATCGTAGGTTCGGCGCAATGTTTTTGCCGCGTTGTAGGCCGGCATCACAACCACAATTTTTTTTCCACTGAACATATTTATAATCCTTTCCTCGATTCATGATACGGAAGGCCCATTTCGTAAAGGCGGATGCGCATGCGAAGACCCTCGGCGAGAACCCCTTGTTCCGGCACGAGGGTTAAGGCGCGGCGGGCTGTGGCAACCGCCTCCGGATACTGTCGGGCCTCGGCATAGGCGGCGGCCAGTGTGTTGAGAATGGGCGCATGATTCCCCCCGGAAAGCCGGTCGGCGGAACGCGCCAGCTCAACGGCGCGCTTTCCGTCACGGAGCGTGACGTCGGGGCAGGTTGCCAGAATCCATGCCAGATCATTTTGGACTTCGGCGGAGTTTGGATTGATTCGGAGGCTCTCCTCAAAGTGCGGAAGGGCCTTTCCCGACTGTCCCAGCCGGATCAATATACTGCCCATTTTGTCGTGGATTCTGGCCACCCGCCTGCTGTCCGCAATAGCTTTTCCGTAGTGCTCAAGAGCGGCATCCAGCTTTCCGATTCCCTCAAGAGCCATTCCCAGATTGTATTGCGCCTCAGCATAATCCGGTTTGATTTCGAGCGCCTTTTCAAAGTGAGGGATCGCCTTGTCGAATTGTCCCAGCCGACCAAATAGGCTGCCCAGATTGTTGTGCGCCTCGGCCAGATCCGGGTTGATTTGAAGCGCTTTTTCTAAATTCGAAACAGCCTTTTCGATCTGTCCCTGCTTAGCGAATACGGATCCCAGATTGCCGTGAGCGTCAGCATAATCCGGGTTGATCCCGAGAGCTTTTTCGTAACACCCGACGGCTTCGTTCAGCTTTCCCTGTCCCTCCAGTACGACGCCCAGGTTGTTGTACGCCTCGGCAAAACGAGGATTGATTTCAATCGATTCCCGGTAATGCCTGATTGCCTCGTCACGCGATCCACGCCTATCAAACACAAGCCCCAGGTTGTTATGAGCCAAATAATTTCCGTCGGTACAAGCCAGTGTGTGCGTCCAGAGGGAAAAACTGTCGCGCCAGTATCGGGTCTGCCGGTGCGTCGCTATAATCAGTACGGTCAGAAGCACTGTCGCCGCAGTGGACAATATCGCGCGGCGATGTCGCAGGCCGGCCCACCAATCGGCGGCCAGCCAGGTTGCCATGATTACCAATCCGATCTGGGGAAGATACGTATAGCGATCCGCATGGGCCTGTGTGCCCACCTGCATGATTCCAATGACTGGAACCAGCATCCCGAGGTACCAGAGCCAGCCAACCATCAGGTATGGGTGTTTCTTCCGTCCGGCAAAAACACCCCAGGAGATTCCGGCCAACAGAGCGACGGATGCGCCGATTTCCCATAACGGAAGGGCGGCTCCCTGGTGAGGATAAAACGGTGCCAGTCCGGACGGAAAGACCAGTTGCTTGATATAGACGGCATAAGAACAGAAAGCGTTTCCGAAACGCCACGGAACAGGTAACGCCGCTTCGGAAGAGATCGCTCCCCGCTGGGCCCAGACCGTGACACCGCAAAAAACAGCAGACAGAAGCAGGAGCGGGATTTTCTCAAGAACCAGCCGGCGGATCGGTTTTTTTGTTTCCAAGGTCTGGAAGCGCTTCAGCGGCCAGAAGTCCAGCAGCAGCAGAACGAACGGCAGAGTCACCAGCATCGCCTTAGACATCAACCCAAGAGCAAAGGAACCCGCGACCGCCGCATATCGTCCGGCTGAAAATGGACGGCGCACGTAGCGGAGGTAAGCGCCGAGTGTCAGCATGAAGAAGAATCCGCTGAGCACATCTTTTCGTTCGGATATCCAGGCGACGGATTCAACCCTCAGTGGATGAATGGCAAACACGGCGGCGACAAAAGCGCTTCGCCAAAGCGAGCCGGTCATCTGTCGCAACACCAGAAAAAGCAGAATCACCGTCGCCATGTGGAACAGAACATTTGTCCCGTGGTGTCCAGCGGGGTTCAGCCCGTAGATTTGACAATCCAGCATGTGGGAAAGGGATGTCAGCGGATGCCAATTCGCCCCGTGTGGATGCGTGATGACCCAGCGAACGCCCTCCAGAGTTAATCCTTTTGAGACAGCCGGATTGTCGTATACATACTTGCCATCATCATAGTTGACGAATTCATGCCGAAGCGTCTGTCCGAAGACTCCCCACACCATCAGCGCCAGCAGAAAACAGACCGCGAAGGCGATTTTGTCCGCTTTCTTTTTTTCCGCTGTCTTATCCATAGGATCCGTTTTCCCAGTGCAGGCTCTCTTCTAAACAGTTGGCGCCGGATTTGCAATATTGCTTCCGGCTGTTTGCCGGCCCTGTCTTCCGGGAGCGAAGTCAAAGGGGAAGTTTTACCGCTTCTGATACGGGTGTTCGCTTATAGACGGCTATAAAATACTGGGACTGCGGGGAACGGTTCTGTTCCTGAAGGTCCCAGTAGTACATGGTTTTCGTTTCAGAGAGGATGTCAATCAACCCGACGAGCTCCAATTTTTCTTTTGTATAACGGTTGATCCAGTCCAAAATAAACCGGTCAGACTCTGGGTAAGCCAGCCACGACGTCGGAATGTTCACAACAACAACGTACTCAGGTTTCGCGGACTCAATTTCCCGGGTCATCTGTCGCTGCATCGTTGCGGCATAAGGCTGGGGCTCCATCAGTCCGTACGTATAGATATAGCCGGTGGAGGATTTCAATCCGGAGTAAAAAAAGATCTCCGGCTCGGATCCCAGCACTGCAATGGTCGCATCCTTGGAGGCGTGCTGTTTGATATACTCTGCAATTTTCAAAGCCTCGGGAAACGGGTTGGCCCCATATACGGCCCGGCAGGCTTCCTGAGGGGATAGGAAAAACAGAACGTTCCTATGGGTGTAACCGGCGTGGCCGCAAGCCATGATAAATAGCAGTATGGGGATAAAAGAAAGACGCGGATTTTTTGCCGCAAGCCACCGTGACGCAGAACTGACCACCAGGCCGATGGCAATGGCGACCGCCGGAAGAAGCAGTATAAAGTAGTGCTGTCGAAAATAAAACCCGGGACAGATCGAAAGGAAGGAAAACAGGAACAGCCCCATTATAAATAAGCTGTTCCGATATATTTTCCAGTTGCGCAGTAGAACGACGACCCCGGCACCGGCGAATATCCATAGAACCCGCCCGCTGTTAAGTACGCCGGCAAACCCCGCAGAGAAGCTTTGTAGCGCCGCTTCTGGGGATATAATGGCAACATACTGCCGGGCATAGGAAACAGTCCAAAACCAGAACGTGTCGAAGACCCCAGCCCTGTATAACAGCAGGCAGGTTATTCCAAACGGAAGTATAGCGCCTGTCGAGTAAATGGAGCACCGTTCCGCCAGCCGGGTCCAGGAGGCGGGGCGTTTGCGTGCTTCTGAGTAAATTAAATAAAGGCCTCCGAAAATTCCAAAGAAAATTCCTTGCTGTTTCATCAGGAATGCGAGCCCGAACAGCAGTCCGGATAAAAACAACGTCGAAGGTTTATCGCGATCGAGTGCGCAGAGCAGTGCAAGCAGTCCTGCAGCCGCAGGAAGAAGAACAAAGTGCGTGGCGTGGCCGGCCATGCCAAGCAGCGCCGGGCTGACCGAAAGAAGGATAAACGCTGACGCCGCAATTGCGGCACTGAAATAATCGCTGATTCGTTTCGCGAGAAAAAAGACCAGCACGGTTGTAACGACATTTACCACCAGCAGTCCTAAATGGATGCCAGCGACGGTTTGGCCGAAGATCGCCATGATGAAGGCGTAGGCCGCATAAATTCCCGGCAGCTTCATATTATAGGCCAACTGATACGGAGGGATTCCCTGCAACATCAATTGACCCGCATAAGCGTATTCGCCTTCATCGCGTTCAAGAGGAAAATTAAGTAGCCGGATACGAATGGCCGCGACGAGCAGAATAAAAGCGGCCAGCATCACCCACAGAGCCACTTTCAAGATTCTGTCACTAACGACGGAAGAGGGGCTGTTTTTCTGTTGAAGTTTCGTCATAGTGCCTTTGGTGTCTACCATTCCTTTTTTTGTGAGGAGTTCATTCGAGGTCCACCCCCTGCAGTATAATGCGATCTCCTGTGATCTTTCCAGGCAACACATAACCTTTAAATCCAGCGAATTTCGCCCGATGCCCGGCTATCTTTTCGACATCCGGCCGCGGCTGCCCCGTCAGTGCATAACCTATCACAACTCCGCTTTCATTAAGAATGTGAATGACTTCCGGAACAGATCGGGTGTCTTTTTCAAACAGCCAGCCCCAAACACAAAAATACGGGAATCCCCCATCGATCCGAACGATCCCATCAATACTACCCATATAATGTCTATCCGGCTGGACTGACTCAACCCGCCCGATCAATTGGGCGGCATCCTTAATCAAGGGATTCCCGAAGATGGACAAATTCCGCTCTTTAGGGATTTCGGCCAGCTTTAACACCAGGTTCGCATCAGGATAAACTGTCGCAGATATCTGGGCTTGGTCTTTGACACCCAGCTCAATCGCCAGAGCGGCGACTTTGCGTTCGAACATCTCGCCTTTACGAGACCGGAGAGCATCGAGCTGACATGGAAAAAGAAACGCTGGTATCAACAGAAGCGGCCGAAATGAACGAAATGAAGCGTCCCCCGCTTTTTTGGCGATGCTTGGCGCATAAAGGATTAACAACACCGACCACGCCATCAGTACAGGAGTCTGATAGCGACTTGAAAGAGCTAGCATGGTGCCGGAAATAAGCCGCCCTCCGGCAGTGCCTGCGGCGGTTCCGCCGATATACAAGAGAAAGGTCAATAAAGCTAATGTGAGAGAGGGGCGGTCTGGCGTCCGAATTGCTCTTATCGCAAAGAATACGGCACTGCCTATTAGAAACACACCAGCCATCTGGGCCACGGGCTTTGACACTATCCCGGGCAGAAAATAAAAAGGCCCCCCAAGATAAAGTAGCATATATTGCAAAATGCCTGCGGGGTCGTGCCGCAGTGTCTCAAAAAAAGAGCCATTACCTTCCGGTGTATGATAGTTATAAAAATATACCAGAACAGTTATTACAGCCAGCGTTGCCAGCACGGTGATTCGTCGCCATCCGGTGCGCAAGACCATTGCAAGCAGGAGCATTAAAGGCAAAGTCAGAATCCCGCTGGCCAGTGTCACAGAGGAAATCACTCCCGCCAGACAGGCCCAAACAAACAACGGCGACGAACGGGCTGAAGAAACACAGGACCTGTGGAGCAGGTAAAAGGATAAAAGAGGAACGAGTTGCGCTAGGAAGAATTGACTCTGAAACTCCCAACAGAAATTCGCTTTCTGCAACCAGGAAAATGACAAAGCGAGAAGGATAAACGCCATCGAATTCCGGCATTGTTTTTCCGCCTTGTCGCCCAGTGTTTCCGCAAGACAAACGAACAGGAGCAGGAAGCAGAGTCCAGCCAGAATGTAATTTACGGCGATTAGAAACACTCCCGTTCCCTTGAACAAAACGATGTTTGCCCAGATTAAAATCCGGGTGAACACAATGCGGTGTTCGTTATGTTGCATCCACCAGGCTCCGGCATCTCCGTTCGTTGCCTTCACAACACTGTCGATGCCCTCCCACATATCCCAAAAAGGCACGGGGGAATAGCTCCTGATCCCTCCAATTACGGCAAGGAGGATGTACACCGCGGCGCAAAGCCCGCACAGCAAAACAGTCCTGTCCCAATTTGAAAATTTCATCGTCGCCTTCTGTAAAAGGGGATTATGGATAGAAGGTTCTCACTAAATGCTTCCGGCAGTTTGCGCTGGGCGGGTTGTGCGGTGATAATCGCCGCACGTCAAACGCCTTTCAAGCCAGCAGTAGAGCACGATAAAGAGATAACGATTGCGTATCTCTTTGATCTTCAGCTTCGACTCGTTGGGCGTACGGATTGTCCATGGGGCAGGCGCGGTCACATAGCGGTAGCCGCGCGGCGTCTCTACTGTAAGATTGAAGTGGGCCGAGAGCAGAAGTTGAAGGCCTTCGATCACACCGCACCAGTAGTATTTGAAGGCGTTGGTGATGTTGATGTGATTGAGCCGGAAGACCGTTTTGATGAAGCCGTTCGTCGTCCGGTTCAGTGCCACCTTAATTTTCTTACCGTTCAACATGCAAAACTTTCTTCCATTGGTCCATGGGGCTGAGTCACTCCGCATTATTATAACCAATAACGATACCCGCTTCGATTTCAAGATTCACCGGATTTTACTCCAACGGCCATGATTGCGACTCCAAAAGGAAATGTCCCGCCTGCGCGGAGCCAGGCGCGCTCGGCGGCCATGACCGCATTGAAGAACAGAGTCACTGGTCTGTGGTAGGACATCACGTCGCTCTCGGTTTCCGGGGAGGAGAACACCTTCCGGCGCAGGGCGACCAGCGGGAAAAGGATCGTGTTCCAGTAGGTGCTGTATTTTACCTCAAATCCCGCATCGCGAAGAATCGAGGTTAATTCCTGCTTCTTGAAGCGGCGGGCGGCGCCGAGCCGTCTGTCGTGGTACGATTTCAGCCATTCGTTTGCGGATTCACTGATGATGAAGACACCCTGCGGGCGCAGACAGCGGAACACTTCGGATGCGGCTTGTTTCGGATCAACGCCTTTCTGCTCGAAAACGTTTGTGCAGATGACGGCGTCGAATGTTCCCGTTTCAAAGGGCAGTCTGTGGATGGAGCCGCAGGTCACCGGACGGCCGGACCGGGACGCCGCGATGTGAGCGGCCGGCTCATAAAGTTCCACCCCTTGTAAACAGAGGTCAGGCTCCTGTTGAGAGAGGAACTTCAAAAGGCCGCCAAGGCCGCATCCCGCATCCAGAACAACGGATGCTCTTTTTGGAAGAAACCGTCGCAGGGTGAGGAGAATAATGCGGTGCAGGGCGCAGAACCACCACATCGAGTCGTCGAGTTTCGCCATTTTGGCATATTCCTCTTCATCCATGCTCGCGGTGTGTTTAGTTTCAGTCATCGCCTGACAACCCTTCTCTGAATATGCCCCTCCAGCCGGTTGCGCCGGACGGATGGACGGCGCATAAGATGCGTGGCTTTAAAAACAGCGGAAATATAATGTATTCCCCGCGAAAGTAGCCCCAGGAATCCGCTCGCGGTCTTGGTTTCGCCAACCTCGCGCGGGATGTTGTTGAACGGCACTTCGACCCACCGGGCCTGCAGGGCGCAAAGACGGGCCATGAGAAAAATGAAATATTCTCCATAATCTCCACAAAGCCGGACCTGACGGATCGTGTCGCCGCGTATTGCGATAAAGCCGCTGGTCCAGTCGTGAAACGGAACCCCCGTCACGACCCGGGTGAACCAGTTCAGGATCCGTGTGCAGAGTTTCTGAACGAGAATGACCGGATTGGCCAGATTCTGAAGTTCGTCTGCGCCTCCGGGAATATACCGGGAGCCAATGGCCGCATCATATCCGCCGGAAAGAATACGGGCGATCAACTCCGGCACTTTCTCGGGAGGATGAGAAAAATCAACGTCCATCCACACCACGATGTCGGACCGGCTCTGATCAATCCCGGCCTGAATAGCAGAGGTGAGCCCTCTTTCGTTTTCGCGCAGGATGAGTTTCACATCTGAGCGGTGTCGGGCCAATTCGCTGACAGCTTCAGCGGTTCTGTCGGGGGAATTGTCGTCGACCACAATGAATTCCGCTGGATATTTTATCTGTGTGGAAAGCGCATCAATAAGCCGGACGATATTACCTTTTTCGTTGTAAGTGGGCAGGATGACGGCAATGGTCGGCGTCTGTTTGAGCCCAGTCGCCTCGCCCGGCTGCTGACGGGGCAAGGCCGTTAAAGAAAGCAGAGCGGATTTAAGCGAGGAGGCGACCTCCCGGATATGATCTTCACTAAGCGACAGCCCAGAGGGAAGATAGAGTCCCCGGTGGGATATCCTTTCGCAAACCGGGAATTGTTCGCCAAGACCGATTCCCATGTCGTGCAGGAACGGCTGCTGGTGCATCCCGTAGAAAAAGGGCCGGGTTCCAATGCCCATCTCTTTCAGCCGTTCGGCTAGCTGCGCGGCATCGAAAGGATAACTGTCTCCCAGCACAATGCCATAGACCCAGTAAATATTTTCTCCCCAGTCGGAGGACGCTGGAAGTTGAATGTCCGGGATGTCCCTGAGCAAGGAGGTATACAAGGCTCCCATCTTCTTCTTGAGCGCAAGAAACTCAGCGAGCCGTCCAATCTGGGCGAGCCCCAGTGCGGCCTGTATATTCGTCATCCGATAGTTCTCTCCGCGATTCTGGTGGAGAAAGCGGCGCTCCTTCATGAATCCAAGGTCGCGATAGCATCTGCACCGTTCCGCGATCGCGTCGTCATCGCACAAGATCATTCCTCCTTCGCCGGTTGTGATAATCTTGTTGGCATAAAAACTGAAAACGCTGACATCTCCAAAGCTACCGCAGATTCGGTCTCGGCAATGACTTCCGTGGGCCTCCGCCGCATCTTCGATCACCAAAAGGTTGTGGGCGCGCGCAAGGGCCATGACTTTGTCCATATCTACGGGATGGCCATAGATGTGCACAGCCATGATGGCAGATGTCTTCGGCGTGATGCGTTCTTCAATCTGTTCAACCGCCAAGCCCCAGTACACCGGATCGGCATCCACAAAAACCGGCTTCAGGCCGTTCTTGATGACTGCGTTCACGCAGGAAACGATCGTGAACGTCGGCATGATGACCTCGCTCCCCGCGGGCAGTCTCAGCGCGTAAACAGCTGTGTCCAACGCCGCAGTGCCGCTGCTGACAGCGATTCCGTGTTTTCGATTGCAAACCGCCGCCCAGCCGGCTTCGAACTTGCCAACCGCCGCGCCCTCACTGGAAATCCATCCGCTTCGAACGGCCTCCAGTACGGCAGCTTCCTCCTTGGGGCCCAGCAGGGGTTGGTTTACGGGAATCACAACCGCTCCTTTTCCTCTGGGCCGAGATATGGACCCTGTTTGATCTCCAGCAATACCGTATCCTCGCAGTAACGAAGACCGTGTCCTCCGGTCACGAGCAGCACAACGTCGCCTTCGAGCAAATCGCGTATGGCAAGAGGTTCCTTTCCAGCACCGAAGAAGCTGATCTCGACCCGCCCCTTTCGTACCAATAGGCACTCAGAGGTGTCCGTTATAATACGTTCCTGCTGTTTGTGGACATGGGGCTCCGTCTCGCCACCCTTTGGATAAGTGATAAAGCCGACCTGTTGGGTGAAGGTATGTGGCGTCAGAAATTCAGTCCTGTCGGGCATATAGCCGGATTTTACGATCATGGCGATGGTAACTTCGCCTTGTTTGATGACTTCAACGGGTTGTTGTGACGGGATGGATGATGGGCCCATGTTCTTCCTTTCAGTTGCGCCAAAGGTCGCATTCCACCTGCCCGGTCGGCTGAACCAGTTTGCGGATGACGCGGAGCCGGGCTCGGAGATAAAAAAAGCATTCTTCCTCAAACTCATTCAGCGACAGAAGGCTACGGGGGATCGACCTGCAACCGAAATTCAGAAAGGGGACGATTGAAGTTTTGCATATCAGACCACCACCCATGATTTACTCCGTTAATTATTAACCCCCTGATCACTCTACGCGAAAGATGGCCGCATCCGGAAAGGAGGCCGACCAAGCTCCCGAATAGATAATCCCAAAAACCGGGAAGCGATGATAGTACAGGTTCGGGCGGTTTTCCCACATCGTTTCTTTTATTCTTGCAACCTCGGTCACCGTTCTGCCCTGTTTTTCCCAAACCGCCAAGGCCCTTTGCATGTGGTTGTCGCCATACCTGTGCCAACCCCAGACCGGCCGCCAAACAACCCAGTTTGCGGCACTGGCATCAAACACGTACTCCGGCACTCCATGCCGTTGGGCGGGTTTATACACCGGATCCTCCGGAGCCAACTTTCCAACCTGTGGCATGCGGGTATAAAAATAGATCGACTCCCAGTCGTAATTAACAAACAGCTTGTCATTCGGATTGGCGTGTTTAAGCAGCACCTTGCAAATTCCGTCGGTTACGCCCGGATTGTTCTTATACAATTCCAGTAAATATCCCGGGATCTCGCATCGGAAAACCATTTTCCACCAGCACTCCGGCACATGAATCATGTCAGTTTTTTTGAGGTTTGTTCTGTCGTGTTCTCCCGATTTGAACATAAGCCAGGGCAATAAGTTGCCGCCAAGATGAGTCGTTCCCAACACCAGCAGCAGAATTACATTCGTTTTCCATCGGAAGAAGCCCGCGGATGAAACCAGCAGGCCGGATATCGCAGCGGCAAGAGGAATGATTCCGCTGTAATGACGTATTCCAAACATCGCCATTATACCCGCACTGTGCATGCAAACATCAGCGGAAACCAATGCAACTATCGTCGTCCCGCATAACACCAGAAGACCCCTGTTCCTTTTCAAGAGAGGTTTGTTTGCCAGAAACAGAAGTCCTAGCCAACCCAGAAGGGGAGCCGCTACTCCGATCTCAATCACCACTTGGCCGATCCGCGAAAGAAGCTCCTCTAAAGATAAAGGTAACGGTGCAATGTCGCTGAAGCCGTTTTGTGAAAAAAGGAGCCACGGGAAAGTTGTCGGCACAATGATCAGAAGCGAAATCCAAAAGCCCCGGCGATATTTGTGAAACGGCTTATAAGCCAAGGCAAGAAAGGCCAGCGCGGCAAGAACGCAAATAGCGGGCGGATAAAGGCTGTGGAAGAGAAGAATGATAGTCAGTGCAAAAACAGGGATTTTCCGGCGGTCATCCAACTTGAGAAAGGCCCACAGAGCCGCGCAGGTGAACAGCATAATAAAGGCGTAGTAACGACAGGAGCGGACGTAGAGAAAAAACGGCACGCAAAGCAACAGCAGGCTGGCTGAATAAAGCGCGGTCCGTCGCTCCGCTCCCGCGCGCAGCACCAGCAGGTAAAGCATCAGAACCGTGCCCAATCCTGCCGCGGCGCAGGGAAATCGCGCTGCCCAGGTGGTTTCGCCAAAGAGCAGCATGGAGACCGCCGTCACGTACGGCGTAACCCATGGCAAGGCTACATAAACAAGATTATCTGTAAATCCACCGGGATCCTGGGCGTCGAAGTTTCGCCCATCCCAGGCCGAGGGAAGGCCGGAGTGTTTAATCGACAACCCCCAGTAGGCGGTGTCGCCCTCATCGTTCCACATGACATCTCTTCCAAGGTTTGGAAAAATCAACGCGGCCGCAAAGAGAAGCAGGATAAGTATCCCCCTGTGAGAGATCCATGTGTTTTGGATGAAGTGGATCATCCTGCGGGCAACGGGTAGTTTTTTGTGAACAGATATCATAAATTCTTTAGGGAGCAGATTTGCTGTTCCCCTCCTGTTCTATCCCGGCAAAGCAGAGCACCAAGCTGGCGCAGTTCGCATAAATTGACAAACCGTAATGCGGCGTCCCCAGCTCCAATCGAGGATTAATCCGAAAATTCCGCCGCCGAGAATGATGGTTTTTTCGGACATCGTGCAACGAGATGAACATTTAGGTTTCAGTCCATCAACCCTTAAAAATCAGAAACTTTCTGAAACTGTAATTAATCAAAACAGAAACTACGGCCATAGCCACATAGGCCGTTATTCCAGTCGTTTCAAACAAAGCGATCAAGGAGGAGCCCAGTAGGACTCCGGACAGATAGCTTAAAAGCGAAACGGCGTAAAACAGAAGGAGTTCTTTTTTCCGGGAATGCCTGCCGGGGATAAAAACCCACCGTGCGTTCATCACATATCCCACCCAGTTGGAGACGAAAAATGTGATGGTCATGCAGGCGGCGAAATTAAACGCACGATGGACAGAATCCAGAGGCGCAACGGACAGATTAAAAAACCGAACCAGCCATTCATCCTCTCTTAATGCCGGAAACACCTTCCATGCCAGCAGAACAAACAGGACGATCTCAACCACAGCACTAATCCCTCCCGCAATCAGGTATCGGAAAAACTGACCGACTGGGTTCGTTGTTCTCTCAAAAAAAGATATGCGTTTCATGACGTTCTTTGCGCCGGCAGCGCTACTGCAATTTTTGTTATGGTTACACATCCTCATGGTGCTTCCCTCGATTCATGATAAGGAACGCCTGCCTCATAAAGACGGAGCCGCGCACGAATGCCCTCGGCGACAGCCGCTTGTTCCTTCGCAGCATCTAAAGCGCGGCGGGCCGTGGCGACCGCCTCCGGATACTGTCCGGTTTCGGCATAGGCGGCGGCCAGCGTGTCGAGAACGGGCGCGCGGTTTCCCCCGGAGAGCCGGTCTGCTGAACGCGCCAGTTCAACGGCGCGAGGTCCGTTGCGGAACGCGGCGTCGGGGCAGGTGGCCAGAAGCCACGCCAGATTGTTTTGCGCTTCGACAAGGTCCGGATTGATCCGGAGAGCTTGCCCGTATTGCCGAACAGCCGCGGCGAAGTTATTTTGTCTAACAAACAGGGCGGCCAATTTGCAACTCACCCCGGCATCGTTCGGCCTGATCCGGAGAGCTTCCTCGAAGTGCGAAACTGCCTTTTCGAACCGCCCCTGCTTGAAAAATAAAGCGCCAAGAGCGGAGTGTGCCTCGGCAAAATCCGGGTCGATCTCCAGCGCTTTTTCAAAATGCGGAATCGCCTTGTCGAATTGTCCCCGCTGGTCGAATACGGCACCCAGATTGTAGTGCGCATCGGCGAGCTCCGGGTTGATCTTCAGCGCCTTCTCGAGACAAGAACGCGCCTTTTGGAACTGTCCCTGCTTGGTAAATAGAGCGCCCAAATTACAGTAACCTCTGGCATCGTCCGGTCTGATCCGAAGCCCCTCCTCAACGTGCGAAATTGCCTTGTCAAACTCTCCCCTCTGATCAAATACGCCGCCCAGATTGTAATGGGCTAAGTCATTCCTGTCTGTGCAGGCCAGTGTGTGGGTCCAGAGAGAAAAACTGTCGCGCCAGTATTGTGTCTGTCTGTGCGCCGCCATAACCAGTACGGCTAGAAGCACTGCCGCTGCCGCGGACAACGCCGCGCGACGATGCCGCAGGGCAGCGCACCAGTCGGCCGCCAGCCAGACGGCCATAATTAGCAGCCCGATCTGGGGAAGATACGTATAACGATCCGCATGGGCTTGTAATCCCACCTGCATAATTCCAATGACGGGAACCAGCATTCCGAGATACCAGCACCAGCCGGTTATCAGGTATGGATATTTCTTCCGTCCGGCATAAACGCCCCAGGATATCCCGACCAGCAGAGCGACGGACGCTCCGATTCCCCACAGCGAAAGACTGATCCCCTGATGAGGGTAAAATGGCGCCAGCCGGACCGGAAGGATCATCTGCTTGATATAAGTTGCGTAAGAATAGAGAGCGTTTCCGAATCGCCACGGAACAGCCAGAGCCTGGTCGGGAAGGATCGCTCCCCGCTGGGCCCAGACCGTGATGCCGCAAAAAACAGCGGACAGAAGCAGGAGCGGGATTTTCTCAAGAACCAGCCGACCAATCGTTTTTTTTGTTTCCAAGGTTTGGAAGCGCTTCAGCGGCCAGAAGTCCAGCAGCAGCAGAACAAACGGCAGGGTCACCAGCATGGATTTGGACATCAATCCAAGGGTAAAGAAACCCGCGACCGCCGTATAACGTCCGATCGAAAACGGGCGGCGTACGTAGCGGAGGTAGGCGTCGAGTGTCAGCATGAAGAAGAACCCGCTGAGCACATCTTTCCGTTCGGAAATCCAGGCGACGGATTCAACCCGCAGCGGATGGATGGCAAACACGGCGGCTACGAAAGCACTTCGCCAGAGCGAGCCGGTCATCTGCCGTAGCACCAGAAAAAACAGAATCACCGTTGCCATATGAAGCAGAACATTTGTTCCGTG
>CAIKWE010000005.1 GCA_903831085.1 uncultured Verrucomicrobiota bacterium | reverse complement strand
TCGGCGTTTGCTCAGCAAAAGCCTCACTCCTTTCCCAGGGGGAAGCCCCCCGCAAGCGGCCCGCTTCCCCCTTCGGCGAATACGCCTCACCCCTTTTCCCCAAAGCTGTCACGGTTTCGTGCTTGCTCCTTCGTCGCGGCAGAAACCGCGCCAGCCCCGCGTTTCAGCCAATCTCTGTTGTGGGGTGTTTCACTCCAGAGCCGAGCCCGACGAAAACCCGAGCCCGGAATACCGGCCAAGGGTTTTCTCTGGGCCCAGCTCTTCCGTTCACCCAAACAGCCTTTCCTCAGCGGCGAATCTTCTTCAACGCACACGGTGACTCTGCCGTCTCTCTCGGGCACCTGACGCCTGACCGCTGACACCTGAACTCTTTCCCCAGCCGCCGCCTTCGGAAAAGTTCCGCCGCTGTTGCGTCGTCGCCGTTCCGGCTCCCTTGCCGGGGGCGCGGTAGGCTTGGCAGACGGATTTCGCCTGCGGCGATTCCGCCCCTCGGCGTTACAGCGTTCCGCTATACCGCCTTGGCGCGGCCAAGTTTCCAAGCTTTGGAACTTTTTCTTCCAACCTCTGGAATTTCCAATCCTTGGAAAACTGACGCCGACCTTTGTTTTTTTCCAACCCTTGGAAATGGGGCCCCGTGCGCGACGCGCCCTGCTTTTTCCTGATATTTACAGGGAAACTGAAACACCGTGAAACGGGCGCTCGGTGCCAGATGCCGTTCAGGTTCAAGCGCATCCCCCTATAAATTGGGGCCCCGTGCGCTACGCGCCCCTGCTTTTCATTGCCATTAGCAATATCCTGAAACAATCCCACCCTTTGTTAATCCCTGTTATTAACAATGAAATGCAACGGTTTGAAACAATGAGTCGTGGCTGTAAAAGTCTCCTTGCAGTTGAGACAAATATGTATACGATTTTGTCTCATAAGATATGAAGACAAAGGCAGAGAGTGCTCATGGCAAGATCGTTGGGAGGATTCGTTCTCACGGTCGAGGATGGATCTTTACTCCACGGGATTTTGAGGATTTGTGCGTCCGCTCTACAATTTCCACCACGCTGCAACGTCTCCATGAGTCGGGCATGATTCGTCAACTGTCCCGAGGTCTGTATGATTATCCCCGGACGGATGAACAACTCGGCGAATTGGCGGCACCGACTGATGACATCGCCAAAGCGCTGGCCGGGCGCGATGCGATCCGTCTTCAGCCTTCCGGCGCGTATGCGGCGAATCTACTGGGGCTTTCCGCTCAGGTTCCGATGCGGATCGTTTATTTGACAGATGGCCGGTCCCGGACGGTTCATGTGGGCCGGAGGCAGATTATGTTGAAACAAACCTCTCCGCGCATCATGGCAACGGCGGGGCGGATCAGTGGCTTAGTAATCCAGGCGTTGCGCTATATCGGTCAGGCTCATGTAGATGAGGGGGTGATCGCCAGTTTGGATCGGCGACTGGATGCTGCTGCTCGTCTGCAACTGATCAAAGATATTCGTTATGCTCCGGCTTGGATTGCTGGAATATTCAGACGGTTGATTGTCCATGCTATCAGCCGCGATATTAGATAGATGTCGCAACCCAGGCATCTTTCGGCTTAGCAGGCTTCCGTTTTTCAACCAGCTCCAGAATATCTGAAACGCGGAGACGGTATGACCCCGCATAAAGTTCCACTTTTTCCAGAGAGCCCGCTTCGAGCATACGCCAAAGAGTTGCCCGGCTCACACCCAGCAAATCCGTGGCCTCACCCATGCTCAACAAGAGCGGCCCGCTCAATGCCAGCCGCACCTCTTTGCCTTGTAGAATATCCAAGGCCTTCACCTTGTCTTCATCCCCTGCCGTAAACACAGCCAGAATGATCTGCTCGTTAATGGATCTTGTATCTATCGTCGCCATTGTCAGCCTCCTTCTGTTTAAAGATAAACAATTGACTTTCCCCGTTGGCGGGTGTGTGATTCTCTGCCTCGAACGCAGAAAAAGGAAGGGCGAAATTCGCCTTGAAACACTCTGAAAACTTCGGGGGAAACTTCGGGTTTGGGGCATCGAAAAGCATCCTGTTCTGAACTGTTTCAATTTCCCTTGATCAGGTTGTTGGTTTTGGTAATATCCTAGTAACGAAGCGGATATAGAAACAATCTGCAACGTGCTAACATCATAAATAGACTGGGGTTCACGTTTGTAATCAGCTGGTCGGGGGTTCAAATCCCTCCGCCGGCTCCACTCTTAAAGCCCATTTACAACCCCAGGGTCAATGGGTTTGAATATACCCGTTCGCTTTTGTAGTTTTCCGAACACATCGCGCCCTGATCGCTAAGGAGCACGCAAGAGCGACGCCCGCACTTTTGGCTTCAGGGGATAATTCATGTTTATTTGGTCTTGTCGGAAGTTTTTATTGTAGTACTCTGAACAGTAAGGCTGTGGGGGTTGCGTCGTCC
The DNA here is from genome assembly GCA_903831085.1 of uncultured Verrucomicrobiota bacterium. Lineage (GTDB taxonomy): Bacteria > Verrucomicrobiota > Kiritimatiellia > Kiritimatiellales > Tichowtungiaceae > Tichowtungia. The sequence continues at coordinate 24,476 of CAIKWE010000005.1, read as the reverse complement.
GGATTCTAATATTTATGACGGACTACGTGAATGAGTTTGTTTTGATTTAATCGGCGCTGGCAGTGTGTTTGTTTTGGCGGGCTCACTTTAAATTGGGGTGGGATTTGATGAAACGGGTTTTTTGGACTTTTTTATGCGTGGCGCTCTGTGCATTGGGGGTTCAGGCTGCGTTGCAGAATGAATGGACCTTTGAGACCGATACAGATGGATTGCCGCTGACCAGCGCAGCGAATACTGTCGGGACGGCGCAGTTTGCCGCAAGCGCAACCAATTTTCAATCAATCGTCTACACCGCAAGCGCATCCGCTGTTGGCTCGTCCGCCGGCAACCGCGCGTTGCTTTGCGTTGGCGCAGCCGCGAACACCACCGGCTCGGCGTGGACCGCCGGGGCCATTCTGAATGCCGCGCTGACCAATACCACGTCGACCTCTATCACATCCGGCAGGCACTATCTGCGGTATGATGTGGCGTACAGTCTCTCCACCAGTAACAACAGCGGCATGGTACTGGGCGCGTATTTTACAGGTATGGGCGGTGTAGCAGACAACAAAGCCGCCGGCTTTGTGCTGGGTTACGACAAAAACAAAAGCTTCCTGGAGACCAACGCCCCGCCAAACAGAAAGATCACTCCCATAACCGTGCTTAACACCGACGGCTCTCTTATCGCCATTGCGGAAGTAAACCTTGACGCGAAGCCCGCGAAAACACTGAAGGTCTGGTATAGTGTGAACGGTTCGACCCCTGCCGATTACAGCCGTCCGGCGTTTACGACGAATATTCAACTGACCTCAATTTCCAATCTGGGTTTCCGCGCCACCGGCACTTTCCGATCGCCCGGTTCAACCAATTATGCCGCCGTGGACAATCTTCGCATGGCCGACACCTGGGAAGACATCACGGCTACGGTTCCCAATTTTTCCAAGGGGCCGCAGCTCGAAATTGCACGCGTCATAGTCACCACGCCAAACGGAGGAACAATCACCAATTCGAGCACACCAGTCGGCACGGCCCGTGGTGTGACCAATACGGTGAACGTCGTGATCCGCAGTGTCGGCTCCCCGGCGAGCAGCGTCACCTCGTCCGTTGCATCTGTTTCCTCCTCGGGATATTTCTCAATTATACCGAGCAACGCGCCTGGCGCCGTGCTTCCGTACCCCCAATATGTGACGAACACCTTTTCTGTGATTGTCAAAACCACTGCGCCAGACGACACAAACTATGTTTTTAATTTGAGCGCAACCGCCGCCGGTGCCAGCGCGGTGTCTACTAATTTTTCCCTGACCGTGGGAGCGCTGATCGCCTACCAGTCCAACAGCATCACGGAAGCCGCCAACCTTTTCGGAGGGGTTACTAACGGACTGTACGAACCCGGCGAAGTCATCGACATCACCGTCAGCAGCAAAAATACCGGCACGCGGACCGTCAGTGACATCACCAATTCGCTCTCAGCTGATCCGGCCTTTTTCACCATTTCCAACCTGACTTCCCTGGCTTCATCGACCTACTCTTCGATGACGACGAACAGTCAGACCTCCACGGTCTATCGGGTGACGATTCTGGATGCCGCAACGAACGGCACCCACAGATTCCTCGTTGCCAATCAGTCGGGTTCGTTCTATTGGTCGGACTCTTTCCTGGTCAATGTGTCTGCGATGGGCGTCCCGTCGGTTTCTCCCGGCTCCATCAAAATATCGAATTTGCCGGACGGGAATTTGCTGGCCGGGACCGTCGCGAAAAACACCCAGGTTGTAATGACCAACGCCGGAACCGCCGCCTGCACATTCCACATCACCGACGATGGTGTCTGGGATGTGTCTTATGACGCGACAACCGGCACCCTCGGCGCAACCCCTTTTGCAACGTATAATAATGTGATCACGCTCAACAGTCCGTATCCCTCCAGCCCCTTTCTTTCATCCACAAACGCCGGCGTCAGCTCAGCGATAAGCCTTGGGTTCGACTTCCCGTTCTACGGCACAACCTACAGCAACATTTACGTCACGGCCGACGGATATATCGGACTAATCAACGATCCAACCAATATTCCGGCGAGCAGCGCAAACCGGATCAGCCCGTTGCCGGTTACAAACACAACGACACAGATTATTGCTCCGTTCTGGGGAACCCTGAGCGCGCCGGAAGGAAGCATTCGCTACGACAAGAACTCCGAACGTCTGGCTCTCTCTTACGACGGGGTCAAGAAAGGCGCTTCCGATCTGGCGTTTCAGGTGGCGCTGTTCACCGATGGACGCATTGAATTCCGCTACAAGACCATTGCCGGTGTTACAGATTACGGCGCAACCAATGTGACGATCGGGATCCAGGGCGACGCGGCCAGTTATACAAATTTGGCGGCCATCCCCGGCGACGGCACCTCGGTGACGCTGACTCCGCAAACGGACCAGTGGGTGAGCTACGCGACGCAGGAAATAGGCATCGATCGGCAGAGTTCGGTGAGGCTCTCTTTCACGGCCGATGCGTCCAAAATCATCGCGGTGACCAGCACGACGTTTAAGGCCTGGTTTAATTGGAGCACGGGCGGTTCGAACTCCGTTGCTGTTTCCGTGTCCATCACGAACAGATCTCCGATTTACAGCGCGGTGAAAACCCTCTCCTTTGCCGGCGCGGCCGGGCAGGTGACTTCTGCGCTGTTTGTCATCACCAACGCCGGCACCAGCCCGCTGACCTTCACCATCAGCGACAATACCGCCGCGGCCGCCGGGTACACCAACAGTTCGGCCGCCTACAGCTGGATTGATTGCTCGGCCGGAACGGACATCTCCGGCCAGTTAATTGCTCCCGCTCCGGCGTATCCCCCCCTCTCTGCGGCGAACGATGGGTTCACCGCCATGATTCCCCTCCAGTTTGCCTTTCCGTTCTACGCCGGCAGCTACACGCAGTTTTGTGTGAGCGTCAACGGGGCGCTGCGGCTGGACACCTCGGATGCGGTGGGTGCGGGTGTGTTTACTTCCATTTCAACCAACAGCTCCTCCATCCTGAAGGCACAGATTATCGCGCCATATGCGGGGGACCTCGTGCTGGATGCAAACACCACAATTAAATACCTCTCCACCGCAGACCAACTCGTGATCAGTTGGGAAAACATTCAGCAATACGGGCCGGGCGGCGGCCTCGACCAGACCTTTCAGGCGATTCTCAAGCCGTCCGGCGACATCACATTCCAGTACAAAAATCTCGAAGGATCTTTGGTGTGGCCGTATACGCCCATCGGCCTGCGCGATACAAATTTCCGCATTCTGACGGCGGACATCCGTCAGCCGAGCGATCAGATCGTCAGCACCAACCTGTATGGAACCGTTTCCACGCAATATGTCAATGCGGTCGGCAACTGCGCCGTACAGTTCCGGCCCAAGCAGCTCCGCGTAATCGGCTACTCACCGGATCGTGGCAGTATTGAGGCAGGCAGTAATGCGGTAATCACCATCACCGGGGATGCCTCCAACCAGACGCCCACCAACAACGGAAGCCGCGTTTCCACCAACGTAACGCTGACCATCGTTCACAACGTGGCTCAAGGATTGACAAATACGGTGCCCGAAACGCTCCTCGTGACATTCGCGGCGACCAACAGTACCCAAACCGCGTTCGTACGCGCCGCCGCCGAGCTGGTCGCCGACACCAACTTGACTCTCACGGCGTCGGCCGCCGACACCATCGCGCCGGCCATCGCCGTCCCGGTTCTTGCGACGACGATTGAAAGAACGTCCGGCGGAAACTTTTTGTCGTGGACCGCGCCGTCTACTAACCAATACATCTACACCATTTATTCCAGAATAACCCTAATGCTGGGCGACTGGAACTATCTAGGCGTCACGAACGGAACGACGTATTTGGATAAAGAACACAGCGACGTACCGGCGGTCTATTACAAGATCACGGCGGAAGAAGGATTTTAAAGTCGGTTCTTTTGGGAGAGCCGGCGAATGGATGATGAGGGGAAACGAATTTCCGGGACGGCGCGCAAGCGGGTTCGGGACACATAAAGCAAGGAGCAGAGGATGAAGAAGAGAATCGTTTGGCTCACAGCGGTCGCAATGGCGTTCGGACTGTACGCGCAGGCTGAAGTGGTGATCACATCTCCGACGGGACTGCCGGATGAGAGTGATGTCGCTCTCGAAGCGGCCGTCAAGGCTGTCAAAGAGATTCCGGCGGATACGGTGAAAGCCGTTGGGGAGACGATTTATTATACCGGCGATGAGTTGCGCAACACGGCGCACGGTATCGCGTCGGCCTTCAAAGGCGACACCCCGCAGGAAGCGGCCCGGCAGGATATGCTTGGCGACGTGGCCGGGGCGTGGGGCGCACCGAACGAGATCGTGCTGCGTTCGTATAAGGTAACTCCGGTTCTGGTCGGCGAAATGACTCCTGGCGGATATTCCACCGGCGACGTCATCAACGTGTCCTCTTTCTTTGTATCCGTGGACTTTCCGGCGGACACCGGCGCCTATCTCTGGCCCGACAGCAACCGGCTGATGGTGCGCAACACCCGGCAGAACCTGTTGCAGCTTGAATCCGCGCTGTCGCAATATCACAGCGCCGAAAAAGATTACAGACAGGTCGAGATCAAAGCCAAGTTTATCGAAGTCAGCCAGAGCACACTCAACCAGATGGGTTTCACCTGGGCACTAGAAAATGTTCCTGCGCAGGGACTCAATCCCGGAACCGGCACGAAGCTGGCCGGACATGCGGTAAACTGGAGTATACCCGACAATCAATCTGCGGACGTACTCAGCGCGGGATTGCGTACGGCGGCCGGAGCCTTCGGGGGAAATCTTGGAGCCGGCACGATGGCGCTGACCAAGACGGGCTGGCTGCCGCTGAGCGTGGTGATTAGCGCGCTGGAGCAGAACAGCGACTCGGACACACTTTCAGCTCCCAGCCTGACCACGCTCAACGGCAAGCCCGCAGAAATCTGGGTGGGCGAAGACCGCGCGGTTCCGAAAACGTTCGACGTCAACTCCGCCGATGTGAACATTCATATTGAACACAAGAAATGGGCTACCGAGCTGATGGGCGTTAATTTCAAGGTCACGCCGGAAATTGAAAAGGACAACATGATCCGGCTCAAATTGAATCCGAAAATCGTGGACATGCTCGGTTACGACACCTATCAGGCCGTCCCGGCGGCCAACATGATTGCCATTAACGGCGGCGATCCCGACAAGCAATCCTTGAAAGGCTCCTATCCCATTGTAGACACAATGGCAGTTTTTAATGCGGGTGGAGGATATGCATATGATGCGGGCTATTCGGTTTATAATGCCATGGTAACGACCCTCACCACCGGCAACATTGACTCGTGGTTGACTGCACAAAAAAACTTGAACATGCCCTATAGCCAGATCGGCGCGGTAGCATCAGGAACGGTCCCCAAAAACTATTACTTCGACGAGCGTCGCAAGATGAAACATAACGAGTTCGGCATCCCGCTGAATGCGGTGAACGGGCAGTTGCCCTATTTCCGTGTGCGTGAAATCAAGACGACCGTGGTCGTGGCGGACGGCAGCACGGTCGGGCTCGGCGGCTTGATCTATGACCGGCTGGAAACCTATAAAGACAAAGTTCCAGTGCTTGGAAGCATCCCGCTGATCGGGCGGCTTTTCCGCTCCGAAGGCGAGCGCAGTATCAAGCGCAACCTCATGGTTTTTGTGTCGGCCTGTCAGGTTGCAAACGACGGTCAGCGCAAGTCTGATGTGGCCCTCAACAAATAATTCATTTAAGGCAAGGAGAACGGAACATGAGAAACGTAATTCAAATTTTAATTGTTGTCGGTCTGACGGTCGGTATGACCTGTGCGCAGGAGCAGTCAGACGGCGCGCCGTCGGTTATGAAAGAACTGAACGCCTATCAAGGGGTGAAACCGGCGGCGACCGTGCCCGCCGCAGAGCCCGCGCCGGCGGTCGCGGCCGCAGAACCCGCGCCGGCAGTGGAAAAACAAGCGGCTGCGCCTGTCGCGGAGCCTGCTCCGGCTGTCGTGGCCGCAGAACCCGCACCGGTAACCGTGACCGCCGCGCCGGTTGATGTGCCGGCCGTGCTGGATAAGAGTTGCGAGCAGTTTGTGGCGGGTGATTGCGCCAAAGCCGAAGCCGGGTTCAAAACTGTGCTGGCGGCGGATCCAAAAAACAAACTTGCAGTACTTTACCTGCAGGAGATCCGCAAAACCCGTCATCTGAAGACCGAAGAGTCCGCCATGGGCGCGGTCTCGGACTCCTGGGGCGGCATGGAAATGCGCTACTATCCGCTGGAAGGAAAAGTGTTGCAGAATCTCGGGCTGGCCGATGTGCAGGAACCGGTGAAGATCGAAAGCAAATTTCCGTTCGTGACCTTCCCCAAGGGCTCCTCGGCGATCTACCGTCCCGGAATAAAAAAACTTTTTGTGCGCAACACGCTGGAGAACCTCAAGACGGTCGAAAGTATTCTGACGAATCTCGGACAGGCGGAACAGCAGGCTTCGGCTGAGCAGGTGAAGATTGAAACCCGCTTTGTGGAGTTTAACGAAGGCGCGCTCCAGGAGCTTGGTTTCAACTGGTCTGATGTTAAAGACGGAAACGCTATCGGTGGTGCCGCCGAAGGAAACTGGTCGGTGCAGGACGGCCAAAACCTTTTCTCTGGCGCACTGCGGGGCACCCCCGTACCGTTTGACCAGACCAAAAATCTGGGGCTGGGTGAAGTGAGCGCGAGAACGGGCAGCGGGATTGACAACTACAACGTCAACCGGCTGGAAGACAAGTTCAGCAGCACCCCCGGGAAGCTTACTCTGACTGGAAAAATTAATGGAAACATGGTGAGCAACGTGATCAGTGCTCTTGACCAGACCGCCGGGGCGGATGTTCTTTCGGCGCCGAGTATTGTCACCCTCAGCGGTGAACCGGCCACCATCACGGTGGGCGAGCGGCACTTCTATCCCGAATCGTACGAGGCAGGCTCGTCGCAGGGGACCATGGTTCACGTAAAATATGCCGATTTTAAAGAAAAAATCCTGGGTGTTGAAATGACCGTAAAGCCGACGATTAAGGGCGACGACATTCAGATGACAATCAATCCGAAGATCACGGAGCTTATCGGCTGGCAGCAGTTCCAGCTTTCTCCGTCAAACACCTCCTACACCTACTATCAGTATCGTGTCGGACAGCAGTTCGAGCATGATCCGGTGATTGCAAGGCTTCCGCTCTTCAACCGCCGCGAAGTCAAAACAGAAGTCTCCGTGGCCAGCGGATCGACCGTTGTCATGGGCGGGATGATTGGCGAAAAGAAAGAGGCCTTCAGCGACCGGGTTCCGGTGCTTGGAAGCATCCCGCTGATCGGGCGGCTCTTCCGCTCGGAAGGCAACCGCACGGTTAAACGCAACCTGATGATTTTCGTGACGGCCAGCAAAGTGGCACCGAGCGGACGAATCATCAGCGACCGGTCGTTCGAATAAGAAAAGGTTGAACCGGCGAACCCGGGCGGCGCGATTTCATATGCCGCCGCACCGGGAGCTGCTAGGTCTGAAGCCGGAGCCTTCGGGCCGTCCGACAAGCCGTGTTCATCTGAGCACGGCTTTTTAGTCGATCTGAAAACCGTCGGCAGGTTTTCCAAGGAGTGGAAGATGATAAGGCATCAAAGGAAAAGAACGGTGTTGGCGATCCTTTCGTTCCTGCTGTCCGTCTGGACCGCAGGCCTCGGCAGCGAACCCGCACTGCAACAATTGAAAACCGAGGCGGATAAGGCGCTTCAGATCGTGCCGCATTCCGTAATGGAAAAGAGTCTGCTGCCGCCCAGCGGAGACAAGCACGATTTTCTCAGTATCGCCCCCTATTGGTGGCCGGATCCGGCCTCATCCAACGGACTGCCCTATATCCGGCGCGACGGGCAAAAGAATCCGCAGAGCCGTGAAGGAACCGATGACGACACAATGGGGCGTATGTGCACGGATGTGCAGACGCTGGCGCTGGCGTACCGCCTCACCGGGAACGAACAGTATGCCGCCAAGGCGGCCACGCTGCTGAAAGTCTGGTTTCTCGATCCGGCGACGAAGATGAATCCACATCTCGAATACGCGCAGGGGATTGCCGGAATCAACACGGGCCGCGGCATCGGAATTATCGATTCGCGGCCGTTCATCGTGGCTACGCAAGCCATGGGCTGGCTTCAGGGTTCGCCGGAATGGACGGCGGAGTTACAACAAGGAATGAAGGAGTGGTTCCGCGCCTATCTCGACTGGATGCTGACCAGCAAGAACGGCCTCGAAGAAGCAAAGGCCGGGAATAATCACGAGAGCTGGTATCTCGCCCAGACGGCGGCGTACGCGCTGTTTGTCGGCGATCAGGCGCAAGCGCGTAAATCGGTTGAGCTCGGACTCGAACTGATCGCCGCGCAGATTGAGCCGGACGGCCGGCAGCCACTCGAATTGGAGCGGACGAGGTCTTACCGTTACTCGTGTTTTAATCTCGAGGCGCTGTTTACACTGGCCGAGTTCGGCCCGGCCGTCGGCGTGGATATGTTCGCGTACCGGACGAGTGACGGTCGCTGTCTGCGCGCCGCGCTCGACTATATGGCGCCCTATTTTAAAACCGGCACAAAGTGGCCGGGCCAGCAGATCACGGAAGTGAAACAGCCCGACGAATTACTCGCAAACTTGCTTCGCCGAGCCGGCATTGCTTATAACGAACCGGCGTACGAAGAGATGATTCATGACGCAAAGCTTGAGAAGAACCGCTTCCAGTTGCTCTGGCCCCGGGATCCCATTCGTTAAAAAGGAAACATGGCTATATGGGTAGCGAACTGACGGAACCGTTACAATTTGCTCCAAATTATGTGTGGCGCAGTTACCCGGGCGGCGCAGAGCTACGGGCGTTTCGCGGAAGCCCGCGAGGAGAAGACGATCACTTTCCCGAGGACTGGCTGGCATCCACCGTTCGGGCGCGCAACGGCGAAAATCAGCAGAAGGCCGATGAGGGACTTTCGCATCTGATGGTAGACGGCGAAGAACAGGTTTTGGCCGAATGGATTGCGGCGAATCCCGAATGGTTCTGGGGAAACCAAACTCCGCCGGTTAATGCGGCGGATCAAACCGGTGTTCTGATCAAACTGCTCGACTCAAGTGTCCGACTGCATCTGCAGGCTCACCCCGACCGTGAATTTGTCCGGCAGCATTTCGGTGGTAACGCCGGCAAAACGGAGTGCTGGTATATTCTCTCCACCCGGACGGATGATGCGTATGTGTATCTCGGATTCCAGCATCCTCCATCCAAGGCGGAATGGGAGCGGATGATTCGCGAGCAGGATCTGTCCGCCATGCACGCCTGTTTTGAAAAGATTCCTGTGAAGCCCGGCGACTGTTTAATGGTTCCCGCAGGGATTCCTCACGCCATCGGCGAAGGAATTTTTATGATTGAACTGCAGGAGCCCACGGACTGGGTGGTGCGTTGCGAGTTCAGCGCAGGCGGGCATGTGCTGCCGCAAGAAGCGCGTTTCATGGGGCTTGAACTGGATGATGTTCTACCGATGTTCGACTACTCTGAATATTCTCTCGCCGCGATCAGCGAGCGTCTGTTGCAAAAACCCGAAACGCTCCGGCGCGCAGAAACCTTTGTTGAAGAACGAATCATTCATGAACGGCATCAGGCCTTCTTCCGGCTTCGCCGGTTTTCCGGAACCGGCGCGGCAGACTGGGCCGGCGGTGAGCCAGCGGTGTTAATTGCACGCAAGGGATCCGGCGTGCTGAAGAGCGCGTTCGGCGAGGTGACAATTGCGGCGGGCGAGACGTGGCTGCTTCCCGGCGCGGTGCAAGAATGGAAGTGGAGCGCGGTTTCCAATGATTGGAACTTTTTATTAGCGCAAACACCGGCTTGCATTTGAGTTAATATTTATTATAAAAACATCTTTCAAGCGGTTCAATCACAGAAAGCGAAACAGGAGCAAACTATGCTAACGATATATGACTATGTGATCATCGGGTTCTTTTTGGTCTTCCTGCTGGCGATGGGGCCAATCTTCAAACACTTCAGCAAAAATGACAGCGACTATTTTTGCGGCGGCGCCAAGATGCTCTGGTGGATGGTCGGGGCCTCGGCCTTCATGTCGCAGTTCAGTGCCTGGACATTTACGGGCGCGGCGAGCAAGGCGTATCAGGACGGAACTCTGGTGGCGCTCATCTTTTTCGCCAATGCACTCGGATTTTTTATTAATTATCTCTGGTTCGCGCCGTGGTTCCGACAGATGCGTCTGGTGACGGCCATTGAATCAGTTCGTGAACGCTTTGGCCCGGTGAATGAACAGATTTTCACCTGGCTGCAGGTTCCGATGAGTCTGGTGTACGCGGCCCTTTGGCTGAACGGGCTGGTGATTTTTTCCGCGGCAGTGTTCAAGCTGGATTTAACGAGCACCACCTGGCTGGTCGGGATTGTTGTATTGGTGCTGTCCGTTTCCGGCGGCGCCTGGGCGGTTACGGCCAGTAATTTTGTGATGATGCTGATCCTGATGATGGTTTCCATTGTTGTGCCGGTGCTGGTTCTTCTCCACCCGGATATCGGCGGGCTTTCCGGATTTATTGCCAAGGTGCCGAGCAGCCACTTCAATTGGACAGAAGGGGCGCGTCCGCAGATTGTTTATTTCTGGATTATTGCGACCTTTGTGAAGCAGTGCCTCCAATTGAACAACATGCAGGAAGCGTATCGGTATCTCGGTGTGAAAGACGGACATCAGGCCCGCAAAGCGGCGTTGATGGCGAGCATACTGATGGTCGTGGGCCCGATCCTGTGGTTTATTCCGCCGATGGCCGCGCGGGTGTTCTCTCCGGATATCGCGGCGCAGTTCCCGGCGTTGAAACATGCGTCAGAGGCCGCGTATATTGTCGCGGCGCAGAAGGTGCTGCCGGTCGGCATGATGGGTCTGTTGGTGTGCGGATTGTTTTCGGCGACCATTTCGTCAATGGATGCCGGCCTGAACCGGAATGCGGGGATTTTTATCCGCAGTTTTTACCAGCGGGTCGTAAAATCGCCCACAGAGCGGCATTTGCTGATGGCGGGCCGTGTGGTTTCGGCGATCTTCGGCGTGGCGATTATTTTGATCGCTCTCTTTATCAGCAGTCTGGAAGCCATGGACTTATTTAACGTCATGCTCCTGTTCAGCGGGCTGATCGCGCTGCCCTACACGATGCCATTGATCTTGGGCGTGGTGATCAAGAAAACCCCGGCCTGGTCAGGATGGAGCACGGTGCTGGTCGGGTTCGTCGTATCCTACACACTGACTAAATTCGTGGATCCTGTCTCGGTCAGGAATCTGTTCGGTTTCAGCGGCGATCTGAGTCCGAGAGAGGTGCTGGACTATCGTTACTTTTTCGGGATCTTGGCGAACGCGGGGGTCTGCACCGCATGGTTCGTATTCACGAAGCTCTTCTATAACAAAACCCCGGCGACATATCAGGCCCGGCTGGATCGGTTTTTCACGCTCATGCACACGCCGATTGATTTCCAGAAGGAAGTCGGGGTTGGCAATGACCGCGCGCAGCGCAGGTTGTTGGGGATCCTCAGTTTCGTTTTCGGCGCGTTTATTCTGCTGGGAGCGCTTATCCCTAATAATATGATTGGACGGGCATCCTTCGTGTTCTGCGGCGGCTTTATTGTTATCGTCGGATACGCACTGTTCAAGACGAAGGAAAAGGCCTGAGCCGGGAGGCTGAATGGGCTCGCTGGCTAACAAAAAAGCGTTCATCACCGGTGCGGAACAAGGCATCGGTAAAGCGGTGGCCGAACATCTGATTGATGCCGGGTGCGATGTCTTTATCCATTACTTCATGGGTGAAGAAGGGCCGAAAGAACTTGTGGCGCGGGCCGAGGCGCGAGGCCAGCGGGCCGCTTTCGGGAAAGCTGACCTGACGAACGAGTCCGAAACAAATGCATGCGTCGCCCAGGCGGTCGAATTCCTCGGCGGGATCGATATCCTGGTCAACAACGTCGGCGGCATCATCGCCCGGAAATATCTGGGCGAAATCGACAGCAAGTTCTGGCAAACGGTCATTGATGTGAACATGACCACCATGCTCCATGTGACCCAAGCCTGTCTGCCCGCGCTTGAGAAAGCCGCCGACGGCGCCAGCGTCATCAATCTTGCTTCGCTCGCGGGTCGCTGCGGCGGGCACGGCGGCTCCCTTGTTTACTCCATGACCAAGGGCGCGGTTCTGACATGGACACGCTCCCTGGCGGCGGAGCTCGGCGGAAAAGGTATCCGGGTCAACGCGGTTGCTCCCGGCCTGATTCTCGGGACGCGTTTCCACAATACGCATACAACGAAAGAATCAGCGGATGCGACGATTGCGCAGATTCCGTTAGGACGGGCCGGAACGCCGGACGACGTGGCGCGAGCGATCGTCTTTCTGGCAGAGCAGTACGACGGATTTATCTCGGGGGCGACACTGGATATTAATGGCGGAGTCTATCGCGCATGAAAAAAATAATACTGCTGGTTTGTCTGGCCGCTATGACGGCCGCTCAGGGCAAGGTGAAGTCCGATTACAAATCGTACACGGGATTTACCTGCGACCCGGCTCCGGTTCTTCCGGAAAAAGAAACACATCCCTCGCTTTGGTTTAAACAATCCGACGTTGCCCGGTTGCGGGCGCTGAAAAATCAGGACGCGATCGCCGCCAGCTTGTGGAAGCAGATTACGGAAAGCCCGCTTCTCACCATGGAATTTCTGAACGTTCCCGCCGCCAGCGACGACAACAAAGTGATCCATACATACTACGGATCGATGTCTCAGCTTGCGAAGTACGCCGGGTTTATGGCGTGGATGACGGACGATCCGGAGCTTCGCGCCCGATATGTGGAGCGTGCAACGAAAGCGCTGGAGCGCGCCTATGACGGTCCAATTCGGAGTCTGGATCCGAAAGAGCAGAGCGGGCCGGTTGATGAAATTTATATGGGCACGTGGCTGCAGAATTATGCCGCCGCCTACGACTGGGTTCAGCCGTTTCTGACGCCGCAGGCCGACCAGGCGATTCGCACGAATCTGGCGGCGGAAGCGGAACGGGTCGCGACGAATCTTTACAACTGGGCGAACAGTCCGCACAACCACCTGTCGAAACCCGCCTGGGGCGCCGGCAGTATGGCGCTGGCCTTGTCGTCCGAGCCGAAAGCCCGTAGCTGGCTGGGCGCGGCGCTGAAGGCGGCCAATGAGAACACGCGTTATTTTTTCAGCTCCGACGGGATCTATCGCGAAGGCTCGCACTACATGACCTTCAGCTGGATCAATTTTGTTCCCTTCATGCATCACTATTTGAACGTGTCCGGCGTGAATCAGTTTAAGGATTATCAGCCGCTGATGGAGTGGGGCATCGCGGCGCGCAACAACAAAGGCTGGTTGCCGAATATCGAAGACTCCTATATCCGTCCATTCCCCGGCCACATGACCGCCGCCGCTTACCGCAAGAGCACTACTTGGCTCCATTCCTCGGCGCCGCTGTCCGAAGTGCTGATGTGGGGCTACAAGACGACCGACATGACACCGTTCGATACCAGCGTGAAAAACGGCGGCTATAATTACACGGGCGCCTCCATGGACTACGCACTTCCGCTGGATGAATATTTGACTTACGATCCGGCGATCAAATCGACTCCGCCAGACTGTTCGCCGACGGTCTTTTTGAAAGGCGGACAGACGACGTTCCGCAATACGTGGAAGTCTGGCGACCCGTCCGCGCGCTATCTGCTTTTTCAAGGTGTGGCCGAGGCGGACAACCATCAGCACGCCGAGCACCTGAGTTTTATTTTGTTTGCTGAGAACCAGATGATGGCCAGCGACGGCGGCTACAGCCGGGGAAGCTACACCGATGAGCTGCGCAAGACCTGGTACAACAAAGCTCCGGCGCACAATGTCATTACACTGAACGGCGCACCGCCGCAGGATGTGGCGGAAAGCGTCACGCCGGTGTCGCGCTATCGCATGGACACCGCCTTTTTTGATTTTGAAGAAAAGGATGCGCCTTATCCGAAAGGCGGCCTGCTGCGCCGCGCGGTCGCCTTTCCCGGCCAATCTTATTTTGTGGTGGCGGACATCGTGACATCGCCCGTCGCGGCACCGGCGGTGCTGTATCTGCACGGCGGACGCGGAACGATTTCCGGAACCAACGAATACCGCCGGTGGAATTATTCCCAGGATGTTTACGGATCGGCCGCTCAGCTGCACACGTGGATATTCGGATCGGACCCGGAGCTTTCGATCAAAGATGAAGTGGGCGAACTCACTTATCTGAAAGGCGATTACGCGCCGTTCCCGTACATCATGGCGAAAGCTTCCGGAATGGAAATGACGTTTCTGCAGGTGCTGTTTCCTTCCAAGACAGAAAAAGGAGTGCCGGTGGTTTCTTCGGTTCGCGAAGGCAGTCAGGTCTGGGCGACGGTGACTGGCACGGACGCAACAGATTTGTTTTTAGTCCAGCCGCGTCCGGAGAAGGCTGTTTTCCAAGGTTTGGAAACCGACGCCACATTTTTCTGGATTCGCACCGATAAAAAGGGTGCCCGGCAGCTTGCAGTGCGCGAGGCGACTTTTGTGCGGCGGAACGGGAAAGTTCTTTTCCAATCGTCGGAACCGCGCAGCGGCGCACAGGACCTGCGCGCTTCCGCCGCCTTTGTGGACAGCCGGAACTAAGGGTTTTTTCTGTAGCCGCGATCCGCCCGGCCTGAGCTACGTCGAAGGGTGATCGCGGAACTTAGGCGCGGCCACGGTTCGGTAAAACTCACCGGAGCCCGGCCGTACCCACAGAATAAGGAATTGAATTTTCTGTAGCCGCGTCCGGTGGGCGCGGCAATAAAAACCGATTTGTGATGATGGGTTCTCTAAAAAGGAGTTGGAAAATGATCAGATGGAAATATTTTGCCGTGATCGCGGCCGTCTTGATGTGCGGCGGTATGATTCGGGCCGGCGAGCCGGTCAGTCAAAAAGTTTATCCCGGCGCGGACGGTAAACTCGTTTATGCGGCCGACGAACAGGGCAACACCATTCCCGACTTTTCCCAGTGCGGTTATCAAGGCGGCGGAATCGCGCTGCCGGACGTGCCGGTTAAACTGACTCTTGAGCCGGCGAGCGGAGCGGATGATGATACGGCGCGCATTCAGGCGGCCCTCGATGAAATCTCCGGCCTGCCGCCGGACACCACCGGATTCCGCGGCGCGCTTCTGCTGAAAAAGGGAGTCTATCCGGTTGCCGGAACATTGAAAGTTTCCAGCAGCGGCGTTGTTTTGCGGGGCGAAGGCAACCGAAAAGACGGAACCGTGCTTTTCGCCACGGGCAAGAACAAGCGGGCCCTGATTCAGCTCGGCGTGACTAAGGGGGTTGAGAATGCCAAAACCCGCGTGAAGATCACAGACAGCTACGTTCCCGTTGGAACCCGCACGCTTTCTCTCAAGTCTGCGGACGGCTTCAAGGCCGGAGATTTCGTTGTTGTTCTGCGCATAGCGAATGAGGCGTGGATTCATGAGATCGGCATGGACGACATTCCCAAACGTCCCGGCGATCCAGGGAACACCAAAAACTGGGAGGCTAAACAATACCAGGTCGGCTATAACCGGGTGATCACCGCGATCGAAGAAAACAAAATCACCCTCGATGTGCCCATCGTCTGCGCCATTGATGAAAAATGGGGCGGCGGCGAGGTTTACAAATATGCAGATTCGCGGACGGACAAAGTTGGCGTGGAAAACCTGCGCGTGGTTTCGGAATTCGATCCGTCGGTTGTGACGGGCGGGCACTACAGCGATGAAAAAAAATGTGAGACGGCGATCCAGTTTGACGGAGCTAAGAACGGCTGGGTTCGCGACGTCATCGGGGTTCATCTGGACAGGCTGGTTCTCATCGAACGGCCCGCGCAATGGATCACCGTTCAGGACTGCGCCTACCTTGACCCGGTGTCTCTCGTGGACGGCGGGCGGCGTTACGCGTTTAAGATGGTCGGACAGCAGAGCCTGATCCAGCGGTGCTACACCGAAGGCGCCCGCCATGCCTGTGTGTTTGACAGCCGGGTTCCGGGGCCAGATGTTTTTCTGGACTGTCTAACGGTGCAGAATTACAACTCGTCGGAACCGCATCACCGCTGGTCCACCGGCGGTCTGTACGATAATTTTTCAGGAAATCTGGCGATTATCAACCGGGCCTGGCTGGGCTCCGGACACGGATGGACGGCCGGAAATTTTGTGGCCTGGAACACCGAAGGAAAACTGAGCGTTCAAAGTCCGCCTGCGGCGACGAATTATGCGATCGGGCATATCGGCGAAAAGGCTGCCGGACTTCTCAAAGAAATGCCGGACGGCTGGTGGGAATCTCAGGGAACCCACGTCGCGCCGCGCAGCCTGTATCTGGCCCAGCTTAAAGACCGTCTAGGCGCGGGAGCGGTGCTGGCTGTCACCACCGAATCTCAGCGGCGGGGCTCCATCTACACGGAACTGGCGGACAAGTATGCCACGCACCACGAAAAAGTGTGGGGAGCCGGAGGCCCAGCGGAAGTGCCGCTTGGCAGCGAACCACAGAATTCGGCGCGGCCACCGGCCGCACCCACAGAATAAGGAAGCAATTTTCCTGTAGCCGCGTCCGTTGGGCGCGGTTTTCTTGTTGTAGCCGGGGTCGGCCTGTCGCGCCATAGCTTCCTGCGACGGCGGATGGCCCCGGAAGTGGAGCTGAGAAATAATCGACAAGAGCGTTTGGTTTGTTGTAAAACTAACGACAGCATCTTGTAGGGTGTGGCTTACGTGGGGAGTGGGAAACAAACAGAAGGGGAACGGTTATGAAGAAGATACAGATCATATTGACGACAGTTTTACTAGCGGTTCTGTCGGGCTATTCCGCACCGCTCACCGTAAATTTTGAAAACGACACCGTGGGCGCCGCGCCGAAGGCGGACAAGGTCAGCCCGGCGACTCCCGCCGACGACATCGGGATCAAGGTGATTGACGCCGCGTCGAACAAAGCCGGAGAGGGCAAGGGAGTCAGTTTCATTGATAACAGCGCCACGGCAGGCGCAACGCTGGAATATAACTTTGTTCCCGACGCCGCTTCGCAGGTTTCCAAATTCATGGCCAGCGTCAATTTTTCCTGCATCAGCAAGTCCGCCGACGGCAAGGGTTATATCGCCGTTGGAACGGGCGCCTTCGATTCCAAGCTGAACTCCGCAGCAACCCGCCTGAACGAAGTGCGGCTGTATTCGAAAAATGCGATGAGAGTCGCTCTGGACGGATCCACGACCGGACAGAAAGACCGCACGTTTAATTCCCTCGGCGCAGCCAACAAACTGGTGATGGTTGTGAACGACACCGCGGAGCCGACCAATTACGATCTGGACGGCACGCAGACGCTGAAGGGCGATTCGGTGGATTACTGGCTGAATGGCAAACTGATTGCCACGGTCGCTCTGGATAAAGAAGTCATCGGCACAGACAAAAATTTCGGCCGGATCGGGTTCTCTTCCAACAGCGGCACGGTCGGCGTGGACTTTGTGTTCGACGACATCGCCGTCACACCGATTCCTTAAGCCGCCGGACATTGAAATTTCCTGCAGCCGCGCCCAGGGGGCGCGGCTTTTTTCGGTGCGGACGCCGTCAGCACCCAAGGGATTTATATTCTGTGGCCGGGATTCCAACCCTCGGAATCTTCGTTTCCTTCTGCAAAATCCCCATCCATTCTCTCATCGATAATTTTCTCAAACCCCAGATGGTGAGCAGTTTGCTTTCCCCTGTCGGGGGGCGGCTGACTAATAAAAATTAAACACAAAAGGTTTTGCTTGAATCGAGACCCCGACCGTGATACAAGTATTGGTGCTGGTGGGGAAAAGATTTGAACTCAATAGGGACAAAAGGAAAGGTCATGTTTATGAAGAAGATCAAAGTAATCATGCTGGCGCTACTTCTGGCAGCTGTTTCGAGTTTCGCCGAATCAGGAACGAATATCTATGTGAGCGTAAATTTCGAGAGCGATATCGTCGGCACCAATCCGGTGTGCTCGTACTCCGGTCCGGGCGGCAATTCGACCAATTTCGCTCCCACAGCAACCGCGCATGCTTTTGTGGTTAGCAACTCTTTCATCAACTCAGGCAAAGCGCTTGAGTTTATTGACAACGACATCGTGCAAAGCGTCCAGACGAGCTGGGACGCTTTTCCCATCGACCCCTCCGCCACCCCCTCCAACCCCCCCGCCTTGTCTTCGATGCGGTTCGACTTCCAGTTTTCCCCGTTAAGGACGGATGCCAGCACCGCTGAATTTATAAACGCCGCGATCTGCCCGACCAACGGGAACCCGGGCGGCTCCGCATCTCGTTATGCCTCGATTCGGCTTGAAGGCGGCGGCTCGGTCGCTTTTTACAACGGCAACAACGGCCTCGCCAACCGCCAAACTGGTCTAGCCTCGGGCACCGTGCACCGGGTGAGCATTTTCGCGAACGATACGCTCAACTCCATCACATACACCGATCCGAACAATAACGCAGCAACCAACGTTCTGTTGGGAAATACCTTTGACGGCTGGCTGGATGGTGTGCGCCTTACCACCGGCGCCGCCCTGAACGGTAGCGGAGGCGGTCTCAGTGCCACGTCGAACGGCCTCGCCAGGATCGGATTCGGGTCGGGCACCTCAGTGTTCGGTTGTTTTTACAACATTGATAACATTATGATTTCAGACGTGAATGTTGCGATTACGCCGAAGTACGGCCTGACGGTTGGCAAAGGAAGCGGCTCCGGGCTCAACACCAACGGAACGATGGTAACGATCACGGCGACTTCCACCAATGGCAGAAACTTTGTCGCGTGGACCGGGGATACGAGCGTTTTGGTCAGCAACACGGCGAGCACCACGTTTCCCATGCCCGCCCGGGATATCATCCTGAACGCGACCTATGACAAGACCCTCTTGACAGTTACCAGCGGTACCGGCGGCGGTGCGTACACCAACGGACAGCAGGTGGGGATCTCGGCCAATGCCCCGGCGAACTCCTGGCAGAAATTTAACCGGTGGATCGGCGATGTGTCGGCTGTGGCCAACGTCACGTCCGCGACCACCACAGTAACCGTACCGGCGGCGGACATCGCGGTAGTGGCAACGTATTCCGGATTTTTCCATGATTTTGAAGACGAACCAAACCTTGGCGGCGCACCGTCGATCGGCTTTCCGGGACTGCCTTCCATGACGGCCACGAACTTTTCTCATGTGGTCACCGGCACCACCAATACGGCCGGAACGGGCAAAGCGGTTGAGATCTTTGACGACTCCATCGCCAACGGCGCCGCTTTGGAATACAACATCACCCCGACGACCAACGGCTTTTCCGCGGCCAGCGCCAGATTCTCGTTCGCCTGGAACAATATAGGCGGCGTTGGAGCAAGCAGTATGATCGCCTCTTTTGCAGGATACGGCGATGGCAGATCGATGTCCTCGACCGCAGGCCGCTGGCAGGACCTGCGCCTGTACGACAACGGAACGATCATCGTCTCCGCAAACACCAAAACCATCACCCCGGACGGCGGCGGCGTCCAGCTGGTCTCCGGCGAGTCGCACACGATGAACGTTTTCGCGAACGACTATGATTCGCAGACGGTCTCCTACACGGTGAACGGCTCGAACATCACCCTGGCAGCCAATTCGGTCGCCTACTGGCTTGACGGCAAGATGCTGACCTTCAGTAACGGAATGGAAAGCACGTCGCTGGATATAGCGGAGATTCCGGCTGGCGGCGGTACGATCGGAACCACCTCGGGCAATCTCGGGAAGTACGGCTTCGGCACCGGTTCGGGCGACCTCCTGATCGATTACGTCATCGACAATTTCGGGGCCGAAGAGCTTAACACGACTGCGGCACTGTACTCGTTGTCCGTCGTCAGCGGCAACGGCATGGGCTTGTACACGAACGGACAGCAGGTGACGATCTCGGCGCAAGCATTCACGAACAAAAACTTCCTCATGTGGACCGGCGATACGCAGTATCTGACCGATCCCAATTCCGCGGTCACCACGGTCAATATGCCGGCGACGCCTATCACCCTGACCGCGAACTATGACCGGTTCATCTTGACGGTTGTCAACGGCACCGGCAGCGGTTCGTACACCCAAGGCGAAGTGGTGGCGATCGGGGCCGATGCTGCGCCGGCTGGGCAGAAATACACCCAGTGGATCGGCGATGTGGCAACTGTGGCCAACGTCAAATCCGCAAGCACCACGATAACCATGCCCAGCAAGGACTCCATCGTGACGGCGCAGTATGCCGGACTTTTCCACGATTTCGAAGACGAAACCGCGGGCCTCCCGCCGGCCATCGGCAGTCCGCTGACGACCACGCAGTTCGCGCCAACGAACACGATTCTGGTGGTTAACAGCGCCGCGAACACAGCCGGAACGGGTCAGGCGGTTGAGATGCTGGATAACTCCGCGAACGCTCTGGGTCTTGAGTATAATTTCACCACGGCTGGCGGTATTTCCGCGGCCAAAGCCAGCTTCGCGTTTGCCTGGAAGAACCTGAGCCGCGATCAGTCAAACGCCATAGCGGCTGCTTTCGGAGCATATAACGGGGCCCGCTCGCTGGGTTCGGCCTCGGCCCGCTGGACAGAAGCGCGTCTGCTGGACAGGGGCGCGATTGACTTTGCCACAACGGTCGGCAGCGCGAATGAAGACCAAAGCACCGCGCTGATAAAGGGCGTGGCGAACACCATGACCATCTTCGCGAATGATTCCGATTCGACATCGGCCACCTACACGGTGAACGGCACGCCGTACACCTTGGGAACCAATTCGGTGGCCTACTGGCTGAACGGCAAACTGATGACGTTTAACGTTGGAGCCAAGTACATCTCGATCGATTCAACCGACACGAACGGGGTGGCTGTGCTTGGAGCCTCCGAAAACAACTTCGGGAAGTTCGGCTTCGCTTCCAGCTCGACGGATTACGGGCTGGATTACATCATCGACGATGTCCGCGCCGGCGAAATGGACACGAACTCGGTGTATACGCTGGTCGTCAACAACGGCGGCAGCAGCGGTCTGTACACCAACGGACAGCAGGTGGCGATCAAGGCGAATGTGATTCCAGGCAGAACCTTTGTGGGATGGATCGGAGATGTGGGGGCTTTGTCTGGCGCCAACGTGGCGAACACCACGGTCACCATGCCCGCATCGGGTGTCACCCTGACTGCGACCTATAACAACACCGTCCTGACGGTTGTCAGCGGCACGGGCGGCGGGACCTACACCAGCGGAAATAGTGTGCAGATCTCGGCGAACAGTGTAGCTGGCGGGGTCTTTTTAGCGTGGGCCGGCGATACAAGCGCCATCGCCAGCAACACAGCCAGCACCACCGTGACCATACCCAATTACGATATCACCTTGACGGCGACGTACGGCTACAGCCTGACGGTCAACGGCGGATCCGGTAGCACGACGGCCACCAACAGACAGCAGGTGGGAATCACAGCCACCAACGCGCCGGCGGGATATTTCTTTGATCAGTGGATCGGCGATTCCCAGTCTGTGGCCAGAGTCAGCGTCAACAGCAGCATCTTCGCTCCGAGCGCCATCGTAACGATGTCGACCAATGCGGTCACTTTGACTTCGACGTACAGACTGCTCGGGCTGGTTCAGCGCTTCGAAAACGATACGCTCGGCACAGCGCCGACGAACGACAGCCCGATCGTCTCCACCAATGTTCTGGTGGTTGGCGGCATCACGAATACCGCCGGAACGGGACAGGCCGTTGAACTGCTGGACAACGACCAAAATACGAGTATGGGCCTGGAGTACAATATTGCGGGCAGCCCGGGCCTTTCCGCGGCCAAGGCCAGTTTTGCCTTCTCCTGGAAGGATCTTGGCGGAACCAGCGGGGATTACATGACGGTCGCTTTCGGGGAAAACACCGGCAGTTCCAGCAAGTGGCTGGGTTCGGCTTCGCAACGCTGGACAGAAGCGCGCCTGTGCAATAACGGCACGGCGGGCTTCGTCTCCTCGCCGACGACTAATTCCGTTGACGCGATCAGCAATAACAACAACCCGCTGGTGGCCCTCAAGAAGAACACCATGACCATCTTCGCGAATGATTACAATTCGACAGCTGTCAACTACATGGTGAACGGCACGGTCTACAGTCTGCCGGCGAATTCGGTGGCCTACTGGCTGAATGGCGCAGTGGTTCCGTTCGGCACGAATTCATACGCGCCGATGAACCTGAGCCTGACGAATGCGGCGGGACAGACGATCGCGGCCTCCGAAGGCAACCTCGGGAAGTTCGGATTCTCTTCGACCAAAACGAACGACGCACTGGATTACATCGTCGACGACATCGTGGTCTCGAAAGAGCCGTGGTCTGAGTCGCTGTACGCGCTGAGAGTGATCGGCGGCGACAACGGCGGTCTGTACACCAACGGACAGAAGGTGGCGATCTCGGCGAATTCCGCATCGAGAAGCTTCCTGACATGGATCGGGGATACGCAGTATGTAGCCAACGCTAGTGCTGCGGACACTACGGTGACCATGCCGGGGACGAATGTCACCCTGACCGCGACCTATACGGATGTGATCCTGACGGTTAAAGGCAACGCAACCGGCAGCGTGACGAACTACGCCGGATATGTGGCGTCGATCGCGGCGACCGATGCAAGAGAAGGGGTTGCTCTCCGGGCGTGGACCGGCGACACACAGTGTGTGGCCAATGTCACCGCCTCGAACACCACGGTGACCTTGCCGGTGCAGGATATCTCCGTGACGGCGTCGTACAATTACCGCGTGACGGTTGTCAGCGGCTCGCTTTCGCCAGCCGGCGGGTTGTATACCAACAACGCGGTGGTGACGGCTACGGCGAGCAGCGTGACCGGAAAGGTCTTTACCGCGTGGCTCGTCGGGGACACCAATCTCCTTGTGCTGTCCAGCAACACGGTGAGCACCACGTTTACCATGACGACCAATCCGGTCAGCCTGACCGCGGCGTATGCGGACGTCTATTACGAACTGGTGGTCAACGCCGGTAACGGCGACGGTTTTTACACCTACGGAGCGCGGGTGTGGATCACCGCGGATGTGGTTCCAGGCGATTCCTTTACGTCCTGGTCCGGCGACACACAGGTTGTGGACAGTGTCACCGCCTCGAATACCTGGGTGACTATGCCTGCACAGAACGTCAATCTGCTCGCGAATTTTCAACCCGCAGGCGCGAATCACACGCTGACAGCCACTGTGTCGGGAGGCAACGGAACGATTACGCCGGCGAGTGCAAGCGTGCTGGCCGGAAACAGCACGAACTTCGTGATCACAGCGAACAATTACTACCGGATCTCGACGCTGACCACCAACGGAGGAAGCGCTGGCGTGACGTTTAATAACCTCAGCACCAACTACAACTACATCTGGAGCAACGTGCAGGCGGCAGGAACAGTGACGGTGACCTTCGTGGAGCAGGTAACCACCAACGTCCCAGCGCCGGTGCCGTACTCATGGCTGGCGGGCTACTTCACGACCAATGATTACAACGCCTGCGCCCTTGCGGACCAGGACGGTGACGGGGTGAAGACCTGGCAGGAATACATTGCCGGAACCCTTCCGAACAATGCGGCCTCCGTCCTCAAGGCGGCTCAGACGACGTTCCGTTCCAACCTCAACGTGATCACCTGGACCGCGCAGACGAACCGGATCTATTCGGTATACTCGTCGACGAACCTGGTGAAAGGGTTCGCGTTGAAACAGGATAACCTCTCGTATGCAACGAACAATGCAACCGGCAGCTACACCAACACGGCTCCGGACGGCAGATTGAACCACTATCAGATCAGGGTTCGGATGCAGTAACAGTTCGATAGAACGACGAAAACCCGCCCTGAAATTCTAGGGCGGGTTTTTTGTGTCCTGCGCGCAGACTTCTTTAGAGCAATTAACGATCGAGGATGCCGCTAGACCGGCTTTGGAGGGCGCGGTTCAACCCGTGAGCCGTTTTTAATAACGGACGGCGTGGAAGCCGTCCCGCCATTTCAGCATCGAGATGCTGTAATGCTCTAATATCCTGTGGTTCGATGAGCCCCGATTTCCAATGGTTGGAACCTTCTGGCCTCTTCCGCGCGTTTTGCGGGACGGTTTTTCCAGCCCTTGGAACCTTTTCTGTGTGCCAGGCCGCAGCCACTCGCGAAGGCGGGCGATTTTCCAACTCTTGGGATCGGTTGCGCCCATTTGCGGGCAAAATAAGGCCAAAATCGAATGGCAAGTGGATCGCTTTAGCCTGTCGGGGTGCGGCTTACTTTGCCTGCGAAATATCATGAAAATTAATTGACCGAAAGGCGGGACAAGCGTATAAACCGAACATAGGTCTGGGGAGGATTTAGTTTTAGTTGGGAAACAAATAAGAAAGGTAATAAAGATGAAAAAGATACAGATCATATTGATGGCTGTGCTTCTGGCGGCCGGGGCGGGGTATTCTGCGGTATTGGTCAATGCGACTTTCGAAACCGACACGGTTGGTGTGGGTCCGG
>CAIKWE010000004.1 GCA_903831085.1 uncultured Verrucomicrobiota bacterium | reverse complement strand
TCATTCATTATCAGGGTGCGCACTTTCTGGGCCTTGACGTAGTAGGCGTCGTAATAGCCGGATGACAGCGCATAGGTGCCGAGCATGATGCGGCGCTTGACTTCACTGCCGAAACCTTCGCTGCGGCTCCTGGTGTACATTTCCAGCAGTCCTTCCGCTTCCGCACGATGGCCGAAACGGACCCCGTCGTAGCGGGCCAGGTTGGAGCTGGCTTCAGCTGTGGCAATCAGATAATAGGTCGCCACCGCGTAGTCGGTATGCGGCAGCGAAATGTCAACAAATTCCGCGCCGAGGCGCCGGTAGGTCTCAATGGCTGCGTTCATTGCTTTTTGCACATCCGGGTTGAGGCCGTCGATAAAGTACTCTTTCGGAAGGCCGATCCTCAGACCCTTTACACCCTGCGGCAGCGAGGCGGAATAGTCCGGCACAGGTGTATCCACACTGGTGGAATCTTTGGGGTCGTGTCCCGCAAGCGCCCCCAGCATGACTGCGCAGTCGGCCACGTCGCGTGTCAGGGGTCCGACCTGATCCAGTGAAGAAGCATAGGCGATAACGCCGTAGCGGGAAACCCGTCCGTACGTCGGTTTCAGGCCGACGCAGCCGCAGTGCGAAGCCGGCTGCCGGATGGAGCCTCCGGTGTCAGTGCCAAGGGTTGCAATCGCCTGCCTGGCGGCAACTGCCGCCGCCGAACCACCTGACGATCCCCCCGGAATGCAGGTTGTATCCCATGGATTACGGGTGACGCCATACGCGCTGGATTCGTTTGAGGAGCCCATGGCAAATTCATCCTGATTAAGTTTGCCGAGCAATACTGCTCCGCGGTCGCGAAGTTTTTCCCAGGAGGTGGCGCTGTAGGGGGGGATAAAGTTGTGCAGAATACGTGAGCCGCAGGTAGTGCGAATCCCTTCCGTCAGGAAAATATCCTTGATTGCCAGTGGGATGCCGGTCAATAGATCGCACTCTCCCCGCGCAATCAGTTGGTCGGCCGTTTTTGCCGCAGCCACTGCCTGTTCGGACGTCACCGTAATAAAAGAGCCGATGTGAGGCTCAACCGCTTCAATGCGCTCCAGCATGGCTGAAGTGGCCTCAAGAGAAGAAATCTGTTTCCCCTTCAGTGCGCTGTGCAGTTCGTGGATGGTCATGTTAAAAATGCTCATGTTTTTGTATCCCCTGAATCTATTCAATAACTTTTGGCACGGCAAAAAAGGAACCTGCACGATCAGGCGCGTTTGCTAAAGCTTTCTCAAGGCCGATTGATGGAGATGCGATATCCTCACGGAACGAATTTTCCATTGGTACGGCGTGAGAGGTCGGCACAATCCCGTCGGTATTAAGCCCTTTCAGTTTTTCTACATAGCCAAGAATTGCGCCCATCTGGCCGGCAAACAGCTCTTTTTCTTTAAGACTGAGTTCAAGTCGGGCCAGGCGCGCCACATACTCGACATCGGTTACCGTCATTTCCATAGTACCAACTCCGAAAAAAATGATAATTGCCGCGCGGTTGTATCATGAAATCCGCTCCGTTACAACATTGATCCGATTAATTTATTGCCCTGAATTTTTTTTCCTTGACACGAACTCACACTTTCAGTAAGTTACACCTCTTCAAAAAAATCTTGGCCTGTATTCGCGTACAGGTTGTACTGTGGGTGGGGAATTTATGAGAACAGAAGTTGCGAAACTAGTAGATGTGAAGCGTGAATGGTACATTGTTGATGCACAGGATGCCGTTCTGGGCCGTCTTTCAACTCAGATAGCCAACGTTCTGCGTGGGAAGAACAAAGCGTTATACACACCAAGTGTTGACACAGGCGATTTTGTGATCGTTGTAAACGCCGAAAAAATAGCCCTGACCGGTCGTAAGTTAGCCGACAAAATCTATTACAGCCACTCTGGTTACGTCGGTGGCCTGAAAGAGATTTCCGCCGGTAAACTTCTGGAAAAAAAACCGGAAGAACTCATCAAAAAAGCTGTCAAAGGGATGCTCCCCAAGAATAAACTTGCCCGGGCCATGCTCAGCAAGCTTAAAATATATGCGGGACCAAGTCATCCACACGCAGCGCAGCTGCCTAAAAATCTGGCACTTTAATATTCACTAAGGAGAAAACGATATGGCCGCAGTAAGTTATTATGGAACAGGCAAGCGCAAAACTTCAATTGCTCGTGTTTGGCTCAAGCCGGGTGTAGGAACATTTACCGTCAACCACAAAACTCTTGATGAATATTTTGGTCGCGAAACATCCAAGATGGTTGTTCGTCAGCCGTTTGAACTGGTTGAGAAAGTCGGCATTT
>CAIKWE010000003.1 GCA_903831085.1 uncultured Verrucomicrobiota bacterium | reverse complement strand
TGGTAGCGGGGCTGGGATTTGAACCCAGGACCTTCAGGTTATGAGCCTGACGAGCTACCAGACTGCTCCACCCCGCAGTTATTTGCGAAGGGCAGAAGATAGACTTTATTCGGTTCCGCACAAGCACTTTCTTCCAAACCATGGAAAAAAGCACGGTGAGCCCGGCTTGAACCAGGGGGCGGGCAGCTTCTCTGATTCTAATAGCATCAATTCTTTTTTATCTTTTAAAATCCAGCGACTGCTTTTATTGTCCGGATAATCGGGAAACCCGAGATAGGCGGGAGGTTTTTTTATGAATGGTGGAAAGAGAATTCTGCTGGTCGATGATTTTCATCTTTGCAGAACATTGTTCGCGGAAGGGTTGCGGCAAAGTCCGGGCCTTGAGGTTTTCGAAGAGGCAACCAGTGAAGAGGCCCTGAAGCAGACCGAGCAGATCCGTCCGGATGTGATTATTCTGAACATTTCCATGCGGCATTGCGGCGGCATGTCCTTGCTGCGTCTGATCCGCCGGCAGTTTCCGGCGATTGGGCTGCTGGCTTTTTCTTATCTGCATCACGACCATCTTTATGCGGATCGGGCGATCTGCGCCGGGGCCTCTGGGTATATTTCAGTGGATGAGCCCGGCGAGAATCTGCTGAAAGCCGTGGAAGCGATCACGGAAGGTAAGGTCTATTTAAGCCCGGCCCTGCGCAAAAAGCTCTCCGCAGAGTCCGGCCTGCGCGCCCGGAAAAAGGAGTCGCCTCTTGAACGGCTTTCGCATCGAGAGTACGAGGTGTTTTGTCTGACCGGACACGGGCATATGCCCAAGCGGATTGCCGACATGCTCAAGGTGAACGTAAAAACAATCGGAACGTATCGTGAGCGGATTCGCGAGAAGCTGGGGCTGACGGACGGCGGCGAACTGCTGTACCACGCGACCTGTTTTGTTCGCGAGCAGAGGCTGCCCCTTTCGGAGGTGCTTCAGGCCGGCGAGCCGTCCTAGCGGCGCATTCATTTGAAACGTCTTGCGGATGGTTTACGCCTCGGGTAGTCTGCAACACTCAAAGGCGCAAATGAATGCAGTTTCACAATTTGTTCTTCCCGCGATGCTTATGGCATCGATGCTGTTGCAGTTTTGCGCGGCGTTTCTCGCCTTCCGTCTGATGAGGCTTTCCCGCAACGCGCCCGCATGGATTATGATTTCTGTTGCGCTGCTGCTGATGGCGGCGCACCGGACGACCGCGTTCTTCCATCCACCGGATCTCTACGCCGGGACGATTGCCTTTGTGATTTCTCTTCTGCTGGTGGCTGGTCTGTTCGCGCTCGCGCCGCTGATGCGCCGGCTCTATTCCAAACCGGAGGCTCCCGAGGTCACCCCGCTGGGCGAGCTTTTTGAAAAAATCACCAGTGGCGTTGCGGTGTATGAAGCGGTGGATAAGGGGCACGATTTTATTATCCGCGACATGAATCCGGCGGCGGAGCGGATTGAGAAAACAACGCGGCAGGATATGGTCGGACGGCGGCTGACAGAAGCTTTTCCCAGCATCGAGAAGTTCGGTTTGCTGGATGTGCTGAAACGGGTTTGGAAAACCGGGCGACCCGAGGGCTTCCCGATGCATTATTATCAGGACGACCGGATTTTCGGCTGGCGCGATAATTTTGTTTACCGCCGTCCCGGCGGTGAGGTGGTGGCGGTTTATAACGATGTGTCCACCCAAATGCGCATGCAGGATGAACTGGAACGCCGCGAGCGCAAATTCCGACTGCTTTTTGAACAGGCGCCTCTGCCGTATCAGTTATTGGATAACGCGGGCCGGATTCTCGAAGTGAATCCGGCCTGGCTTCGTTTGACCGGGCTGGAGCGCGGCGCAGTGGTCGGCAAGCCGTTCAGTGAGCTGCTCACCCGGAGGGGGCGCCAGCATTTTCAGACGTGTCTGGACGGATTAAAAAATGGCGGTGCGGCGGTGGACGTGGCGCTGGAACTGCGCCGGGGCGACGGCGTTCTGCTGAATGTGGAGTTGAGTGCATTGCCTTTGCGGAGCGGAACGGGCGGCGAACAGATCTACTGCATGTTGCGCGAAAAATCCGGACAGCAAACCGAGCCGGTCGTAAAAGCCGCAGTCGAGGCGCGGGCGCAAATTCCGGCCCCGGAACTGCTGGCCGAAGAACGCCGCGAACTGCAACGCCAGCGGCTTGCCATGCTGGGCGATCTGGCGACCGGCATGGCGCACGAACTCAGCACACCGCTGGCGGATGCGCGCAATGCGTTTGAACTGATGCGCGGAGAGATCTCGCCGACCAGTCCGCATTATGAACTGGTCGAGATGGCTTCACAGGAGCTGTCGCGCATGGCGGATCTGGTTGAACAGATGTACCGCTTTCACGAACCGCTTTCGCCGGAGTGTACCGCCATCAACATCAATGCGCTGCTGGACAGCGCGCTCATCATGGTGAGCCCCCGGATGAAAGAGCGCCGCACGCAGTTGAAGGATGAGCGCGCCGAAAAAATCCCGCCGGTCACGCTTCCTCCTAAAGCGGTGATACTCACACTGGTCAACCCGATCAGAAACAGCATTGAAGCCATGCCGCCGGACGGGGTATTGACCTTGCGAACCGGAGCGACGGAACAGGGCGGGGTTTTTGTTGAAATTGAAGATAACGGGCCGGGGATTTCGCAGAAATTTATGCCGTGCCTGTTTAAACCGTTCGCCGCCTTACGCCACATCGGCGGGGGGCGGACCGGGGTCGGGCTGGGGCTGGCCATCGTTCGGCGCACTCTGGACGTATTGGGCGGATCGGTGACGGCGCGCTCAGCCGAGGACGAAGGAACCTGTGTGCGGATTGTTTTCCCGGCGGAGATGAAAGCGGACGGCGGATGACACGATTTTTCCAATGATCGGAAAGAGATGACGGGCGGGATACGGCGGAGAATTTAAATGGAAACCCAAACGGTCGTAAGAGAGAACGAGCATCGCTTCGAGAAGTTTTTTGCTGTGAGGGCAAGCCGCTGGGTGATTGGCACAACGGCGCTGATGGTTTTGCTGGCCGGGCTCTGGGCGGCCCATCAGTCGGGCGAGGCAGCCGACCGTGAGATGCGCTTCAAGCTGGTGAGTCGCGTCACCGATGTGGCGGCCGCGTTTAATGTTCAGGATATCAACCAGCTCTCCTTCACGGCGGACGATAAAGAGCAGGTCAGATTTCAGCGGATGTGCGCCCAGATGCGGGACTATGCCGAGGTCTCCGGGCCGGGCCGTCTTTACATCATCGGGTTGCGGGACGGGCAGATTGTGTCCGGCCCGGAAAGTTTGATCGGGAGCCATCAGCGCGTTTCTCAGCCCGGAACAGTCTACGAAAATCCGGATCAGCAGAATTTTGAGGTTTTCGAAAAAGGCCAGCCGCAGGTCTGGGGCTCCTTCAAGGATAAAAACAGAACGCACGTGACGGCGCTGGCCCCAATAGTGGATTCCTACACGGGTGAGGTGCTGGCGGCGGTCGGCTTGGATGCCGAAGCCGTCGAATGGCAGGCCGCCGTTCTGCGGGCGCGGGCGGCTCCTGTCTGGATCACTTTTGCGCTGCTCGTTGTCCTGTTGCTGAGCGACCTGATTTTGGAATATCTGCGCCGGCATTCAGCGCGGCGCGCCGGGCGGAAGAGGCATACCGAACCCGTTTTATGCGCCGTGTTCATGTTCCTGCTGACTCTGGTGCTGACCGCATATTTTGATCAGAGGGAACGCGCGGAGCGGCGGCACACGTTTAATTCGCTGGCTCATGCTGAGGCCAGCGCCGACGCGGGAAAGATATATGATCTTCGCGGCATGCTGCAGGAGATAAGGTACTTTTTTGAATCGAGCCAGTATGTTGATCGCGAAGGATTCCGCGCCTATTGTAATGCGATGGATGGAAAAAATCTGGCCGATTCGATCGTCTGGATACCGGCCGTGCCGGGCAAAGAGGTCAGCTCTTTTACTGAAGAGGTGCGGGCCTCCGGGGTTCCGGATTTTTCCATTTGGCAGAAAAATAAGGAAGGGCGCAACGAGCCGGTCGCGCTTCGCCCGGTCTATTATCCCGCGCTCTATATTGAACCGCTGTCCAGACATCAAGGCGCACTGGGTTTCGATATAAACTCGGAACCGAAACGCAGCGTGGCGATTCAGGAGGCGTTGAGCACCGGGCTGGCTTCCGCCAGCGATCCGATCCAATTCATCACGGCGACCAATGATTCGCCACACGGATTTTTTGTTTTTCTGCCGGTGCAGACCCGTTCTCAGAAGGGGCTGGTGGCGGTTACGATCCGTCCGGAGCTCCTGCTGGCCGCATCGGTGCGAAAAAACAAGAATCTGAATATCTGCCTGTTTCAGTTGAGCCCGGGGCAGGAACCGTTTTTTCTGGCCGGGTCGAGCGACTCGTGCGGTCTGCCGTGCTGGGACGATAAGGATTACGGTTTGCGCATCACGGTTCCGGTTTTCCGGTTTGGCAAAGCCTACTCTTTCCGGGTGGTTCCCGGTCCGATCTGGCTGGCGGAACATCCGTTGCAAAACGGTCGGACTGCTTTCGGTATCGGCCTGCTGATGACCCTTTTGGTCACTTCTTTAGCCGCTCTGATCACCAACCGCCGGATCGTTCTTGAAAGACAGGTCGAGCGCCGCACCGACGAACTTAAACTGGCGCAGGAAAATCTGGCGCACCTCAACAAGCAGAATGAGCTGATCCTGACCTCGGCGGTGGAAGGGATTCTCGGACTGGATTTGCAGGGCAACCACAGGTTCGTTAATCCGGCCGCGCTAAAACTGCTGGGCTATGAGGCCGAAGAGCTGATCGGCAGGCCGAGTCACAGCCTTTGGCATCATTCCAAACCGGACGGAACCCCTTATCCCGCGGAAGAATGCAAAATTTACGCCACCTATCGGGATGGACAGGCCCAGCATTCGATCGACGAGGTGTTCTGGCGGAAAGACGGCACCTGTTTTCCCGTTCAATACGACAGCACGCCCATCTATGAAAACGGTCAGGTGGTCGGCACGGTGATCACGTTCACTGACATCACCAGTCGCAAGAAGTCCGAGGAGGATATCCGGAAGTCGCTGGCCCTTCTGGCGGCGACGCTGGACGCGACAACCGACGGAATTCTGGTGGTGGACGGCAAGGGGAAGATTCTTCGTCATAACAAAAAATTTATAGAAATGTGGAGGATTCCGGAATCCATTGCCGAGTCGGACGACGATGAGGTCGTGATGAACTTTGTTCTGGAGCAGCTTTGCGATCCGGAGCAGTTTCTGGCCAAAGTTCGGGAGTTGTATCGGAACCCGGAAGAGAAAAGCTTCGATGTGCTGCACTTCCAGGATGGCAGGGTTTTTGAACGCACCTCTCAGACGCAGAAGGTTCATGACGGTGTGCTGGGCCGCGTATGGAGTTTCCACGACGTGACCAGCCGCGAGCATGCCGAAGCGGCGTTGTGGTCGAGTCAGACGAAGCTCGATTTAGCCTTACAGTCAGCCCTGATGGGAGTGTGGCAATGGGATGTTATCAGCAGTAGATACACGTATGATCGCCAGACCTGTACTTTTCTGGGGATTGATCCGCGTACATTCGGCGGAACAGAAGAGGAGTTTCTTGCCGCAGTGCATCCCGCTGACCGGGAAAAAGTCAAAGACGCTTTAACCCGGACCGTTGAGCGGCGCGCACCCTATGATATAGAACATCGCGTGGTTTGGCCGGACGGGACGATCCGCCACGTCGCCGCCCGCGCGCATCTTTTCCTCGATGACGGCGATCAGCAGCTGAAGGTCACCGGCGTTTGCTGGGACATCACGGAGCGCAAGTGGGCAGAGGAAGAGTTGCAGGACGCCAAAGGGATTCTTCAGGCGGCCATGGATCACAGTCCGGCGGGCATCGTCGTTGCCGATGCCCCGGACGGCAAATTGCGTTATGTGAACAAGGCGGCCTTATTCATTCGCGGCGGCACACACGAAGAGGTGGTTCGCGGCGTCGGACTTGACGCGTATGTCGCCAGCTGGAAGCTTTTTAGAGTCGATGGCACTCCGCTGCCCCTTGACGAAGTGCCGTTGGCGCGCGCCATCAAGTATGGAGAGACCGGCCAGCGCGAATTTATCATCCGGCGCGCAGACCATGACGACCGCATTGTTGTTGCCAACGCGGCGCCCATCACCGACTCGCAGGGGAAAACCACCGCCGCGATCGTGGTCTTTCTGGATATCACCGACCGCCGGAAGGCGGAGGCGCGCATTCGCCTGCTGGTTCAGCATCTGCAAACGGTGCGCGAAGAGGAACGTAAACGGATCGCGCGCGAACTGCACGACGACATCGGCCAGATTCTCACCGCGATAAAAATTGATATGGTCGGGGTGCAGGCCGACTGCCAATGCGGAGGCAATACGAAAGGCAAAATGGCCGGCATTCAGCAGTTACTGCTCGACGGGATTCAAAGCGTTCATACGCTTTGCCGCCAGTTGCGCCCCGGCGCGCTGGACGATTTGGACCTGTCTGACGCTCTCGAAGGTCTGATGGAAGACTGGAAGGTCCGCAATCTGGTGGAATGCACAATGTGCTCCGATGTGGACGACGAAGCGCTTTCCGACGAGGTCAAGACCGCTGTGTTCCGTATGGTTCAGGAGGCGCTCACCAACGTCTCGCGCTACGCGCAAGCCTCTAAAGTCGAAATTAATCTGGTTGCCGATGATCAGGCGGTCAACGTCACGATCACCGACAACGGGCGCGGCATGGCGCCCGGCGCGGCGGACAAGCCGACCTCGTTCGGTCTGCTCGGTATGCGCGAACGCATTGAGAATCTTGGCGGAGAACTGGACATCGAAAGTGCGCCCGGCAAAGGCACGCGCATCGAAGGAACCATCCCGCTTCAGAAAAAGGGATGATTGGTTAATTGGTTTTCCGAGGGTTGCCTGCCATGAGCCGTCGAATGGCGCGAGACAATCCACCTCTTGTAAGGATTTCCCCCACGCAAAGAACAGCCGAACCCCGATATTTTTATTGCGAAAATACAGGTAAGATGTCGTCCTCAATGAAGGTTCTTATAGCAGATGATTCGCAACCGATCCGCGCACGGCTGATCGAGAGGCTTTCGCGTTTTCCGGATGTGCAGCTTGCCGAGGCGGAGGATACGCCGGCGGCGCTCCGGCAGATGGTCGCCTTTATGCCGGACGTGGCGGTGCTGGATATCCGCATGCCGGGCGGCGGCGGCATCAAGGCGCTGGGCGAAATTAAACAGAAAAGTCCCGGCACGACGGTCATCATCATGACCAACTATCCTTACGCGCAGTACCGCCGAAAATGTCTGGATGCGGGCGCGGGTTTTTTCTTCAACAAATCCACAGAATTTGATCAGGCGGTGGAAACGATCAGCCAGCTGATTCAGCCCGGAAAAGTGACTGAGGTTGCGCTCCGCACCGCGGCGACTCAGCTGGTGGAGGCCAGAGAGGAACTGGAAAAACTGACCCAGCGCCAGCATGACATGGGCATCCTGAATCTTCTGCATCGAAGAACGGACAGCGGAACCACCGACCGGGCTTATGCCATGTGGGAAAAGACCTTTGACGCCATGCCCGATCTGGCGGCCATTTTTGACACCGACCACAACATCGTGCGCGTCAATAAAGCGATGGCTGACGGGCTGGGTTTTCCTGCGGTGGAGATGATCGGGAAAAAATGTTTTGAATACGTTCACGGCACAGGCTGTCCGACCGCTGACTGCCCGCATGAGGCCATGCTCCGCGACGGAAAGGAACACACCCGCGAGATGTATTCGGAGATTTTGGGAGGCTGGTTTAATGTCAGCGTTTCGCCGATCTACGACAAGAACAAGATGATCGGCGCCATTCATCTGGCCCGCGATATCACGGCGGTCCGGCAGGCCGAATTGTATAAAGGAATCCGGCGGGAAGTTCTGGCGGCGCTGAACGAGCCGGGAGAAATGGCGGAATCCATCGGGCGCGTTCTGGCGGTCTTGAAGGAGTGGACCGGTCTGGATGCCGTGGGCATCCGCCTGAAAAAAGGGGACGATTTTCCCTATTTTGTTCAGGACGGGTTCGACAGTGATTTTCTGCTGACGGAGAACACGCTGGTTCAGCGCGACGCGGACGGCGGGGTGTGCCGGAACGCAGACGGTAGCGCCTGTCTGGAAGGAACTTGCGGGCTGGTTCTTTCCGGCAAGACCGATCCATCCAACCCGCTTTTTACAAAGGGTGGAAGTTTCTGGACGAATGATTCGGCTCCGCTGCTCATTCTTCCGCCCGACCAGGATCCCCGGCTTAATCCGCGCAACAAGTGTATCCATCAGGACTATGCCTCCTTTGCGCTGATTCCCATCCGGATCAAGGACAAGATTGCCGGGCTGATTCAGCTCAATGACCGGCGCAAAAAACAGTTCAGCCTCGACACGATTGAGCGGCTGGAATCCATCGCCGCGCATCTTGGCGAAGCGCTGATCCGCAAACAGGCGGAGTGGGATATTCGAGCGAGCGAACTGCGTTACCGCCAGTTGTTTGAAGCGATGCAGTCCGGCTTCGCTTTGCACGAAATCATTTGCGATAAAAACGGCGTCCCGTGCGATTACCGCTTTCTGGAAGTCAACGCGGCGTTTGAAAAAATGACCGGGTTGAAGGCGGAAGACCTGATCGGGCGAACCGTCAAAGAGATTATGCCTGAGACGGAAGAGCACTGGATCGCGGCCTACGGCCGCGTTGCGCTGACCGGCCGGTCGGAAAACATCGAGGATTTTTCCGAAGTGCTCGGTCGGCACTATTCGATTTCTGCTTATTCGCCCCGTGCCGGACAGTTCGCCACCGTTTTTTCCGATGTCACGGATCAGAAAAACGCCGCCATCGCGATCCTTCATGCGCGCGATGCCGCCGAGGCGGCCAGTCTGGCCAAGTCGCGGTTTCTGGCCAACATGAGCCATGAACTGCGCACGCCGCTGAACGCCATCATCGGATTCTCCGAAATCCTCCAGGGTTCAGAGCTTACCGAAGAGCAGCGCGATCATGTCCGGACCGTGGGCGCCAGCGGGGAGATGATGCTGACGCTGGTGACCGACCTGCTGGATTTCGCCAAAATCGAGCTTGGAAAAATCGAAGTTAGAAACGAAGTGTTTAGCCTCCGCGAAACGGTTCACAGCGCCGTGGAGATGGTTTCTCATCAGGCGAAAAAGAAAAATATTGCGCTGACCTGGGACGTGGAAGAAAACGTTCCGGAAAAAATCACCAGCGATCCGATCCGTCTGGAACAGGTGCTGACCAATCTGCTGAATAATGCGCTCAAATTCACAGAAAAGGGCTTTGTGCGGCTGGTCGTGAAAAGCCGGATTCTGCCGTCCGGGGTCCGCCATATCAGATTTTCGGTCGAAGACAGCGGCGAGGGGATGAGCGATGAGACCCTGAAGCGGATTTTTAAACCGTTCCAGATGGGCGACAACTCCAACACCCGCGCTCACGGCGGCACCGGACTGGGACTGGCGATTTCAAAAAATCTGGTCGAGATGATGGGTGGAACGATCGAGGTTCAAAGCCGCCAAGGCCGGGGGGCGATTTTTAAGTTTCACATCACCGATCAAACTGTTTCGAGAAGCCGGATAACGGCCAGCGATGTTCGCGGAAAATGGAAGGGCCGGTGCGTTTGCATTTGGACCGATGATCCGGCCGATATGCACGCCGCGGAGAGTCTTCTGGATCTTTGCGGCGTCATGCCCCGTTATGCTGAAACGATAGATGTAATCAGCGGCAACCTGACCCATGAAGTTCCGCCGGACGCGGTGCTGTGTAATCTCGACCTGCCGGGGCTCATGGAAAAGCTTTTCGAATTCCGCAAAGTCCAACCCGACGTTCCGTGGATTGCCTTTTCGCACTGGACTGAACAGCCGGATGAGTGGGTGAAAAACTGTTTTTCCGCATTCATTGACCGCCCGATCAAACCGGAACAGCTTTATGAAGCGCTCCTGCAAATTCAGGAGTCAAAACCGTGAAACGGGTTTCATTCCCTGGCAGGGACGCCCCTCCGGGAGACGGCGCCAAGCCGGCGCTTCTCTTTCTTCTGATCTTTATTCTCCTGGCGGAAGGCATTGTCACGGTCGGTTATCTTTCCTTCAAGAGTCATGAGCGGCAGTATTTCAGCGAAGCCGAGCGGCAGCTTACAGCCATTACGGAATTGAAAGCCGGCGAAATCACGCGGTGGCGCGAAGCGCGAAGGGCGGATGGCCTCATCTTTTTCAAGAACCGCACCTTCTCCGACTTGGCGCGGCGCTTTCTGGAAAAGCCGGAGGATGCCGAGGCACAGCGCCAGCTTCTGGACTGGTTGAGTGCATTCCCGGCGCATCACGGCTATGACCGGATTCGTTTGCTGGATACGCAGGGCGTCTCCCGCCTGTCCGTACCAGCCAAGTTGCCGCCCATCAGTTCTTTCTTTGTGCGGGAGATATCCGAAGTCCTGCGGACAGGCCAGGTGACGTTTCAGGATTTCTACCGGAACGAATACGACCATCGCATTTATCTGGCGGTACTGGTTCCCATTTTCGACGAAGCGGACGGCAACCGTCCTCTGGGTATGATTCTTCTGAGGATTGATCCGGCCACCTATCTTTATCCCTTCCTCCAGCGCTGGCCTGTACCCAGCGCAACGGCGGAGACGCTGATCGTCCGCCGGGAAGGTAACGAAGCGGTTTTTCTGAATGAACTGCGGTTTCAGACGAATACCGCGCTGAATCTGCGCGCACCGTTTACCCGTGTCGATTTGCCCGCCGTTCAGGCCGCCATGGGCAAGAAGGGCAGTATGAGAGGCATAGACTACCGGGGCGTGCCGGTGATTGCCGACACACAGCCCATTCCGGATTCGCCGTGGTCTATGGTGGCCCGCCGGGATATCGCGGAAGTGGTCGTGGAAATGCGGGCACGACTCTGGCAAACGATCGCCATGGTCGGCTCTTTGATTTTCTGCGCGGCGGCCTGTGTGGGCATGATCTGGCGGCATCAGCGTGTTGGATTCTACCGGGAGAAAGCGAATGCGGCGGAAGCACTGCGGGAGAGCGAACACAAGCTTAAGCAGGCGCAAGAGGTGGCCAGACTGGGAAACTATGAGCTCGACGTCCGCGCTGGAAATTGGACGAGTTCGGAAATGCTGGACAACCTGTTTGGCATCGATGCCTCCTATCCGAGGAATATCGCGAGCTGGTCGCAACTCGTTCATCCCGATGATCGGAAGGATACACTGGCCTACTTTCTCAATCATGTCGTGATGGGGAGGCAACCGTTCGACAGGGAATACCGGATCGTTCGCGTCAGTGATGGAGCTGTCCGCTGGGTGCACGGACTGGGGCAGATCCGCTGTAATGACGCGGGCGAAGTGATCGAGATGTTCGGTGTCATCCAGGACATCACCGAGCGGAAGCAGGCTGAGATGGCGTTGCGGGAGCGCGAAACCCAGCTTCGGGTCACGCTCGAATCCACCGCCGACGGCATTCTTGCCGTGGACAACAAGGGAAAGGTGATACAGGCCAACCGGCGGTTCCTCGAACTCTGGCGGATTCCCCCGTCTCTCGCGGAGCGCCGCGATGACCAGGCTCTGCTGGACTTCGTGCTGAGTCAGCTGAGCGATCCCGAAGCGTTTCGAAGAAAGGTGCAGTCGCTTTACGATTCGGACGCTGAGTCCATGGACACGTTCGCCTTTAAGGACGGCCGGGTTTTTGAACGGTATTCTAAACCGATGATCTCAGATGACGCTCTCGTTGGCCGGGTGTGGTCCTTCCGCGATGTCACGGAGCGCAAGCAGGCCGAGGATGCGCTGAGAGTGAGCGAGGAGCGCTTCCGCCTCGCCATCGTGGACTCTCCGTTTCCCATTCTGCTGCACGCCGAGGACGGCGCGGTGCTTCAGGCCAGCAACGCATGGTGCGAAATCACCGGCTACACCCGCGAGGAACTCGCCACCATCGGCGACTGGACTGAACGGGCTTATGGAACCCGGAAGGCGCTGGTTCAAGCCGACATTGACGCGCTCTACGGACTGGATCGCCGGAAATATGAGGGCGACTACACGATTCGCACCAAGACCGGCGACATGCGCATTTGGGAATTCAGTTCCGCTCCGTTGGGCCGCCTGCCCGACGGACGGCGGCTCGTCGTCAGTATGGCGATGGACGTGACCGAACGCAGGCGGATGACGGCGGCTCTTAGCCGGGAACAGGAATTTCAGCGCGCGCTGCTGGATAATCTCGCTGACGGCGTGGTGGCCTGTGACGCCCAAGGGAAGCTGATCCTGTTTAATCAGGTCGCGCGTGAGTGGCACGGCATGGATCCGCTCGCCATTCCGCCCGAAGAGTGGGGTGAACACTATAATCTTTACGGGCCGGACGGGATCACGCCGCTACCCGCCGAATCTGTTCCGCTACTTCGTTCATTCCGCGGCGAAACCGTCCGCGATGCCGAAATGACGATCGTCGCCAAAGGTCAGCCGTCCCGGTACATCCTGGCTGCAAGTTGTCCGTTTTTTGATGCGCAGCGCAACCTGCTGGGCGCGGTGGCGGTGATGCGTGACATTACGCAACGTAAGCAGGCTGAAAGTAATATGGTTGCCATGATGAAGAATCTGCGGGCGTCCAATCAGGATCTGGAGCAGTTCGCCTATGTCGCCTCGCACGACATGCAGGAGCCTCTGCGGATGGTGTCCAACTATATGCAGCTTCTGAAGAAGCGCTATCAGGATAAACTCGATCCGGAGGCCGACGAGTTTATCGGTTACGCCGTGGACGGCGCGGTGCGCATGAAGCAGTTGATTGACTCCCTGCTGGAATATTCCCGGGTGCAGAGCCGCCAGAAGCCGTTTGAACCGGTTGATCTGAATCAGGTTCTTTCCCGGGTTTTGCGCGATCTGGAAGGGAGGGTTCTTGAAACCGGCGCGAACATCACCGCCGGTCCGCTTCCGCAAGTCATTGGCGACGCCCTGCAGCTCGGTCTCGTTTTCCAGAACCTCATCGGCAACGCGCTTAAATTCAGCGGAGACAAATCTCCCGAAGCGCATATCGCCGCCGAGGAACTTTCCAAGCATTGGAAAATCACGGTGCGCGATAACGGGATCGGTATTGAGCCTCAATATCAGGATAGAATCTTTAAAATTTTCCAGCGCCTGCACAGCCGTTCAGAATATCCCGGCACCGGCATCGGCCTGGCGGTTTGCCGGCGAGTGATTGAGCGACACGGAGGAGAGACCGGCGTAGAGTCCGAATTTGGCAAGGGAAGTTCATTCTGGTTCACACTGCCTAAAAAAGGAGAAAAATAACCATGGCTGCATATAGAGCGATTGAAATATTACTGGTGGAAGACAACCCCGGAGATGTCCGCCTCACGCAGGAGGCGCTCGCCGAGAATAAAATCTGCAACAAACTGCATGTGGCCAAAGACGGCGTCGAGGCCATGAAATTCCTCCGCCGGATGAATGGGTTTAGAGACGCGCCCCGGCCCGACCTGATTCTTCTCGATCTGAATATGCCGAAAAAAGACGGACGCGAAGTGCTGGCCGAAATCAAAACCGATGAAACGCTGCGCGCCATTCCGGTCGTGATTCTCACCACCTCCGACGCCGACGACGATGTCGCCAAGGCCTACCAGATGTACGCCAACTGCTACGTCCGCAAGCCGATCGACCTCGGCCGCTTCATCGAAGTGATCAAAATTATCGAAAACTTCTGGCTCACCATCGTCGAGCTTCCGCACCAAAAGTAAGGGGTTTTTATCTTCGTGGCCGCAACGGGAAGAGACGTATGAAATTTACAGATAGTTTACGCTGGCTGGCGACCGGAAAGGTCGAGACAAGGATAGAGAAGCTTCTTCGTCTTGCGGAAAAGGGGAATGCCGCCGCGCAATCCGAGCTGGGGCTTTGTTATCACGAAGGCGATGGCATCCCTCATAATGTCAAAGAATCGATGCGGTGGTTCATTCTGGCCGCCAGACAGGGAGATGCCCGGGCGCAGTTCTATCTGGGCCGCGCCTACAGTTCAGGCAAAGGGGTTCCGAAGGATATTGAAAGCGCGTATGCATGGCTCGGAATGGCCGCGGCACAGGGGTATAAGGATGCGGCAGAGTGGCAAGCCATTATCATGAAAGAAATGCCGCCCGAACAGATTGATGAGGGAGCCCGGCTGGCGCAGGAAAAACAGCCAAACCCCATAAAAATCCAGTTGCGTCAGCGTCTCCTCCGGGGGTGACGGTTCAGACTTCGCGCTCAAGCCATTCCAGAAACGCCGGATTCCCGCCCTCAATCGGCAGGACAACAATGCAGGGGCATTCGTAGGAGTGGAGTTCTTTAATCCGCGTGGTCAATGCGGTCGTCTTTTCTTCCGTTGTTTTCAAAATCAGCACGGCTTCGTTTTCGCGGCAGAGCTTTCCTTCCCAATGGAAGACGGAGGTGACGCTGTCGAGAATATTGGCGCAGGCCGCCAGCCGTTCCGTCACGACCGTTTCAGCAATCTTCTCCGCCTCTTTGCGGCTGGGTGCGGTCACATAAATCAGTTTTGTTTTCATAGCCCCTTTGGACTGCGGTGATAAAGGCGAAGCCATATCACCGCTTTTCTTGTTATCCTCACAAAGCGGCGATACGCCCGAGGGCTTTATCGCCGCACTCCAAAAAATTATTCATTCTTCCAACCATTGGAAAACAGGATCGCATCCGCTTCCGCCGGCCCCCATGAACCGGGCGCATAGACGAACGGTTCGCTCTCCGGCGCGCCGGCGAGGACGGCATCAAGCACTTCCCACTCCGCTTCGACTTCATCGGAGCGGGTGAAGAGCGTGGAGTCGCCGCGCATCGCGTCGAGCAATAGGCGTTCGTAGGCTTCCGGCAGCGCTTTGTCCCATTTGCCCGAGTAGGAAAAGTCCATGTTCACACTTTCAACCACCATCTGCATGCTGGGGCGTTTGGCTGAGACCTGCAGGAAGATGCCTTCGTCCGGCTGAATGCGGAAAATCAGTGTGTTGGGTTTCACGCCGGTCAGGTCGCACACATCACCCCGGCAGGCGACATGCTGGAAGAGCGAAAGCGGCGGCGTTTTAAACTGAATGGCGATCTCGGTCGTTTTTTTCGCCAGCCGCTTGCCGGTGCGCAGATAGACCGGCACGCCCGCCCAGCGCCAGTTGCCGATTTCCATCCGCAGCGCGGCGAAGGTTTCGGTTTTTGACTGCGGGCTGACGCGCTCTTCCGCACGGAAGGCTGCGGTTTTTTCATCGCCGCCATACTGCCCGAAGCAGACCGCCGGATGGTGCTTGCTTGCGTTTGCCGGTTTCAATGTCCTCAGGATTTTCATCTTTTCGTTGCGGATGGAACGCGCATCCAGCCCGTCCGGCGGCTCCATCGTCACCAGACAGAGCAGTTGAAAAAGGTGGTTGACCACCATGTCGCGCAAGGCGCCGGTCTGGTCATAGAACGCGCCGCGCCCGCTTTCCATACCGACGGTTTCCGCCGCCGTGATCTGGATGTGATCCACATACGAACGGTTGAAGACCGGCTCGAAAATCGTGTTGGCGAAGCGGAACGAAAGAATGTTCTGCACCGTCTCTTTGCCGAGGTAGTGGTCGATGCGGTAAATCTGTGTTTCGTCGAGATGGTCGAGCAGCATCCGGTTCAACGCTTTGGCGCTTGGCAGATCGCGGCCGAACGGTTTTTCCACCACGACCCGCGTCCAAGGGTTGGAATCCGGCGGCGTAATCAGTCCGGCATTCCGCAGGCCGGTCACGGTGGATTCAATCAGTTCAGATGCGATGGAAAGATAGAAGAGACGGTTTTGAGGCAAGGCACCGTCGTCGAATTTCGCTTTGAGTCCGGTGTAGGCCGCCGGATCAGACAGGTCGCCGCGGTGATAACTCAAATGCGAGCAGAAAGCTTTCAGCGACGGTTCGTCCGCCGTCGTGCGGCTGTGTTCGCGCAGAGCGTCCGCCATCAGTTTGCAGAAGCTGTGGTTGTCGTAGTCGCGCCGTGCGAAGCCGACAATCGCGAAGTCGCCGGCCAGCGCGCCTTCCTTGAAAAGCGTGTAGAGAGCAGGGATCAGCTTGCGGCGAGTCAGGTCGCCCGATGCCCCGGAAATGACAAACGTCACCGGTTCTTCAATACGGACTTCAAGCGTGGACATCGGCGGTCTCCGTTCTGGTTGCGGTGAGTATCGGGTATTTATCCGCGCTCTTCAAGCGAAGCATTACGGATTACTCGTTACTCCGCAGCTTCCAAACTTGCGGGGAAATGGCGAACCAGCTAGGGTAGTGCCCGATTTATGAAAATCCTCACCAAATACCTTCTGAAAAGTCTGCTGGCTCCGCTGTTCTACTGTCTGATTGGGTTCACCCTTATTTTCATCATCAGCGACCT
Organism: uncultured Verrucomicrobiota bacterium; assembly: GCA_903831085.1. GTDB lineage: Bacteria > Verrucomicrobiota > Kiritimatiellia > Kiritimatiellales > Tichowtungiaceae > Tichowtungia. Next base: position 129,374 of record CAIKWE010000003.1, on the reverse strand, counting down.
GTTCGATAACTTCACTGATTTTTTTGAAAACAGCATGCGTCCGCTCGAAGTCCTTTATTACTACAGCCAGATGCTGCCGCCGGTCACCGTGCTGATCCTGCCCGCCTGCCTGCTGCTGGCCATGCTCCACAGCCTTTCCCGCCTGACCCGCCACAGCGAAATCATCGCCATGCGCGCCGGCGGGGTCAGCATCTATCGCATCGTCATGCCGTTCATCGGCGTCGGCATTGCCGCCACCCTGATCGCCGCTTTCATCAACGAAAAGATCGCTCCCAACGCCGGCTGGCGCGCCGAAAAATTTATTAAATACCAGAAAGCCGGACGGGACGAAAAAATCTTCTTTTCCAGCAACCTGGCGCTGAAAGACCGCAACCATGTCTGGATGGCGCAGAAGTTCGATACGCGCGACTACTCCATGTATAACGTCGAACTGATTGAGCAGCGGCCCGACGGCTCCGATGCTGTTAAATACCATGCTGAAAAAGCGCTTTGGCTCGACGGGCGCTGGTGGTTTATGGATCTCACGGTGCAGGCCTACAAGGAAAACGGCGACCTGAACGGTCCGCCTGAAATCATTCTCCAGAAGGAAATGCGCGACCTGCGCGAAACTCCGGAGACCTTCATGGCGGAGATCAAAGAGCCGCAGTATCTCTCTGCCAGTGAAATGCGCCATTACCTTCGCGCCAAAAAAGACGTCTCCAGCAATACTCGCGCCCGTCTGCTGGTCGATATGCACAGCCGCCTTGCCACGCCCTTCGCCTGCCTGATTGTTACTCTCATCGGTGTGCCGATCGGCGCGCACACCGGACGGCGCGGCGCGTTTGCCGGCATCCTGGTCGCCATGAGCCTGTTCTTCGGTTTCTACATCCTGCAGCTCACCGCTCAGGCGCTTGGTAAACAGGAAATCATTTCTGCATTTCTCGGCGGCTGGCTGCCCGTCATCGTCTTCGGCGCGGCCAGCCCTCTTTTTATTCACCGGATGCGTTGAAATGACGATATGCACTGCCAGACCGCTTGTGGATGTTCAGGGTCTTGAAGTTCACTTCGGCCCGGTTTCCGATCCGGTTCGCGCGGTGGACGGCGTGGACTTCCGGATTTTCCCCGGCGAAATTGTCGCCCTCGTCGGCGAAAGCGGCAGTGGCAAGAGCATCAGCGCGCTGGCACTGGCTAAACTGGTTCCGGAACCTGCCGGACGGATCGCTGGCGGTTCGGTAACGTTCCAAACCTTGGAAGTTTTTAAACTGAAAGGTTCCGAACTTCGGAAACTGCGCGGCGCGCGGATCGCCTACATTTTTCAGGAGCCTGCCACTTCGCTCAATCCGGTTTTCACCGTCGGCTGGCAGATTGGCGAAGCCCTCCGCCTGCACCGCAAAGGCGTCAAAGTAAAAACGGAAGTCGAAAAACTGCTCGCTGATGTCGGACTGCCTAATCCGGCGCGCACGGCCAAGGCCTATCCGCATGAACTTTCCGGCGGCATGCAGCAGCGCGCCATGATCGCCATGGCGCTTGCCTGCAATCCCGACCTGCTCGTCGCCGATGAGCCGACCACCGCGCTCGATGTGACGGTGCAAAAGCAAATCCTTGATCTGCTCGTCGAGCTGCGCAAAACGCGCGGACTTTCCATTCTGCTGATCACCCACAACCTCGGCATCGTCGCCCATGTCGCCGACCGCGTGTATGTGATGAACAACGGGAAAATCGTCGAGTCCGGCGAAACCAAAACGGTTCTGCGCACCCCGCAGCATGACTACACCAAAAAATTGCTGAAGGCCGTGCCCCGGTTGCATAAAACCAATGAATGAACTGCTGACAGTTGAAAAAGTGAGCGTCCGTTACGGCGAACTCGAAGCGGTGCGCGGCGTCAGCCTTTCACTGAAGCCGGGCGAAACGCTGGGGCTGGTCGGCGAGAGCGGCTGCGGCAAAAGCTCGCTTGGCCGCGCTATTCTGGCACTGGAACCGGTTGCGGCGGGCAGGGTGGCGTTTGAGGGACGCGATGTTACCGGACTGAAAGGCGCGGCGCTCAAACAATTCCGCCGGCAGGCGCAAATGGTTTTTCAGGATCCGTTTGGTTCGCTCAACCCGCGAATGAGTGTCGGCGCGGCGATTGAAGAGGTTCTTTATGTTCACGGCATTGGCGGCTCGCGGGCCGCCCGGCGGGGAAGAGCCGTTGCGCTGTTCGAAGATGTCGGCCTCAATCCAGACTGGCTGAGCCGTTATCCGCACGAATTCAGCGGCGGGCAGCGCCAGCGCATCGGCATTGCCCGCGCCTTGGCGCTGGAGCCGAAACTGCTGGTGGCCGACGAGCCGGTTTCGGCGCTCGATGTATCGGTGCAGGCGGACATCATTCAACTTCTGAAACGGATTCAGCGCGAGCGCGGACTGGCCTATCTTTTTATCGGCCACGATCTGGCCGTCGTGCGCGAAATGAGCAACCGTATCGCCGTCATGTTTAAAGGCGAAATCGTGGAAACCGGCACCGCCGATCAGGTTTGTGACCAACCCCAGCACGATTACACGCAAAAACTGCTTTCCGCCGTGCCGGATATTGATAAAGCTCTGGCCTGATTAAGGAGAACCTCATGAAAAGCACAACACCTATCCGTGACCTGACCGCCGCAGCCCGTGCTGGGCTTTCCGGTAACTGGGGAAAAACCATCGGTGTGATGGTTGTTTACCTGATTTTGCTGACAGGCGTGAGCCTGATCCCCGTCGCCGGACCGGCGATGCAGTTTGTTTTCTCCGCGCCGATGGTGGTCGGAATGACCACTTATCTTTTGGCGACCGTACGAAAACAGTATAACCCGTTCAGTCTGCTGTTTTCCGGCTTCAACTGCTTTGGAACCTCGCTTTGCACCGCTTTGCTGGTTTTGATCATTCTGTTCGCCTGGATGGTGCCATTTGTCGTTTCGATAGTTTTGGTGAAGGTTTTTGTTCATCCTGATCCGGCTGTTTTCCCTCCGCTGACTATGCTTGCGCTGGAAGCGATACTGATTCTCAGTGCGGTTTTTTTCATGATCCTGCTTCAGATGCGCTATAGTCTCGCTCTTTATGTGGTGGCTGACGATCCGGCCGTTCGCGCCCGGGAGGCGGTTCGCCGCAGTGTAGGGCTGATGAAGGGCAATTACTGGCGGCTGGGACTGCTCTGGCTTCGTTTTATCGGCTGGCAGATCCTCTGCATTTTAACGCTGGGAGTCGGTTTTATCTGGCTGGCACCGTACTTTATGGCCGCCACGACGGCCTTTTACGACGATCTGACAAGGAGTAAGCAAACGACGGGATTGAAGCTTGCCAAGTACATGGGCGGACTCTAGCATGTCGGCCTTCGTGTTTTTTATGAAAAAGTAAGGGAGAAAAGTATGTTTTTACAGACAATTGCTATGGGGCCAACTCCGGGTGCGGACGGTGCTCAAGGACAGACTTCGCCGGGGTTCACCGTCGGCTGGATGGTCTTCATGGTCGCCATTTTCTATTTCGTGATGATCCGCCCGCAGCGCCGCCGCGAAAAAGAGCGCAAAGCTCTGATCGAAGCCGTGAAGAGCGGTGACCGTGTGCTGCTCGCCAGCGGCATCATCGGCGAGATCGCCAATGTGAAGGAAAAGACCCTGATTGTACGCATCGCTGAAAAAACGAAAGTTGAAGTGCTCAAGACCGCCGTCGCTCAGGTTCTGGACGATAAAGGGGAGCTTCCGTCCGAAATTTAAGTTTAACCCGCCGGGAATTTGACTATGAACAAAAACGCAATGTGGAAGTGGCTATTACTGATCGTGCTGACCGCCTGGTCGCTGGCTTTGGTGACTCCATTCAAAGAAAAAATAAAACTCGGCCTCGACCTCAAGGGCGGAACGAGCTTTACGGTGGAAGTGGATCGTAACGAGGTCCGCAAACAGATTCTGGAAAGTGACGCCAAAATTGAAGGCGCCGCGCTTGAATCCGCCGTTCAGGCCGCCGTCAAGAAGACGCAAAGCGTGGCGCTGGAAGTCATCCGCAGCCGTGTGGACGGCCTCGGCATCGCCGAGCCGGAAATTTATCCTCTGCTCGACAGCCGCATCGTTATCCGTTTGCCGGGTGTGGATGCCAACAAACGCGCTGAAGCCAAAGCCTCTATTCTGAGCGTAGCCTTTCTTGAGTTTCGTCTGGTACATGCCGAGAGTGATGTCTGGGCCAACGAACTGTTTACCGCCGGTCTGACACCGCCCGGCTTTAATCCGGTGCATGTCGGTAATCAGTCTTATTATGTGCGTGACCGCAAGGCGGTTGAGGATAAAGCCTTGGACCGCGCGTTCTGGGAAGACCTGAAACGCTTCGGAACCAAACGCGGCGCCGAGTTCATGTTGGAAAAGGAAACTCTGCGGGATGGTTCCACGGTTTATAAACCGGCTTATATCGAAGTGCGCAAACAGCTGACCGGATCAGCGCTTAAGGATGCCCGGGTTGAATACGAACCGCAAAACAACCGGCCTTACGTTTCGCTTTCTTTCAATAAAGCCGGCGGCGAGCGTTTCGGCAAGGTCACCGCCGCCTATGCCCCGCGCGGCGAAAACAATTTGAACAGCGACACCGGTCGCCGTCTTGCCATTATCCTTGACGGCAAGCTCTATTCCGCGCCGGTCATTCAGGATGCCATCTACAGCGGCAATGCTCAGATCACCGGCTCGTTCACCGTGGATGAATGCACCCGTCTGGTCAATGTGCTGCGCGCCGGTGCACTGCCCGCACCGGTGAATATTGTTGAGGAACGCACCGTCGATCCGTCACTCGGTAAAGACTCTATCGACAGCGGTATGCGCGCCTGTATCTATGGTGCGATTGGTGTGGTTGTTTTCATGGCAGGTTATTATCTCCTCGCCGGCATGGTCGCCGATATTTCGCTGATCATGCTCATGCTGATGCTGCCGTTTGGTATGTGGTTTTCCTCCGGCATACTCAGTCTGTTTGCCGCTGGAGCCGGCGCGTCGGCCGGACTGCCTGTGCTGACGCTGCCCGGTATTGCCGGTATCGTGCTTACTCTCGGGATGGCGGTGGATGCCAACGTGCTGATCTATGAGCGCATAAGAGAAGAGCTGGCTCTCGGCAAGAGTGTTGTGAATTCGATCTCCGCCGGATATGAGAAGGCGTTCAGCACTATTTTTGACTCCAACCTCACCACGTTGCTGGCCGCTGTCATTATGTTCTGGCAGGGCTCAGGATCTATCCGCGGGTTCGCGGTGACTCTGACCGCCGGTATTCTCGTCAGCATGCTGACGGCGCTGGTCTTCACCCGGTTGCTGCTCGACACGATGGCTGAGAAAATGAAGCTCAAAACCATCAAGATGTTTTCGTTTTTCCCGAGAACGAATATCGATTTTATGGGCAAACGCTATATCGCCATCGGCACGTCCTGGGCGATCATCATCCTGAGCTGGATCGTCCTGTTCCATAAGGGAGAAAAGAACTTAGGCGTGGACTTCACTGGAGGGACCTCGATCACTTTCGCATTCGAACAGAAGGCGCCGGCGGAAAAGGTTCGTGCGGAACTTGAAAAAGCCGGCATAAAAGACGCCGCCATTCAGTATCACGGCGAGCTGGTTGCGGCGGAAAATGCCAAGAAGAGCGAGACGCTCGAAGTCAAAGTCAGCTACGAAAACGGCGCGACTGCAATAAATACAATTAAAACCGCTTTTGCGGCACAGGGCTACAAGGACATCGCTAACGATGCGGTCGGGCCGCAGATCGGTCAGGAGCTGAAGAGGAAGGGTGCCATGTCGATGATTCTGGCTCTGATCGGCATTACCATTTATATCGCCTTCCGTTTTGAGTTCGGTTTCGCGATCGGCGCGATTGTAGCCACAGTGCACGACGTGCTTATCACCATCGGTCTCTACTGTCTCCTGGGCCGCGAACTCAATCTGACCATCATTGCCGCATTGCTGACGATCATCGGGTTCTCGGTGAACGACACCATCGTGGTCTTTGACCGTATCCGCGAAAACATCAAGCTGATGAAAGGCACCAAAGCCTCGTATGCCGAAATTTCCAACATCAGCATCAACCAGACGCTGTCGCGCACCGTTCTGACTTCGTTGACGGTGGTGATCACGGTGATCTCCTTGTTACTGTTTGGCGGCGGAGCGATCTTTGATTTCGCGTTGACCCTCTTAATCGGTTTCACGGTCGGAACCTATTCGTCCATCTACGTCGCCACACCGGTGGCGCTGCTCTGGCACAGAGAGAAAAAAGACTGAGGGATGGGAATTCCGGAATAATGGAACGGCGCCCCGAAGTTTCGGGGCGCTGTTTTTTTTGAAAATGTCCAAACAGTGGAAATTTAAATCGTGCGACGACGCGTTGGCTGAGCAGTTTTTCCAAACCTTGGAAAAAATACCGAAGCCGCTCGCCGCGCTGCTGGCTCAGCGCGGTTGCAAAACCGTTGAAGAAGCCGAACGGTTCATCAACCCGGCGCTCTCCACACTGCGCGATCCGTTTGAAATGCCCGACATGGACAAGGCCGCTGCGCGGATCCGCCGCGCGCTTTCCGGCGGCGAAAAAATCACTGTCTTTGGCGATTACGATGTGGACGGCGTTTGCAGTACCGCCATGCTGGTGCGGGTTCTGCGCGAACTCGGCGGCAATGTCTCCGCCGTTATTCCCAGCCGCTTCGACGACGGCTACGGCCTTTCAGCCGATGCGCTGACCACCTGCATCGCCGAACATAAACCCTCGCTGATCGTCACCGTCGACTGCGGCACCGGTTCGGTCGAGGCTGTCGAAAAAGCCCGCGCCGCCGGCGTGGATGTGGTCATTACCGATCACCACGAACCCGGCGGACAGATTGCGAAAGCCGTTGCGGTGGTGAATGCCAAGTGCGTAACGGATCATCCGGCGCGTATTCTCGCTGGCGCTGGCGTTGCCTTTAAGCTTTGTCATGCGCTCATCAAAGACGGACGCGGCAACGGCTGTATCGTTTCGGCTTCTGTGGATCTCAAAAAGTATCTCGATTTTGTCGCCGTCGCCACCGTCACCGACATGGTGCCGTTGCTGGGCGAAAACCGCGTGCTGGTGCGCGCCGGTTTCCAGGCTTTGGAAAATTCCTGCTGGGCGGGCTGGAACGCGCTGAAAAAACTGGCGGGCATCACCGGAACCGTCGAAACGTGGCACGCCGGTTTCGCCTTCGGGCCGCGGATCAACGCGGCTGGACGGGTAGGGCGTCCTGATGCCGCGCTCGAACTGCTCCTCACTGATCTGCCGGCGCGCGCCGATGAACTGGCGCAACTGCTCGACAGCGCCAACCGCGAACGGCAGGCGATCGAAAAAGATATGGTTCGTGAAGCAATCGAAGAGATTGATTCTTATTTTGACGCAGAGAAGAACTTCGGCCTCGTTATTGCGCGCGAAGGGTGGCACACCGGCGTCATCGGCATCGTCGCTTCGCGACTGGTACAGCGCTACAGCCGTCCTGTCGCCGTGATCGGTATGGACGGCGACAGCGGACGAGGCTCCTGTCGCAGTATTGACGGGTATAACCTTCTCGACGGACTCGGCGCCTGTGCCGATATTCTGAAACAGTTCGGCGGGCATTCCATGGCCGCCGGGCTTGAAGTGGAGGAATGCAACCTCGAAGCCTTCAAGATTCGTTTTAACGAAGCCGTCGCCGCGCAGATTAAAGGCTCAGATCTGCAATCCATTCTTGAGATTGACCGCATTGTCACTCTCGATGAGGCCGATTCGTCGCTGATGGATGGACTCAAACGCACCGGCCCGTTTGGGCAGGATAATCCCGAGCCGGTCTGGGCGGTTTGCGGAGTCAACGCGGTGGACAGCCGCATCCTGAAAGAGAAACATCTCAAGCTGACGCTTTCAGACGGAAAGACGCGGTGTGAGGCGATCGGTTTTAATCTGGCCGAAAAACTGCCCGCCGGGCCGATTGATGTCGCTTTCACGCTGCAGGAAAACGTCTGGAACGGCCGCACGACGGTTCAGCTCAACATCCGCGATCTGCGTCCGGCAGTGCAGTGATAGGCGGCTCTACTTCGTGAACCACCATCCAAGCACGATCACTCCGAGGATAATCCGGTACCAGCCGAACGGGATGAGGCTGTGGTTTCGCAGGTAATGCATCAGCCATTTGATAACGACGGCGGCCACGAGAAAAGAGACCGTGAAACCTACGCCGAGCATGAGGTATTCTGTCGCTGAAAATGCGACACCGCTTTTAAGAAGCTGGAAGACGCTGGCGGCGGCAATGGTGGGAATGGACAGAAAGAAGGAAAATTCCGCGGCCAGTATCCGGTCTAACCCCAGGAAAAGACCTCCGAGGATGGTGGCGGTTGAGCGGGAGGTTCCAGGAATCAGCGCAAGGCACTGTATGACTCCGATCAAAAACGCTGTGCGAAAGGTAAGGCCGTCAATCGAATGCAGCGCGTTCTCTTTCACGCGATGACTCCGCTCAAAAAGAATAATGATGATTCCGTAGAAGATCAGCGTTGATGCAACGGTGACGGAATTGAAAAGATGCGCTTCTATAAACCCGTGGAAGAGCACTCCGGCGATAGCGGCAGGGATGAACGCGACGAGCGTTTTCGCCCACAGGAGCCATTTATTACGTTGTTCCGTCTTTGTTCCTGTAAAAGGCCACAGTTCGCGCCGGAAGAGAACGACAACCGCCAGAATGGCTCCTGATTGAATGAAAACCTCGAAGGCTTTTGTGAACACCGGGTTTTCCGAAAGCCGGATGAATTCATCGGCCAGGATCATATGTCCCGTGCTGCTGATGGGGAGGAACTCGGTGATTCCTTCAATCACCCCCAGTAGAAGTGTTTTCAAAAAAAGCAGAACGGTCATTTGGCATCCCATACAGATATCTGTTCGACATATAAAACCCGCGCACTATGACAGGCGGCAGGTGACAAATCAAAACCGTTCGTTGGAAAAAGCCGGTCAGGCGTTTTTTCTGGCTATAGTGACGACCAAAGGGTATCTAAGCCGGACGTTTTTCTGCTTCAACTTTAGTATCGAGAGAATTCTATATGGAAGTATCACGCAAAGGTCTCATCCGGTTTGCCTGGCTGTCCACGGGGGCGGCCATTCTTACAATTTGCATGAAGACCGCCGCGTATTTCCTGACGGACTCGGTTGGTCTGCTTTCCGACGCTCTTGAGTCGGTTGTCAATCTGGTCGGCGGACTGATGGCTGTGGCCATGTTGACCGTTGCCGCCCGCCCTGCGGATGAGGACCATCCGTATGGACACAGCAAGGCTGAGTATTTTTCCAGTGTTGTCGAGGGCGCGCTGATTCTGGTCGCGGCTGTCAGTATCGGCGTGGCCGCTGTTCATCGGCTTATTTTTCCGAAACCGCTTGAACAGCTCGGGCTCGGGCTTGGCATTTGCTTCGCGGCATCGCTTGTGAATCTGGTGGTGGCACTGATTCTGCTTCAGGCGGGGCGACGCCATAATTCCATCACGCTGAGAGCCAATGCGCATCACCTGCTGACCGACGTGTGGACTTCGGTGGGTGTTCTGGTTGGTATTGGTGCCGTGGCATGGACCGGCTGGGTGTGTCTGGATCCCATCGTTGCTCTGCTGGTTGCCGCCAACATTGTCTATACCGGTGTCCGTATTATGCGCGATTCGGTGGGCGGCCTGATGGACGGAGCCATATCCGCCGAAGACCAGCAGAAGGTGCGGAGCATCCTGGATGCCCATTTGGAAGAGGGTGCTCAGTACCATGCTCTGCGCACCCGGCAGGCCGGGGCGCAGCGGTTTATCTCTTTTCATATGCTCGTTCCGGGGGACTGGACGGTGGCCCGCGGGCACCAACTAATCGATCACATTGAGACCGATCTTTGCAATGCCTTGCCGCATGTCACCGTGTTCAGCCATCTGGAATCTTTGGAAGATCCGGCCTCCTGGGACGACCCGCAATTGGGCCGGTAAATCCGCCCTGAAAGTTAGTTGATAAATCTGGTTGAAAGCCGGTAGACAATCCCTATAGTTCTCCGCTTTTTACGCGGCATTCTCCTGCTAAATTCTTTCAAGTGATCCGGAACGAAGTTGGCGGAGCAACAAGGTGGTTAGATAATGATTGAGAATCTGATTCCGTGGATGGTGGCCTTTCCTCTGTTGGCGGGTATTGTCCTGTTTTTTATCTCCAGTGACACCCTGCGGCGCTACGCGGTTTATGCCTTCACGGCTGTCATTATGGCCGGATCAATCCTTCTGGCCTGGAAGTCCAATCAGAACACGACGCTTCTGGACGGCTCTGCCCACAGCATCAGTCTCGCAATGCTCGTCGTTGAGGCTTTGATAGCCGGTTTTATTGTGTGGGTCACGGTGAAGGCGAAAAACTGGCTGGCTCTGGGTCTGCTTCTGACGCAGTTCATTCTGGTGGCAGGTTTTGAAATCCACGAGATGCTCAAGCCGACATCAGCGACCGAATCAATTGCTTCTGCAGTCGCCACCGTTTCTCCCTGGATTCTCTGCGACCAGCTTTCCGTGATTATGGTTCTGGTCATCGGTATCATCGGCGGGTTGATCTGCATTTATGCCCCCGGCTACATGAAGGAATTTCACGACAACCATCATCCGGAGTACCGTGACCGTCGCCCGATGTTCTTCGCCACGTTTTTTATCTTCTTGGGCGCGATGTTCGGTATCGTTTTTTCCAACAGCTTAAACTGGCTCTACTTCTTCTGGGAAATCACCACGCTCAGTTCTTTTCTGCTGATCGGCTATAAAGAGACGGCAGAGTCCAAGACCAATGCCATGCGCGCCCTGACGATGAATCTGATGGGCGGCCTGGGTTTCGCTCTGGCGATCGTCCTGCTGGGCAATAACGGGGTCAGCAGCCTGATCGATCTACGCAGTCAGGGTTCCGCTTCGCAGGTGATGGTTATTGCCGCCGGACTGCTTGCGTTTGCCGGGATCACCAAGGCGGCTCAATTTCCGTTCACTGGCTGGCTTCGCGGCGCGATGGTGGCGCCGACGCCGGTCTCCGCGCTGCTGCACTCCAGCACGATGGTGAAGGCCGGCGTCTATCTGGTTCTCCGCCTTGCCCCTAATCTGGAAGGAACCAAGGTCGGTATGGTGGTTGCCCTGATCGGTGCGGTCACCTTCGTTGCCGGTTCGCTTGTCGCGATCTGCACCAGTGATGCCAAGAAGATTCTTGCCTACTCAACGGTCGCCAACCTTGGCCTGATCGTCATTTGCGGCGGCATCGGCACCAAAGAGGCCCTTTGGGCCGGTATCCTGCTGATTATCTTTCACGCCGTGGCCAAGGCGCTCCTTTTCCTCTGCGTCGGTGTTGTTGAGCACAAGATACACAGCCGTGATATCGAGAATATGGCCGGACTGGTTCTGCGCCTGCCTAAGCTCGCCGTAATGATCGAAATTGGTATCGCCGGTATGTTCCTGGCTCCCTTCGGTATGCTGATCAGCAAATGGGCCGTTCTTAAAGCAATCGTCGACGCCCATCCGCTTTTCTCGATTTTTATCGTGTTCGGCAGCTCGGCCACACTTTTCTTCTGGGTCAAGTGGCTGGGCAAGCTGCTGCAGATCACCGGCCCGATGGAAAAGAAGGAAAAGAATATCAGCGGCGGAAAATGGACTGCCCTGATTTCCTTGTCGGTTTTAACCATTCTCACCTGCATGTGCTTCCCGCTCATTTCCAACCAGTTCATTGAACCGTACATCGGCGGCGGTTTCAAAGCGGCGGACAGCGTTTTGGGTGCCAGCAACCTGATTGTCATGGGGCTGATGCTCGGTATGGTGGCGATGTTCCCGCTCAGCTTTTTCAATTACAACCGCAAGGTGAAGGTGGTCGATGCCTATCTTGCCGGCGCCAATGTCGAATCGACTGATGGTCAGGCCCGTTTCCAGGGTTCGGCCGGCATCATCCGCGACATGTCGATGCATAACTACTACATCGGCCAGCTGCTCGGCGAGGAGCGGGTTTTCAAAACCGGATTCTGGATCGCTGTCGCGACACTGATCGCGCTCGCCGGAAGCTTCCTGCTGCCGATCGGCATGCCGGAGGAAACCATTCGTACGATCGCCCCGCACATGCTTTCGCTCAAAGAGGTTTTAATCCGCCTGGCAGCCTATCTGGTGCTGGCGCCGCTCATCGGCGGTTTTCTGGCCGGTATCGACCGCAAACTGACAGCCCGCATGCAGGGCCGTCGCGGACCGCCGGTGCGGCAGGCCTTCTACGATGTCGCCAAGCTCTGGGGCAAGGAGAGCATCGTGGTTCGCCGCTCGCAGAACTTCTACATTCTGTTCTTCTTCCTTTTTGTCGTCTTCACCGGCGCGCTTTTCTTCTGCGGTTCCGACCTGCTGCTGATGATCTTCTCGCTGACGCTGGCCGGCATCTTCTTTGTCCTCGCGGCCTACAAGGCGAGTTCGCCCTACAGTTTCATCGGCGCCGAGCGCGAACTGATCCAGATGGTCGCCTACGAGCCGATGGTGCTGATCGCCGCGGTCGGTATGTATATGACCACCGGCAGTTTCCGCATCGACGACATCTTCCTCAACGCCAGTCCGGCCAATTCGCTCAAGCTGCTCCTGATCTTCATCGGCTTCCTCTACATTCTGGAAATCAAGTTCCGCAAATCGCCGTTCGACTTGTCGACCTCGCACCACGCCCATCAGGAACTGGTCAAGGGGATCACCACCGAATTCTCCGGCAAAATGCTGGCGCTGATCGAAATCGCTCACTGGTATGAGAACGTGATTCTCTTCGCATGGGTTGGTTTGTTCTTCGCTTTCAACCTGTGGGTCGGCGCCGCCGCCATGGTTCTGGTTTTCTTCTTCATGATCTTCGTCGACAACACCTTCGCCCGCCTGAAGTGGCAGCTTGCCATCAAGAGCGCCTGGGCGGTAAGTCTGGTGCTGGCGGTGGCCAACCTGATTCTTTTAGCCCTTTGGAAATGAGAGGAACACCTGCATGACCGCTTTTAAAAAATCTCCCTGGGTGATCCATTACGATGCGTCGAGCTGCAACGGCTGCGACATCGAAGTGCTTGCCTGCCTGATGCCAAACTTTGATGTCGAACGTTTCGGCATCATCAACACCGGCAATCCGAAACATGCCGACATCTTTCTGGTCACCGGCTCGGTTAATGTTCAGAATGCGCCGGTCGTCCGCAATATCTACGCTCAAATGCCCGAACCCAAGGTGGTCGTCGCCATCGGGATCTGCGGCACGTCCGGCGGCATCTTCCGCGAATGTTACAACGTCCTCGGCGGCATCGACACGGTGATCCCGGTGGATGTCTACGTTCCAGGTTGCGCGGCCCGCCCCGAGGCGATCATCGACGGCGTGGTCCGTGCTCTCGATATTCTGGAGATGAAGCACAGGTTTATGGAAACTTCCGCCGGCGCGGTCGGCGGCGGGTTGATGATCAACCGGGCCAACCAAAAGGATATTCCTGAGATTCTCGCTCTGCAGAAGATCGCTTACCGTAGCGAGGCTGAGCTTTATGGAAGCGATAGCGTTCCGGCGCTTGGCCAGACGATGGAAGAGATCACCGCCGACTTCGACCGGATGATTTTCCTCAAGGCTGTCGCTAACGGCAAAATCGTCGGTTCAATCCGCGGCCGCCGCGACGGAGATATGGCCTACATCAGCCGCGTGGCCGTTCATCCTTATTTCCAGGGCAAAGGACTCGCTACCCGCTTGATCAAGCAGATCGAGCAGGAAGTCGGTGATGTCAAAATCTACGAGGCCTTCACCGGTCACCAAAGCCTGCGGAACCTGCACCTTTACGAGAAGATGGGGTATCGGCAGGTTCGGACCGAACTTTTCACCCCGACGGTGAATTGGGTTTATCTGCAGAAGGAGCGCAAATGATTGAAGAACAAACCATAATCACCGTCATGCCGGAGACGCTGGTGGCCGAAACGCGGAAAATGAAAGAGCAGGGATACCGGCTGGTTCAGATCTGTGTCACGCGGCTGGGCGAAGAACTCCAGCTGGACTACACCTTTGACCTCAACCGCAAGTTCGTTAACTTCCGCTTCATGCAGCCGAAGATTGGCGCCCGCGTTCCGAGTGTCAGCGGCATCTACTGGTGCGCCTTCACCTACGAGAACGAGATCAGCGACCTGTTCGGCGTTCAGGTGGACGGCAACGCCCTCGATTTCAAAGGCAACTTTTACAAGACCGCCATGAAACATCCATTCATTCAAGACGCCGCGCCGGCTCCCGCTGCGGCTCCGGCCAAGGGAGGTCAATAGTCATGGGTACCCGCACAATCATTCCTTTCGGCCCGCAGCACCCGGTGCTTCCGGAGCCGATTCATATCGATCTGGTGGTTGAAGACGAAAAAGTAGTCGAGGCTGTTCCTTCCATCGGATTTATCCACCGCGGACTGGAAAGGCTGGTCGAGAAGAAGGACTACATCGAGTACGTCTACGTTGCCGAGCGCATCTGCGGTATCTGCAGTTTCATTCATGGCCAGACCTACTGCCAGGGCGTTGAAGAGATCATGAAGATTGAAGTTCCGACGCGCGCCAAATATCTACGCACGATCTGGGGCGAACTTTCCCGCATCCACAGCCATCTGCTGTGGCTCGGTCTGATGGCTGATGCATTCGGCTTCGAGTCGCTGTTCATGCACAGCTGGCGCGTCCGTGAGCAGGTTCTTGACCTCATTGAAGCGACCACCGGCGGCCGCGTCATTTTCGGTTCCTGTAAAGTCGGCGGCACCCGCCGCGATATTCCGGCGGAACAAATGAGCTGGCTGTTGGCTCAACTGGAAACGGTTGAGAAGGAAATGCAGCTGATCGTCGATGTCTTCATGAACGACAATTCGGTTAAGCACCGTCTCTGCGGCGTTGGCGTTATCTCTAAAGAAGATGCTATTTCGCTGGGCGCGGTCGGCCCGACTCTGCGCGGCAGCGGCGTTGCCGATGACATGCGCCTGTTGAAGTACGCCGCCTTTGGCAATCTGGATTTCCAGCCGATCTCGAAGACGGACGGCGATTCTTACAGCCGTTGTGCGGTGCGTTGTGCCGAGCTGTTCCAGTCGGTCGACCTGATCCGTCAGGCGGCGGCGAAAATGCCGGAAGGCGAAATCGCTGTTAAAGTGACCGGCAATCCCGACGGCGAATTTTTCTCGCGCGTCGAACAGCCCCGCGGCGAAGTGGTTTATTACATCAAGGGTAACGGCACTAAGAATCTGACCCGTTTCCGCGCCCGCACGCCGACCTTTGCCAACGTTCCGCCGCTGGTCAAAATGCTGGCGGGCTGCGAATTGGCCGACGTTCCGGTTTTGGTACTGACAATTGACCCCTGCATCAGCTGCACGGAGAGGTAAACACCATGGCATTCTTCCAAATGAAAAAAATGATTCTGGCGTGGACATTCCGTACGCCGGTCACGACCAAATATCCGTTCGAACCCCGGAAGATATGTCCCGGCTCGCGCGGCCGTCTGGATATCAAAATCTCCGACTGCATCTTCTGTACCCTGTGCGCCAAGCGCTGTCCGACTCAGGCGCTGAATGTCGACCGGACGAATAAGAAGTGGCACATCGACCGTCTGCGCTGCATCTCCTGCAACTGCTGCGTCGAAGTCTGCCCGAAGAAATGTCTGCATCTGACCGGCGATCATGGTATTCCGACCGTGACGAAGGACTGGGAAACGTTTTGATATGCACGAAGACCACCTCATTGACGGCGTCATCGAAGATGTGAAGCGGCGGATACTGGCCGCTGGCGCGTCGAAGGTCAATCGTATCGTTCTTGAGTTGAGTCCCGATTCCCACATGGACGAGATCTCGGTGGAAATGCACCTTGAATCCCATCTGGCCGAAGAACCGGCGATGGCTGACGCCAAAATCGAATACCGCCATGTGCCGCCGCGCCTTTTTTGTCCTGCCTGCAATGCCGAATTTGAACGCCAGCCCGGCGTCTTTACCTGTCCTCAATGCGCTAAACCCGGTCGTCCCTGCGGCCACCGTTCCGGCCTGCGGGTGCTTGATGTGGACTTAGCTTAAACATTTTTTTACAGAAGGAAACGAAGGGGAACAAAGGCTAGAGCAAATAACGTTTAAAGCGTCGTATTACTTTGTGGTTGTAGGACGCGCTTCCCGTATCCGGGAGCGTGTGATGATAAAAGACACAGGCTCCTCGGAATACCGAGGAAGCCTGTCCTACAAGAAGGAGAGGCGGCATTTAAGTCGGTACATGCTCTGGACAATTGCCCGGAAGTTCATTCTTCAACCTTCGTTATCCTTGGTTACCTTCTGTAAAATCGTAAAAAATCGGAGTGTGAAAAACTAAATGTGCTACGCGCTTCCAGGTGTTGTGACAGAGATCAGCGGCCGCAATGCAGTAATCAGCTACTTCGGCGAAATCCGTTCGGCACTCTGTGAACTTACCAACATCCGGCCCGGCGACTATGTCTATGCGCAGGGCGGTTACGTCATTGAAAAAGTCGATCCCGACTTCGCCCGCGAAATGCTCGATACCTGGAATGAACTGTTTCTGGTTCTTCAGGAACGCGATACCGCCATGTCGGAAAAGCCCGCACCGGAACCCAATGACCGGCCGCTACAGGACATTCTCGACAAGGCCGGCGCCGGCGAACAAATTTCCCGCGATGAGTTGCGCTATCTGCTGACCGTCGAAGAGCCGGATCGCCTTGAACGGCTCTATCGCACCGCCAACGCCGTCCGCCATCTGCACCACCGCAACTCCTGCTGTGTGCACGGCATTCTTGAGATTTCCAACTACTGCTCCAGCGACTGTCTCTACTGCGGTCTGGCGGTCAACTCCACTTTGACCCGGCGCTACCGCATGACCCGCGACGAAATTCTCGAAGCCGCCAAGGAAGCGATCGAAGGTTTCGGCTTTAAGTCGCTGGTTCTCCAGTCCGGCGAAGACCCGGCGTACACGCCGGCGTTTCTGGCCGAAATCGTCGCCGAGATCAAACGCCGTCACGGCGTCTTCATCTGCGTCAGCTTCGGCGAAGTCGGCCTCGACGGTCTCGACATGCTGTACGAAGCCGGAGCCCGCGCTCTGCTGATGCGCTTCGAAACGTCGGACGCCAAGCTCTATGCCGCGCTTCATCCCGGCGATACGCTGGATGCCCGCCTCAGTCATTTGCGCCACGCGCTCAAGACCGGCTGGCTGACCGTTACCGGCGGACTGATCGGTCTGCCCGGCCAGACCGTGGATTCGCTGGCCGACGACATTCTGCTGGCGGGTGAATTGAATGCCGAAATGTTCAGCTTCGGCCCGGTACTGGCCAGTCACCGCCGCCGCGACATTATTCCGGCCACCGAATCGCAAATGCTTCGTGCGCTGGCCGCCGCCCGGCTCGCCGCGCCGCCGCAGGCTAAGGTGCTGGTCACCACCGCATTTGAAACGTTGTCGCCGAACGCCCGCGAACGCGGACTGATGTCCGGCGCCAGCTCGGTCATGTTGAATGTTACGCCGCTCCGTTACCGCGCCGACTACGCTATCTACGACGGTCGCGCCCACGCCACCGAAAGTATTGCCGACCAGACCCGCGCCATCATCCAGCTCCTCGACCGCCTTGGCCGCGCTCCCAGCGACCTCGGCGTCGCCACGCCTTCGCTCTCCAAGCTTGGCTGATGTAGGGATTGTTCCTCGCAAAGGCGCAGAGGGTTGGCGGCGGCTTTGTGTCTTGGCGCGAGACGCCCAAAAACAGTTTACAACACTTCGGCCCGCCAGTATAACCGTGCGCTCCAATCATTGGAAAACAGGAACTGTTTATGACAAAAGAGTGGATCAGTCTGGCCGTATTTGTGCTCTGTTACGTTCTGTTCGTCTTCCTGCCGGGAAAACGTTCGTGGGTCGCTTGTGCCGGAGGCGCTCTACTGATCGCGACCGGTGTGCTGACATGGCAGGATGCGTTTTTCATCAAGATCAGCTGGAACGTGATGGGTCTCTTTTTCGGCACCTTGATTCTGGCCGAGATTTTTATGATGTCGCGCGTTCCGGCGGTTATGGCCGAATGGCTGGTCGATAAGGCCAAAAGCACGCGCGTCGCGATGCTGATTCTATGCGCGCTGGCCGGTGTCATTTCCATGTTTGTTGAAAACGTCGCCGTGGTGCTTCTGCTCGCGCCGGTCGCATTGAGTCTGGCCGATAAACTGAAAGTCAGTCCCGTGCCGTTGCTGATCGGTATTGCCGTGAGCAGTAATCTGCAAGGGACGGCGACGATGATCGGCGATCCGCCGAGCATGATTCTGGCCGGATATATGCGCATGGGTTTTTGGGATTTCTTTGCGTATGAAGGACGGCCCGGCATTTTCTTCGCCGTTCAGATCGGTGCAGTTGCTTCATTGCTGGTGCTGGCCTGGCTATTTCGCGGTCATCGCACAAAATCGGTTTTGCTGGCGCAGGAGCAAGCCCGATCATGGGTTCCCGCTTCTCTGCTGGGTCTGCTGGTCGTCGGGCTTTCGTTTGCCACGCTGTTCGATCCGGACTTCAAGTGGTTTGCCGGAACCTACACCTTGATTCTCGGCGCGATTGCTCTGGTTTGGTTCCGTGTAATCGCGCGCTGGGGCAGTTTGCGTAAGCTTGCCAAAACCCTTGACTGGGATACGACGTTCTTCCTGATCGGTATCTTCGTTCTGGTGGGCGGTCTTAGCGACTCCGGCTGGATGGACAAGCTGGCTTCCGGCATGGTCGGATGGGTCGGCTCCAACGCGGCGCTCGCTTTTACGGTCATCGTGCTGTTTTCGGTTCTGGTGTCGGGATTTGTGGATAACGTGCCGTTCCTACTGGTGATGATTCCTGTCGCTCAGAAAGTGGCCGACCAGATCGGCGCGCCGGTTCCTCTGCTCATGTTCGGTCTGCTGATCGGCGCATGCCTTGGCGGAAACTTGACGCCTATTGGCGCGTCCGCCAATGTCGTCACCCTTGGCATTTTGAAGAAGAGCGGTTATCAGGTCGGGTTCAAGGAGTTTATGCGGATTGGAGTTCCCTTCACCGTCGCGGCGGTTGTTTCCGCCTGCGCTTTTGTCTGGTGGGTGTGGGGCGTGTAATGGTCACTGAATATTTAGGAGAATAATTAATGGAAAACATGGAAAAGAAAACGGAGATCAAACCCGGCGGACATCTGAAAGCCCGGATGATTTCAGGATTGCTGGTGCTCGGTCCGCTGGTCATCACTCTGTTTATTCTCAAACTGATTTTTGCCGCGCTGACCGCTTTTGTTCTGCCGGTGCTTGAAGAGCTTCCGGTGCTCAAAGATCTGCCTGGAGGGGTTCTTGTCTTTATCGCGACGGTTCTCGCCCTGCTGATGATTTACCTGGTCGGCATGTTTACCACCCATTTGATTGGACGCCGGTTTATTTTGATGGGCGAAAAACTGATGTTGAGACTGCCGATTGTGAAATCGGTTTATTCCGCCTCCAAGCAGGTGATGGACACCTTTTCCAGCTCAACCAAAGCGGCGTTCACAGCCACCGTGCTGGTTGAGTTTCCTCATACCGGATCGCTGGCCGTCGGGTTTATCACCGGCACGATTCTCAATCCGCAGGGAAAAACCCTTTACCGTGTGTTTGTCGCCACGACACCGAATCCAACCTCCGGATTTCTTCTCCTGCTGCCGGAAGAGGATGTGACCTTCACCGACATTACCGTTGAAGACGGTATCAAAATGTGTGTTTCGGGCGGCATGCTTTCGCCGAAACAATACGCCGTAAGATCCGGCCCGCTTCCTCCGCCTGCCCTGGAGCAGGCGGCCGCTGAGCAGGTCACCGCGAATGCGGAGTGATGACCTGAATTGCGGCTTGTTTTCTCGCAGGTTGGGGGATAAAATGCCGTCATTCAATACGGGTTTATAAATCGAAATACAGGGGGCACAAAATGATACGGTATCTAATAGTTGCGGTGAGTGCTACGGGGCTGATGATTCAGACGGCCCAAGCGACGTTGCTTGCTCAGGATGAATTTTCCTATGCAGTCGGCAGTCAGATTGTCGGTCAGGGAAGTAACAGTGACTGGCCCACGGCGGGGAAAAACTGGACCGGCGCTACAACTGCTATTATGGAAACGGGTGATTTAACTTATTCAAACCTGTCCATTTCCGGAGACAGTGTGGAGGTTCAGGGTAACAATCAGGGGATTTTCCGCGCACTTGGTGTAACGAACAGCACGGCGGGTCAAGTTCTCTGGCTTAGCGCGCTGATGCAGGTGGATCAGAGCGTCGGCAACAGTTACGCCGGTGTTTCTCTTTTCCTGGGTGGCGGCACGGAGAAGTTTTTCTTCGGCCAGCGCTATGTCGATACCAAGTGGGGCATAGAGAGATTCGGGTTGGGCGGTGTGGATTCGACCGTAACAACCGTCAGCAATGCGACAGGATTCCTTGTGGTGAAATTGGATGGGATCGCCGGGATGATAAGTTTGTACGTTAATCCCTCCACGATGGGCGGCAGCGCGCCTGTCACAGCGAGTGCCAGTATGAGTTTCACAAATTTTTCCTTTGATACCTTCCGCATTCAGTCCGGCGGAACCGAAAAACTGGATGTGGATGAGTTGCGTCTCGGAACGACGTACGCGTCAGTGACGCCAGTCATCCCTGAGCCGGCAACGGTTCTTCTGCTGGCCTTTGGCGGCGGATTGGCTTGGCTTCTGCGGCTCAAATTGCGTTGCTGACCGGAATTCCCGTTGTCACTGCAAGCAAGCACCCCAAATATTCGGGGTGCTTTTTTTCTGGCTGGAAACGACAAAAATTGACTGAAAAGTTCCAAAGTTCGGAAGAACGGTGGTATATTCAACGCGATGAAGACGATTGAAGAGCAGATTGCGGCGCTGAAGAAAAAACGCGGCGCGGTGATTATCGCCCACAACTATCAGGTCGATGAGGTGCAGGCGATTGCCGACTTCACAGGCGACTCGCTGGAGCTGAGCCGTAAGGCCGCGACGCTTCCCAACGAAGTGGTGGTTTTCTGCGGTGTCCATTTTATGGCCGAGACCGCTGCAATCCTTTCGCCGGAAAAAACGATTCTGATTCCCGATCCGCAAGCGGGCTGTCCGATGGCCGACATGGTGACGGCGGAGAAGCTCCGCGCGCTCAAGGGGTCGCATCCCGGCGCGAAGGTGGTCTGCTATGTGAACAGTTCGGCGGAGGTGAAGGCGGAGAGCGATATCTGCTGCACGTCGTCGAATGCGGTGAAGGTGGCGCAGTCGCTCGGCGATGTGGAAATTATTTTTGTTCCCGACCGCAATCTTGGCGCGTTCGTGGCCGAACGGCTGGGACGCGAGATGATTCTCTATAACGGTTTTTGTCCGACGCACGAACGCATCCGCGACAGCGATGTGCTGGAGATGAAGGCAGAACATCCGGATGCGCTGGTGCTGGCGCATCCGGAGTGCAATAAGCCGGTGCGCGATCTGGCCGACGAGTTGCTTTCGACCGGGCAGATGTGCCGCTTCGCGCAGGCTTCAGATCACAAGGAGTTCATCATCGCCACCGAGATGGGGATCAACTACCGCCTGAGGAATGAAAATCCGGGAAAAAAATTCTATCCGGTCAACCCGGATCGCGCGGTTTGTCCGAATATGAAGAAGATCACGCTCGAAAAGGTGCTTTGGTGCCTTCAGGATATGAAAGAGAGGGTGACGGTGCCGAAGGCTATCGCCCGCCGCGCGGTCAGCTCAATTGAACGAATGCTCGAAATCGGTTGACCAAGAAAGCTTTAAACCCGAATATCCCGGTCACCTTTCAGGAGAAATGCCATGTGGGACTATACAGACAAAGTGAACGACCATTTTAAGCATCCGCGTAACGTCGGGAAAATTGAAAACCCCGACGGAACCGGCGAGGTCGGCTCACTGGCATGCGGCGATGCGCTCAAGCTGATGTTCAAGCTGGATGGCGCGGGCCGCATCGAAGAGGCGAAATTCCAGACGTTCGGTTGCGCCAGCGCGATTGCCTCCTCTTCGGCGCTGACCGAAATGATTATCGGCAAGACGCTCGACGAAGTGGAAAAAATCACCAACAAGGACATCGCGGCATATCTCGGCGGCCTGCCGAAACAGAAGGTGCATTGTTCGGTGATGGGGCGCGAGGCTCTCGAAGCGGCGATCTACAACTACCGCACCGGCAAGACGTGGAACAAAGAACTCGAAGGCGAAGTGGTCTGCCATTGCTTCGGCGTGACGGATAAAGAGATCGAACGCGTTACCCGCGAAAACAACGTTCAGACTTTGGAAGCTCTGACTAACGCCTGCAAGGCCGGGGGCGGCTGCGGCAACTGTCTGCCGGAACTTCAGAAAATTATCGACCGTGTTCACGGCGAGCAGGCGGCTTCCGCCGCGCCGGAGAAAAAACAGCTGACGAACTTACAGCGGATTCATTTGATCGAGGATGTCATTGACCGCGAAATCCGTCCGGCGTTGCGCCAGGACGGCGGCGATCTGGAGCTGATTGATGTGGACGGCAATACGGTCAAAGTCCGCTTCCGCGGTGCCTGTTCCGGTTGCGTGGTTTCTGCGATCACGCTCAAGGATGTGGTCGAAGCGCGGCTGAAAGACAATGTTTCCGAAAACATTCGTGTTGAGGAGGTCAAGTGATGCGCACGGTCTATCTTGATAACAACGCCACCACACAGATCGCGGACGAAGTACGCGAGGCGATGATGCCGTTCCTGACGAATCTGTGGGGCAATCCGTCCAGCATGCACACCTTCGGCGGGCAGGTTAAAAAATATGTGGAAGCCGCCCGCGAACAGGTCGCCGCTTTAATCGGCGCGGCCGACCCGCAGGAAATCACCTTCACCAGCTGTGGTTCGGAGAGCAACAATCTGGCTATTCGCGGCGGCGCGGAGGCGATGGATAAGCCGCCGCACGTTATCACGTCCAAGGTGGAACACGCCGCCGTTTCCGGGCCATGCCACTACCTCGAAGATCGCGGCTTTCGCCTGACCAAACTCGACGTGGATCAGCTCGGTCGCCTTGATCTGGACACACTGCGGCGTGAAGTGAAGGCCGGTAAAACGCTCACCTCGATCATGTGGGCGAATAATGAAACCGGCGTGATTTTTCCGGTCGGAATGATCGGCGAAATGGTGCATGAGGCGGGCGGAATTTTTCATACTGACGCTGTGCAGGCCGTCGGCAAGATTCCGATGAAGGTGCGCGACCTGCCGATCGATATGCTTTCGCTCTCCGGCCACAAACTGCATGCGCCCAAAGGCGTCGGCGCTATCTACATCCGGCGCGGCACCAAGGTGAAACCGTTGATCCTCGGCGGATATCAGGAGCGCGGGCGGCGCGCCGGCACCGAAAATGTGCCGTATATCGTCGGACTCGGCGTGGCCTGTGATCTGGCGGCCAAACACCTGAAAGAGGAAAACACCCGTGTCAAGGCGCTGCGCGACCGGCTGGAGCAGGGCATTCTCTCAACCTGTCCCGGAGCGCGCCTCAACGGCGACCCGAAGAGCCGTCTGCCCAACACCACCAACATTAGCTTTGATTTCATTGAGGGCGAAGCGATTCTGCTGATGCTCGACGACCGCGGTATCTGCGCCTCGACCGGTTCGGCCTGCGCCTCCGGCTCGCTGGAGCCGTCGCACGTTCTGCGCGCCATGAACGTGGCCGGCGTTTCCGTTCACGGCTCCATCCGGTTCAGCTTCAGCACCTATAATTCGGACGAAGATGTCGACGCGGTATTGACCGAACTGCCAAAAGTTGTAAAACGTCTTCGTGAACTTTCCCCGTTTGTTGTTTAACCATCAGGAGTGAACATGAATCAGGCTTTGACAAAAATTCGGATTCCCGGAGCGGGCAACCCGCGCAGCGGCAAGGTGCGTGAAATTTATGACGCGGGCGACAAACTGCTGTTTGTGGCCAGCGACCGTATTTCCGCCTTCGATTGCGTGATGCCGAACGGCGTTCCGAAAAAAGGCAGCGTGCTCAACATGATCTCTAAGTTCTGGTTCGAGCGCACCGGCGACATCGTCAAAAACCACATGATCACCACCGATGTCAGCAAATTTCCTGCGCCGTTCAATCAGCACGCTGACCAGCTCGCGGGCCGCTCCATGCTCGTCAAAAAAACCACCGTGTTTCCGGTCGAGTGCATCGTGCGCGGCTACCTGATCGGCTCCGGCTGGAAGGAATACAAGCAGAGCGGTACGATCGGCGGCATGCCGCTGCGCGCCGGTTATCAGATGGCCTCAAAACTCGACGAACCGATTTTTACCCCGTCCACCAAAGCGGAGCAGGGGCTCCATGACGAAAACATCTCCTTCGAGCGCGCCAAAGAAATTGTCGGTGCGGCTAAAGCTGAAAAACTGAAATCGGTCAGCATCGCGCTTTACAAACGGGCCGCCGAATACGCGCTGACCAAAGGCATCATCATTGCCGACACCAAATTCGAGTTCGGTGAACTTGACGGCGAAATCATTCTGATCGATGAAGCGCTCACGCCGGACAGCTCGCGCTTCTGGCCCGCCGACACCTACAAAGTCGGCTCCTCGCCGATGTCGTACGATAAACAGTTTGTCCGCGACTATCTCGAAACGCTCGACTGGGACAAAACTCCGCCCGCGCCCGCGCTTCCCGAAGAAATCATCACCAAAACGCAGGCCAAGTACCTCGAAGCCTACGAACGTTTGACCGGAGCGAAACTCTGAGAGCGCTTTTAGAGCAGTTCTTAGATTATATTTCCCTTGAGCTGGGCTTAAGCAAAAACACGCGCGCGGCGTATGCCGACGACATCGGGCGCTTTCTCGACTGGCTGGCGGAAAAGGGCGTCCGTTCCATCAATACGGTGACGCGCAAACAGATTCTCGACCACTTAATGGCGGAAAAAGCGCGCGGTCTGGCGGCCAACTCGCTGTCGCGGCATCTTGTTTCGCTCAAAGTTTTCTTCCGTTACCTCGCGCAGGAAGGGCTGCTCAGCATCAACGTCGCCGAAACGATGGAGTCACCCAAGGTCTGGAAGATGCTTCCGAGCGTGCTGACGCCGAAAGAAATCGACCGGCTGTTTGCCGCGCCGGATCTCAAAACGCCGCTTGGTATCCGCAACCTCGCCATATTACAGATTTTCTACGCTTCTGGACTGCGCGTTTCCGAACTGGCCGGTCTGCAACTGACCGATCTCCATTTTGACGAACATTTCCTGCGCTGTATCGGCAAAGGACGCAAAGAGCGCGTGGTGCCGGTCGGCAAAGAAGCTATCGAAAAAGTGAAGCAGTATGTCCAGTCGGTTCGCCCGCAGCTTACACCCGGCCCGCAGGAGCAGACGGTATTTCTGAGCAGTCGCCGTCAGCCGATGTCGCGCAAAACGATCTGGGATATGATCAAAAAGTGCGCCCGCGACGCCGGTATCACCAAGACGATTTATCCGCATACCCTGCGCCATTCGTTCGCCAGTCATCTGCTGGCCAACGGCGCGCCGCTGCGCATCATTCAGGAAATGCTCGGCCACGCCGACATCGCCACGACGCAGATTTACACGCACGTTGATCCTGACCGTCTCAAAGGCGTTCACCGCCAGTTTCATCCCAGAGCGTAGTGCGTAACGAGTAAAACGTAATAAACAACTCCCCGGTTGCGAATTATACCAAAACCGTATGATATTCGGTACAGGCGCGGCCATCGTCCGCACCCACAGCAAGAACGATTTCCTGTAGCCGCGTCCGTTGGGCGCGGTAATAAAAATCGGAAGTCATGCGAAAATGGTATTACTTGTTACGCATTCTTTTCCAAATATTGGAAAAAGCCTTCCGGTTGATACGGGGCGGAGCGTATAAACGACGGAATGAAACGTTCTAAATTTCCTGGATTCGAGAAACGAATTAAATACCGCTTTAAGAAAAAGACTCTGCTGGAGGCGGCGCTGACGCATCCGTCGTACCGCTATGAGATGCCGGACGCGGAGTCCGACAACCAGCGGCTCGAATTTCTCGGCGATGCGGTGCTGGGCTTGCTGGCCGCCGATATCCTGATGGAGCGGAATCCGCAGGCGGCGGAAGGCGAACTGACCAAACTCAAAAGCGCGATCAGCTCCGGCACAGCGCTGGCCTCAGCGGCGCGCGCGCTTGGACTGGGCGAACACCTGCGGCTGGGCAAGGGCGAGGCCGCCAGCGGCGGCGCGGACCGTGAATCAAATCTCGAAGATGCGCTGGAGGCGCTGCTCGGCGCGGTCTGGCTCGACGGCGGACTGAAGGCCGCGCGGAAATTTTTTGAGCGCAACATTTTCCAATGTTTGGAAAACGCTGAGCCGGTGCTGAATAATCCGAAGGGGATTCTTCAGGAATACGCCCAGAAGAAGGGCTATGCGGTTCCTGAGTATAAAGTGACTGAGGCGAGCGGGCCGGATCACGCCCGCCGTTATTGCGTCGAAGTGACCGTTTCGACTTACGCCTATCGCGGTGAGGGAACCAGCCGCCGAGAAGCCGAAAAAAACGCCGCCGAAAAGGCTGTGCTGAGTATGGTTAAATAGGCACTCACGGCACTAGAAGTATACCCAATTCTTTCCAGAATTCGGTTGCTGCACCGTAGTACGTTTTTATTTTTGTCCAGTAACTACCCTTGCCAAATATTGAGATCACAAAAATTACTGGGGTTACGATTATCCACACAACCGGGAACCCAATGGCCCACCAGATAAATGACAGCACGACTTGTAGGATCAGCGGCATTCAAATCTTCCCGTTTCAGTTCAAGCGAGACTCTCTTATTGTTTCCCTGCGCGTTTGAGCAGGGCGCGTTCGTGGCTCGTCAGCGAATGCAGGCCTTGTTGCGTGGCTTTGTCGAGGATGCGGTCGATCTCGGCGCGGCTGACGGGCGGCTTTTCCTTCCGCCGGAACTTTTCTTTTATCTTATGCAGGGCGTCCGGATGGGCGACGACCAGCGCGTAGATGTAGCCGGCGATGCCGCCGCCGAGATGCGCGGAGTTGGCGATGTGTCCGCCGGATCCGACGGCAAGGGTGTGCATGAATTCATACGCGCCAATCAGGAGGACGAAGAGCCAGGCTTTGATCGGCATGAATGGGAAGAAGATGATGATCATTTCGCGGTTGGGGTAGAGCGCGGCGTAGGCGCCGAGGATGCCGAAGATGGCGCCGGAAGCGCCGACGCAGGTGGCTCCGCCGTACGAGAGCAGCGACCAGCCGAGTCCGCCGAGCACGCCGCTGAGGAAGTAGAGGGCGAAAAAGCGGTTGGTGCCTAGCGCACGCTCGGTTTCCGGACCCAGGAAGTAGAGGCCCAGCATATTGGAGAAAAGGTGGCCGAGGCCCTGATGGATGAACTGGTAGGTGATGAGCTGCCAGAAACCGAAGGTGGTCCACCAGTCGGCTTGCAAAGCGCCGAAATGACTCAGCGGAAATCCGAAAATGTGTTCAATCACGTAGGCGGCGATGTTGGCGATAAGCAGCACCTGCACACCGAAAGTCATTTCGGTCGGGTTGCCGTAGGCGTCTTGGGTTGCGGTTCTCATAGATGGCATCATAACCGTTTTTTAATGAATTGCAAAAGCGTGCGCTTTGAATTAGTTTCGCCCCTCAATTTAACAGCTCCGGAAGAGAAAAATGTCAGATATTTTTGTAAGACCCTATGATGAGCCGCATAAGCCCCATAAAAGGCTGGTGACAACGGCATTGATCGTGCTGGCGGTAACCGCCGTCGTGATCGGCCTTTGTCTATGGATGGACGCCCGTTCGGCCAAAGCGCGGGAGGTCAAACCGGCGGTTCAGGAAAAGCCAGTTGCTCAGCCTGCCAAAGCTTCGGTTCCGGCTCCGGCGCCGATCTCTTCGGCCGTGCCGGTTGTGCCGGTTGCTCCGGCGGTTCCGACTGCTGATTCCAAGGCGCAGCAGCTTTTCGCCCGCGCCCAGACCCTTGCCGCCGCCGGCAGTTTGTTACAGGCGCGCGATCTGCTCGGTGAAGTGATCGCAACGGCGACCGATGAGAGTCTGAAAAACAACGCAATGCGCGTCCAGGGCCGGGTCAACGTGCAGCTTTTCCTTTCAACCACGCCGACCCCTGAGAAAAAGAGCTACGTCATTCAGCCTGGCGACTCGCTTGATAAAATCGCGCGGGTGAACAAAACCACGGTTGATCTGATCCGCAAAATAAACAAAATGGAAAACAGCACGATTTATCCGGGCGGACGCCTGCTGTTGCCCGCCGCGCCGTTTGTCGTGCAGGTGAATAAATCCGCCAAAACCGTCGATTTGACCATGAACGGCAAGCTGTTCAAGCGCTACATTGTTGGACTTGGCGTGAACGGTAAAACGCCGGTTGGAAAATTTCAGACCGTTGTGCACCAGACCAACCCCGATTGGACGCCTCCGGGCGGCGGCATCATCAAGTTCGGTGACCCGAAGAACCTTCTCGGCACCCGCTGGATGTCTATTCAGGACGCGACCCGTCCCGAAATCAAAGGCTTTGGAATTCACGGCACCTCCGCCCGCGACAGTATCGGCGCCGAAACCAGTAATGGCTGCATCCGTATGCTCAACGAAGATGTCGAAGAACTCTACATGCTGATCCCGCCGCGGACAGAAGTCATAATCAGCGAATAACCAACTCAGGAGTTTTGCTATGCCTCCTTTTACACTGTCTTTTGAAAAACCTGTCCTTGAGCTGGAGAAAAAACTGCACGAGCTTGAGAGCTTCAGCAAAAATCAGGAAATTGACGTTTCGCATGAAATCGAGCGGATGAAGGAAAAGATCGAAGCCACCCGCGCCCAGATCTACACCAACCTCACCGCATGGCAGAAAGTCCAGGTCGCGCGCCATCCTGAGCGGCCCTACACCATGGACTACATCAAAAACATGACGACTGATTTCGTCGAAATCCATGGCGACCGCATCCACGGCGACGACCGCGCCATCATTGGCGGCTTTGCAAAAATCGATGGACAGAAAGTTATGCTCATCGGCTCGCAGAAAGGGCGCGACACCCGCAGTAATCTCGAATGCAATTTCGGCTGCGCCTATCCCGAAGGCTACCGCAAAGCGCTGCGCCTGATGAAAATGGCTGATAAATTTAATACGCCGATTGTCGTTCTCATTGATACCCCCGGCGCTTTCCCAGGCTTGGAATCCGAAGAGCGCCATATCGCCGAAGCCATCGCCCTCAACCTGCGCGAAATGTTCAACCTGCGCGTGCCGATCATCGTCACCATTATTGGTGAAGGCGGTTCCGGCGGCGCGCTCGGTATCGGTATCGGCGACCGCATCCTGATTTTTGAACACGCCTACTACTCTGTGATCTCACCCGAAGGATGCGCCGCGATTCTTTTCAAAGACCGCGCCTATGCCGACAAATCGGCCGAAGCGCTCAAGATCACCGCGCAGCACCTCATCGAAAATAAATTGGCCGACGAAATTGTGCCGGAACCGAAGGGCGGGGCGCATACGGATCAGAAAGCCGCGGCGGATAATCTCAAGGCGGCGATTCTGCGCAATCTGGCAGAACTGAAAGAGAAATCTCCGGAACAGCTCATGAACGCGCGCTACGACAAATTCCGCGCCATGGGCGTTTTCACGGAATAATTCCTGGCGAGTTCCAAACTCTGGAAGCCCATCTCGCGGTTCGCTTCGCTCACGCACCCCTCCGCTGGAGGGGATTTTTGTTTGTCTGGTTTTCTGTAGCCGAGGCCGGTGGCCTCGGAATATATGGCGAGCCCACCGGGCTCACCCACAGTAAGACAATTTCCTGTAGCCGCGCTCGGTGGGCGCGGTAGTAAAAACCGAGGATTGTGGGAATTTGGTATTACTCGTTACGCAGTACGACTTCTTGTGATTTCGACGGCGACACTGCGGGCAAAGCGCAGCGCTCCGGGCTTATCAATGGTGACGGTGACGCCCTGAACGCGCTTATCTTTCAGGCAGATGGTGGCAATCCCCTCAGCCAATGATTCAATCAGATGGAAGCCGCTTTTTTCCACGAAATCCAGAATCGCCAGTTTGATAGCCTTGTAGTCCACGGTGTCTTTGAGCGCATCGCTCTTTCCGGCGGCGCGCAGATCGGCTTCCATCGTCACATTGATAAGGACGTCCTGCTTCGTTTTCCGCTCATCGGGATAAAGCCCGATGATGCATCTCAGCGCCAGGTCTCTGATGTAAATTCGATCCATGTGAACTCCTTTGGAGGACAAAAAATATTTCTACAGAAGGTAACGAAGATGAACAAAGGAAAGCATGAATAGATTTGGGAGTTAAGCAACCTTCGTTATCCTTTGTTTCCTTCTGTAAATTCTATTCCCAATAAATGCTGGCCGCCATCGATAAAAAGAGTCTGTCCGGTGATGTGGTCGCTTTTGAGCAGATAAAGAACCGCCCCGGCGACATCG
Organism: uncultured Verrucomicrobiota bacterium; assembly: GCA_903831085.1. Classification (GTDB taxonomy): domain Bacteria; phylum Verrucomicrobiota; class Kiritimatiellia; order Kiritimatiellales; family Tichowtungiaceae; genus Tichowtungia. Next base: position 99,118 of record CAIKWE010000003.1, on the reverse strand, counting down.
GCGGGCGTTGGACGTTTGCCGAGAGGAATGGTTCCGGCATATTCCCACGCCGGATTATCGGCATGTTTCGGCGGCGGAAGGATCGCGCCGGGGGCGACAGCGTTGACGGTAATGCCGGGCGCCAGATCGAGCGCCGCCAGTTTCGTCAGCTCTTCGAGTCCTTTTTTGCTGAGCATGTACGGCGCGCAGGTCGTGTCGTGCGAAGTGACGCGCCGGTCGAGCAGGTTGATGATTTTTCCAGTTTGGGTCTGCCGCGCAAACCCGCGGATCAGCGCCAGCGGCGCGAGCAGATTAATCTGGAGTTCGTCCATGACCACGTCGTGCGTGGCGTCGGCCAGTTTCGTCTGATGAAAGACCGCGGCATTATTGATGAGAATATCAACGGTGCCGAACTGTTCCGAAACTCGTGCCAGCAGGTTTTCACACTGCGCCGGATCGCTCAGGTCGGCCTGAATGATGTTCGGCCAGAACGCATCGGCCTCGCGTTCCGAGGTTTGGAAATGAACAATCACCTCCGCACCTTCGGCAATCAGCGCTTCGGTGATTGCGCGGCCGATTCGTACCGCGCCGCCGGTCACTAAAGCCCGCTTACCTGTCAGTTTCATTAAAGCCCTTTTATCCACTCAATGAGTGTGCGGGCGCCGAAAAGGGTAGCGCCGGCATCGGTCCAAGGTTTGGAACTTTCTTCGTAGGCTGTGCCGGCGATGTCGAGGTGCGCCCACGGAATTTCTTCCGGAACAAAGTTAGCGAGGAACGCCGCGCCGTTGGTGGTTCCGGCGGTGCTGGATTTGCTGATGTTCCGCAGGTCGGCAAAGGTGCCCTTCATGTCGTCCATGTTTTCCGGCCAGAGCGGCAGTTCCCAAAGGCGTTCACCGGCGGCGTCGCCCGCTTTGATCAGCGTCTGGTTGAATTTGTGATCGTTACCGACGATGGCGGCGGCGGTGTAGCCGAGCGCGACGACGACCGCGCCGGTCAGCGTGGCGAGGTCAACGATGGCGGCGGGTTTATGAAGTTTCGCGAGCGAGAGAGCATCGGCCAGCACGAGGCGGCCTTCGGCGTCGGTGTTGAGAATTTCAATTGTTTTGCCGTTGTGGGCTTTGACGATGTCTCCGGGGCGGGCTGCGCTTCCGCTGGGCATATTTTCGGCGACGGCCAGCATGCCGATGACCGGCGTGGCCGGTTTGAGCTGAGCGACCATCTGCATAGCGGCGAGGACGGCCATGCCGCCGCTCTTGTCGTACTGCATCCATTCCATGTGTTTGCCGGTTTTGAGCGAGAGTCCGCCGGAGTCGAAGGTGATGGTTTTGCCGACGAGGACGATCGGTTTAGCTTTGGGGTTGGTGCCTTTGTATTTGAGCGTGATGATCTTGGCGTCCTGCGCGCTGCCCGCCGCGACGGCGAGGATGGCGTTGCAGTTTTTCTTTTTGAGCTCGGCTTTGTTGAGCACGGAGAAGGCGAGGCCGTTTTCTTTAGCCATTTTCTGCGCCCAGTTTGAAATCTTCTGCGGTGTGGCTTCGTTGCCGGGCAGGTTGGCGAGGTCGGCGGTGGCGAGCAGAGCTTGGCTTTCCAGTTCGGCTTCGCTCAGCGCTTTGCGGCAGGCGGCCGAATTTTCGCACGGCCCGGCGAAGGTGATCGACAGTTCGCGTTTTTTGCTGCCGGTTTTGAATGTGTCAAAGCTGTAGGAGCCCCACGCGGCGCCGCGGGCGACAGCGCGTACAAAGGCGGCTTCGGAGACCTTGCTGATTTCTGTAGCGGTGACGGTGGCGAAATTTTTGATACCGGCTCTTTTTCCGGCACGCACGGCGGCCGACGCGGCGCGTTCAAGATATTCCATGCGGAAATGTTTACGGTCGCCCAGTCCGGCGAGCACAATATTTTCAGCCTGAACTTTTCCAAAGGTTGGAAAAACGAGCGTCTGCGCATAGTCGCCGCTGAAGCCGGTCTTTTTAATCTGGCTGTTGAGCAGTTTGATCAGTTCCGTATGACCGCTGAGTAGCGGTTTTTTGTTCTGCACAAAAATAATCCAGGCTTCTTTGGCCTGTGTTTCGAGCGGGCGGGCGGTCAGGGACAGTTTCATCAGCGCAGGCCCTCAGGCAGTTTGGCTTTGTCGGCGGGGTCGGCGGGCCAGTTCGGCAGGTCGAAGCCCGCTTTGACAATGGCGTATTCAATGTTTTTGATATAACCCTCAAGCCCGTTGAAAACAACGGTTAGCTTGTGGTTTGCAATGTCGGGCCGGAGCTCTTTAATGCCGGATACCGGGCGTAGAGCCTTGGCGAGGATTTGCACAGCCTCCTGTGAACGGAGCTGTTTAATCTGAAAGGTCTCCGTGCGAGTGTCGTTGCGGAAGCACCCGGCCAATAGAAGCAGGGCGGTGAGAAGGAACAGTTTTTTGATGTGCGTTTTCATAAGCGTGGAAAATATAATGAATCGGGGTGCGGGTAAACTTCATAATCCAAGGTCGTTCATCATGGGCAGCGAATAAACTCTCTTCCAGCCCGGCGGTTTGCTGAATTTTTCACGGCAAAGCTGCATAAATTCATCGGCCAGTTCCGCGGCTTTCGGCTGGCGTGTTTCGTGGATGTCGATGAAATCGGCGTAGCGCTTTTCGGCCTGTTTGAAATCTCCGTTCATTTGCAGGGCAAGCGCCAGTCCGAGGAGCGCAGAGGGACTTTCGGTTTCCTGTGTGAGAGTCTGGCGGTAAAGCTTTTCTGCCTGATCGGGCCGTTCGGCCAACATCAGCATATTGGCCTGCAGAAGGCGGGAGAGGTCACTGTTTGAATAACGCCGGCAGATCCGCATGGCTTCGGTATAGCGGCCCTGCTGATAGTTCAGCGCGGCCTCGGCGACACGGGCATCCGCGTCGCGGTTGCGAGGGAGAGTGTACGCCAGATGTACAATCAGAATGGAGAGCAGAACGACCGCAGTGATGCGCAGGTCGGTTTTTCTGATCCGCAGCCGGTGGGCCCACTGCAAAATCTGCTGTGCCGACGAAGGCGCTTTGGCTGCTTCGCGCTCAAATTCTTCCTGTACGGTAAGGATGAGCGCCGCCGTGACGGGGCCGAGCGCGTAGGCAGGTGTTCCGGCCGTTTCGCCGCGGGCCGCCACAATGCATTCACGCTCGAACCAGGCGGAAAACCCTTCGCGGGCACGGCGTACAAAAAGCATGAGCGCGGTGCCGCCGGCATTCCGGAGCGCTTCAAAGGCCATAAACTGGTGAATGGCGGGCAGATGCGCGGCGTCGTCGATCTCCTCCTGCTTCCACGAGGCGGGCTGGTGATGTCCGGGAAACCCGTGGGTTTCTTCAAAATCCTCAACCAGAGCCGTTTGTTTTTCTTCATCCAGTCCGCGCCAGAAGAGCGGCGTGAAGGATCCGAAGGAGGGCTGGTGCAGGTAGTGCCCGTCTTTCCAAACATTGGAAAATGCTTTGCCGACCGGATTCCAGAAAACCGTGTTGAGCGTCTTGACCAGCTGGTCACGATCTTCGACGAGCGATTCCGTCGCGCCGCCGCTATTTTCGTCCTCTTCACAAAGGCGCAGAACGGCTTCCATTTCAGCGATCAGCAAAACGGTGAGTTCAGGCGTCGCTTTGCCGCGCTCAAAACTTTCCGGGACGAAAGTTTCCTGCTCACTCTGCCAGGCGGGGATGAGGTCGCGATGCGGATCGAAGCGGCGAACAGCCCACTGCACATATTTACGCAGACCCGGCAGGTGTTTTTTCAACAGCGCTGGATCACGGCTGCTTTGCCAGGCCAGTTCAAAAGACTGCGCAATCAAAGGCCACGGCGCAACGGGCGAGGTGAGTCCGCTGGCTTCGACCCATGCAGGGAAGCCGCCATTGCCCTGCTGAAGGGTCAGTGCGGTTTGCGCCAGTTCGAGCGCAACCGGCGGATCAATCAGATTCCAGGCGCGGACGAGGGGATACAGTTCGTTGAGCGAAAATGTTTCGTTGGCGAAGCCTTCCGCCATACTCCAGAGTCCGTGTAGGGCCGGTGTGCGGTCGCGCAGACGGGCCTCCAGGGTTTCCGCCGCGAGCGCGACCGGCGGATTATGACGCGGATTGGCACTGAACAGGCGGCTGATGTTTTTGCGCGCTCCGGTTTCTCTTTGAATCCGCGCGTCAAGATTCTCCTCCAGCGCGGCCTCAGCTTTTATCAAAGCCCGCTCGGGGGTGAATTCGCCGCAGACGAGCGTGAAACGGCCGTCCTGCTGCAGAAGCAGAACCGTACGGTGGCCGCTCTGCGCCCAGACCGAACCGTTGTTTTCTTTGATTTCTGCCTTTGTGGTCAGTCGCGGCATCGGCAGGCCGGACACCGTGCCGCAGAGCAGGCCGGGCTCAATGACCAGCGCGTCGATTCGGTTCTGTTCGGGATGTTTGCGGGCTTCGATCGAAAATCCGTTGGAAAAGAGACGGGTTGTGCAGAGGGCCGCCGGATCGATCAGTTGCAGCGTCCACTCGCCGCACGGCCCGATGAGCGCGCCGGAGGCCGCGACGGTGACAAACGGTGTGCGATCCTCCGGGCCGGATAGGAATTTCCAGCCCTGCTTCCAGGGGACGTCAGGATAGTCTGTGAAAACATTCTGCATCTGGAGTGCTATACTGTCTCAACTCGGCACCTTCTTCAACACCTTGATTTTGATTTCGGAAGCGGGCGAAAGGTTTGCGTCTGCGGGCTTAAAGTGGCTATAATACGCCTGAACACAGGGGATGAGGTTATGGTAATCGAACGGGCAATCGAGATGGTTCGCAAGCTGGTTCCTGATCTGGACGGGCGGATCGGCCGGTTCGAGGTGGAAGATTTTGAGATGGACGATGAACTGCTCGCCGCTTTCTGCGAAGAACTTGATCGGCTGTCCACCGATCTGCGGTCCGGTCTGGACACTTCTAATAAAAAGAAAACTCACGTGGCGGCGCACTCCATTAAGGGAATGGGCGGCACGATGGGACTGCCTGAGATTTCCGTGCTGGCGCAGGAAGTCGAGCTGACACACGAAGCCGGTCAGAAAGAGCGCTGTGAATTTCTCAGTAGAGAACTGATCCGCTGGGCCCGCGACTTTATCGCCAAAAATCAGCGGAGCGTGTAGAGCGTCTTGCTGTCGATCACTTCGCGGGCGAGACATTCGGCGCGCGCCACACGTTCCACTTCATCCGCCACCGCATCGCCCACGCGCCGGTCAAAGACCGACGGGATGATAAATTCCTCGCAAAGCTCGTCGGCGGAAACCAGATCGGCGATCGCGCGGGCCGCGGCCAGTTTCATCCCTTCGCTGATCGCGCTGGCGCGGCAGCGCAGGGCGCCTTTGAAGATGCCGGGGAAACAGAGCACGTTGTTGATCTGGTTCGGATAATCCGAACGGCCGGTCGCCATGATGCGCGCCCACGGCTTGGCGACCTCCGGCATAATTTCCGGAATCGGATTGGCCATCGCGAAAACAATCGGGTCTCTGGCCATATTTTTCACATCGTCGGCAGTGATGCAGCCCGGCGCGGAAACACCGAGGAACAGATCGGCACCTTTTAAGGACTCGCTCAGCGTTCCCTGTTCGTTGTCGGGGTTGGTATTCTGGGCAAACCATTCCTTGACGGAATTCATACCGTCTTTGCGTCCGCGGTAGATCGCGCCGGTGCGGTCAAAACCGATCAGGTTTTTTACACCCGCCGCCAGCAGAATTTTCGAACAGGCCACGCCGGCCGCGCCGACGCCGTTGACGACCACTTTCAGATTTTCCATTTTTTTGCCGGTGATCTTGAGCGCGTTATAAAGCGCCGCCAGCGAAACCACGGCCGTGCCGTGCTGGTCGTCGTGAAACACCGGAATATCAAGTTCTGCCTTGAGCCGCTCTTCAATTTCAAAACAGCGCGGCGCGGAAATATCTTCCAGATTGATGCCGCCGAAAGTCGGTGCCAGCAGTTTTACGGTGCGGATGATTTCCTCGGTGTCTTTGGTCGCCAGACAGATCGGGAAGGCGTCCACGCCGCCGAATTCCTTGAACAGCATCGCCTTGCCTTCCATCACCGGCATACCGGCTTCCGGGCCGATATCGCCGAGGCCGAGTACCGCTGTGCCGTCGGAGACGACCGCCACCATATTCTTTTTAACGGTCAGCGCATCGGCGCGGGCGACGTTTTCGTTGATCGCCATGCAGACGCGGCCGACGCCCGGCGTGTAGGCGATCGCCAGCGCGCCTTTGGCGGTCAGGTCGAGTTTGCTCGTCACTTCAATCTTGCCGCCGATGTGCGAGCGGAAGGTGATTTCCTCAGCGGAAACCACGCAGGTGTTTTTGGAGGCTTCCAAAGCCTGGATAATTTCCTGCTGGTGCTCGCTGCTGCGGCAGTTGACGACAAAGCGGAACGGGCTGGCGACGCCTTCGGAAAGGGCGGGCACGCCTTCGGCGGCAATAATGAGTTTTTCGAGCGCCGCGCGGGCGAGGGGCGATTTAACGGTCAGATCGATACTGTAGCTGGGGGACGGATTGATCTTCATGGGCTAACTCCTTAAATGAGCCGTCCATCGTACCGATCCGCTTCCGCCACGCAAGTTTCAACTTTTCCAATGTTTGGAAAATCAATGCAACCGGTCATGAATCCATGCCGGATTCCGGCGGCAGTCCAGAACAGCGTAAATCTGAATATATTCATCGGTTGCCCGATAATAGACAGCGAACGGAAACCGTTTGGCAAGCAGGCGGTGATGGTTGAAAACCTTTGCATGAATGCCGCCGAAAAATTCGAGAGATTCAATTTCTGAAAACAGTGCGTCGAGAAAATATCTGCCCAGTCCAGCCTGCTGCATTTCGTAGAAATAAAAACCGTCAATCAGATCCTGCTCGGCTTGAGGCAGAATTTGGACTTTCACGATGTGTGATCCTGTATCCGTTTTTTGGCTTCAGACCAGTCCAAGAAGCTTGAAGTCCCGTATTTCACCTGTTCTTCGCGGATCAGAAGAACGTCGCGGTGCCAGTCCGGCGACTGCATAGGTTCGGCCTGGCGGCAGAAGTCGTCCCAAAGCTGTTCCATTGCCCAAAGTTTTTCGGCGACAGTCATCTTGTCAATTGCCAGTGTTGTCATACCGGCAGATATACCAGAATCTGTTTTTTTCAACCATTGGAAAAAAACGGAAATATTTTTCCAACCCTTGGAAAATCCGGCTTTCGCCTTGAGCTTCAACGGGTTTGAGGTAATGTTTGCGCTCATTAAAAAGGCCGCAGGCCGCAGGCGTCAGACCGCAGGGATTTTACCCTGAAGTCTCAAGTCTGAGGACTGAAGTCTGTCCGAAGGACATTTTATGAAGAAAATCAAAATCGGAATTCTGGGATTCGGCACGGTCGGCGCGGGCGTGGTTGAGGGCATCCTCAAAAACGGCGAACTGATGGCGCAGCGCACCGGGCTTTTTCCAGTCATTGGAAAAATCGCCGATCTCGACATCAAAACCGACCGCGGCGTCAAAGTGGATAAATCACTTCTGACGACCGACGCGCTTTCCGTGATTAACGACCCCGAAATTGATGTGATCGTCGAGCTGATCGGCGGCGTCAAGGTCGCCAAGGATTTTGTACTGCGGGCGCTCAAGAACGGTAAACCGGTCGTGACCGCCAACAAGGCGCTTTTGGCCGAAGCCGGTCGTGAGCTGTTCGAAGCTTCCGCGAAGAGCGGGGCGGGGCTTTACTTTGAAGCTAGCGTCGGCGGCGGCATTCCGGTGCTGCGTGCTCTGCGCGACGGCCTGGTCGGCAACAAGATCAAGAGCATGTACGGCATTTTGAACGGAACCTGCAATTACATCCTGACCCGCATGGAGCGCGAAGGTCTCGATTTTGACGCGGCGCTGGCCGACGCCCAGAAGCTGGGCTATGCCGAAACCCCGCCGGATCTCGATATCGACGGCATTGACACTGCCCATAAAGCGGTCGTGCTGGCTTCGCTCGCTTATGGCGCGCCGGTTTCGATGGATGCGTTCACCATTGAAGGCATCCGCGGACTGTCACACCGCGAAATCGAATACGCCGGTGAGCTGGGCTACCGGATTAAAATGCTGGCCGTCATCCGCGAGGTGAACGGCGAAATCGAAATGCGCGTCGAGCCGTCGCTGGTGCAGAAAAAGCACCTGTTGGCGGAAGTGCACGATGCGTACAACGCGGTCTTTGTGGACGGCGACATTGTCGGCAGCACCCTGTATTACGGGCGCGGCGCGGGCCGTCTGCCGACCGCCAGCGCGGTGATCGGCGACATCATGGAAGCGGCGGCGGGCAAGGGCGGATGCAGTGATTGGCTGCTGAAGCACAAGGCTCTGCCGGTGTGCGATCCGAAAAATATTTTGATTCGCTGTTATCTGCGGCTGTCGCTGAAGGATCAGCCCGATGTGATCGCGCAGGTCGCGCATGTGCTCGGCAAAAACAAGATCAGCATCGCGTCGATGATTCAGAAGGAACAGAACGCGGGCGAGCAGGTGCCGGTAGTGTTTCTGACCCACAAAGCGCTGGAAAAGGATTACGCCGCCGCGATGGAAGAGATTGAGCGGCTGGATGTGGTGGACGGCAAACCCGTCCGCATGGCTATTGAGGATTTTGAATAAAAAAATTCACCACAGAACACACGGAAAACACGGAAAAGGTTCCATTCAGTGTATTCGGTGTATTCCGTGGTTAACGGGGATTAAAATGAAAGTAGTGAAATTCGGCGGGACATCCGTCGCCAACGCAGAACAGATTTCGAAGATTGTAAAAATTGTCACGGCTGACGCCGACCGCCGCATTGTGGTGGTTTCCGCGCCGGGCAAACGCAATAAAGCCGACACCAAGGTCACCGACCTGCTGATCGCTTTGGCGAACACCGTGATCGCCGGAAAAGATTTTGAGACCGACCTGATGGCGGTGGTGAATCGCTACGCCGAAATTCAGCGCGACCTGAAACTGCCGGAGGCGGTGATCAAAACTATCGAAGCCGATCTGCGCGGACGCATTAAAGGCCGCGGCAAAAACGACGCCCAGTTTATGGACGCCATGAAAGCCGCCGGCGAAGACTGTGCCGCCCGCGCTATCGCCGAGGCCTTCACCAAGGCCGGATTCCCCGCCAAGTATGTCAACCCCGGTGAAGCGGGCATGCTGTTGAGCGACGACTTCGGCAACGCGCAGGTGCTCGACGAGTCCTATCCGAAACTGGCCGCACTGAAAAACATCAAGGAAATCGTGATTTTTCCCGGCTTTTTCGGTGTCACCAAGGCTGGCGACGTGGCGACTTTCCCGCGCGGCGGCTCGGACATTACCGGCGCGATTCTCGCGGCGGCGGTTAAAGCCGACGTTTATGAAAACTTCACCGACGTGGATTCGGTCTGCTCGATGGATCCGCGCATTATTGAAAATCCGCCCGCCATCGACTGCATGACCTACCGCGAAATGCGCGAACTTTCCTACGCCGGATTCGGCGTTTTCCACGATGAAGCGATCATTCCGGCGGTTCAGGCCAACATTCCGATCTGCATCAAGAACACCAACAATCCTGCGGCTCCCGGCACCATGGTTGTGCCGAAGCGCGCCCCCAGCGAACGGACCGTGGTCGGCATTTCGAGTGCTCCCGGCTTCTGCGCCGTTTACATTGATAAATACATGATGAACCGCGAAATCGGTTTTGGCCGCCGCCTGCTCCAGATTCTGGAAGACGAAAAAATCTCCTTCGAGCACACGCCGTCAGGGATCGATAACATGTCCGTCATTCTGGCGTCGGCCAATCTTCCTGCGGCACGGGAAGAAAAGGTTGTCGCCCGCATTAAAGCCGAACTGAAACCCGACGCGGTGCTGGTCGAACACGGACTTGCGCTGATCATGGTGGTCGGCGAAGGAATGCACTATGCGGTCGGTATGGCCGCCAAAGCCACGCAGGCCATGTCCGCCGCCGGTGTGAACCTGGAAATGATCAACCAGGGTGCGTCGGAAATCAGCATGATGTTCGCCGTCAAAGATGCCGACCGCGAAAAAGCTCTCCGCGCTCTCGGTAAAGCCTTTTTCGGGATTTAGGATCTCGCGTAAAGCCGCCAAGGCGCAGAGTGTTTCCAAGGTTTGGATGTGAGAGTCGCTATTCTTTAGCTTTGTGCGGCTTGATGCCATGCATTTGGGACGACACGACGGTCGTTAAATTTCCAACTTCTGGTTCCTTTGTTGTCAAAATATTCGGCGATCTCAGTTCGAATATTCGGTGGCGAACTCACTTAAAATTTAAAACGATCTTGTTTGTGAACTGCGCATATGGATCGATTGTTTGAATGAACCCAAACTTAGAATCATCGGAGTTCATTTTCCAAGAGCTTGGGAAAGTGCGATGGACGAAGTTTGATGCGTTCGCCGTTGAAACGAAACTCGGTGCAGTGCTTCTTCTCAGCCCAAACAGAGATAGTGGTGCGCCGACCGTAGTTCACATCGGCGAAATTAAAGTTCCCAATCTACTCCGTAGGCGAGGTGTGGCCACTCAGGCGATGAACGAACTCTGCCTGCTTGCTGATAAATATCAGTTCCGACTCGATGCCGGACCTATCGGCTGGACAGATCATCCTTGGCGAGACAAGTTCGTTGAGTGGTTCCTGAAATTTGGGTTTTTGCCGGATGAGCGTTTTGCGTCTATGCAGCTCGACGATCCAGTCGCATTTAATGTGTGTAGAAAGCCGGAGTTGCTGTTGTGAGCTTGAAGCTGGATGCTCAGCTAATGTAGCATCCGGCAATGCAAATCACAATGTGCAGTAAAGTTTCGCTGGGTTATCGTAGCGGGTCTCAGCGCGCCCGTGTTGTAACCGAATTATGGGCGGAAGATAATCTATATTGTCCAAACTGCTCCTCTCCAAAACTGTCGAGATTGCGCAATAACACTAAAGTCGGTGACTTTTCCTGCGTAAAGTGTGGGTTTTGGTATCAGCTTAAAGGGCAAAAAACGCGAATTGGTAATCAGGTTAGTGACGGCGCTTTCGCCTCGATGATAGAGGCCATTCGTAACGATAAAACACCAAACTTTTATTTCATGCACTACGATTTAGAATCATGGCAGATTCAGAATCTTCTGCTTGTTCCAAGCTTTGCGTTTTCTGAATCAGCAATCATTAGACGAAATCCACTTTCGCCTACCGCGAGAAGAGCCGGATGGGTTGGTTGTAATATTTCTCTAAACAATATCCCCGCTGAGGCACGGATTTATGTGGTAAGGAATCGTCAAATTGTAGCCGCGAACGAAGTGCGTCGAAAGTTTCTACAAATAAAACCGTTGAAGGATATCGCTGTCAAACAGCGGGGATGGACATTGGATGTGCTTAATGCCATCCGCTCGCTTGGTAAAACCGAATTTACGACGGATGACGCTTACAAGCTTGTTCCTTATCTCGAACGATTGCATCCTGAAAATCGTCATGTCCGAGAAAAAATCCGCCAACAACTTCAAGTTTTGAGAGACGCAGAGCTATTGATTCATGTTGAACGTGGTTGTTGGTTGATACCGAGAACGGGGTCAGATAATTCACTAATTGATGTTGAGGGCGCGGCCCGCTGACAACATTTTTCCAAACATTGAAAATTTTGCGGTCATTTGCGTCTATTCGCGGTTCAAAAGTTCCAAACCTTGGAAACGCGGTGAGGACACCGCGTCTACGTTTCCATACCTTGGAAAAATCCGCCGGGTGAGGGCGCCCGGCCTACAGATGACGGATCTTTTGTAGGCCCGGTGACCTCACCGGGCGCTCTCTGTTTCCAAGCATTGGAAATACCCACCCCGTCCTTCGGCCGAGGGGATTATCTTTGCGGCCTTGGTGTCTCCCGCCTGCAACGCTGTAGCACTGCGGGCAGGTGTCGCGGGCGGTAAAGATTTTAAGGTGGAAGAGGCATCCTGCCTCTGGCCAGCGGCTGCGGTCTTCGCATAGAGCTTCGCCCCGCCGCAGGAAGCCGTTTCCACATTTCCAATATCTGGAACCCATTTGCGTCGATTAGCGTCCAGTTAGAGCATTTTTATCTGAACTGTAGCCGCGGTCGGTGACCGCGGAAGAAAGAGCGCGGCCACCGGCCGCACCTACAGAAGAAGCAGACGGCCACAAAATTTTTGAATATGCTCCAGCGGTTAAATTCCCCCGAAAAAAGGGCCGGTGAAGGCTTTAAATCTGCGGGGGGGTCGTATATCTTTCCTGCCTTCTATTCCATCGGGGAAAACCATGAGTACGAAAAAGATAGCCATCTATGACACGACGCTGCGCGACGGCGCACAGGCGGAGGGAGTTTCCTTTTCCGCCGTCGCCAAAGTGCAGGTTGCCAAACGTCTCGACGAGTTCGGCCTCGCCTACATTGAAGGCGGGTTCGCCGCGTCCAATCCCAAAGACATGGAGTTTTTCCGCCTGATTAAGAAGGAGACCCTCAAGAACGCCAAGGTCGCCGCATTCGGTTCGACCCGCCGCGCGAACATTAAGCCGGAAGAGGACAAAGGTCTCGCCGCGCTGCTGGAGGCCGATACGCCCGTTTGCACGATCTTCGGCAAGAGCTGGCTTTTGCATGTGACCGAAGTGCTTCAGACAACCGCCGAAGAAAATCTGGCGATGATCGCTGATAGCGTCCGGTTTCTGAAAGCGCACGGCAAAGAGGTGATCTACGATGCCGAGCATTTTTTCGACGGCTACAAAGACAGCCCGGAATACGCGATGTCCGCGCTCAAAGCGGCGGCGGACGCCGGAGCCGACTGTCTTGTTCTGTGCGAAACGAACGGCGGCGCGCTTCCGCACGAAGTGGCGGAAATCACTGCCACGGTGATCAAGGCGTTTAAGACGCCGGTCGGCATCCATACGCATAACGACGGCGAGCTGGGCGTGGCCAACGCGCTGGCCGCTGTAGACGTCGGCGCGGTTCATGTGCAGGGGACGATCAACGGGATCGGCGAGCGGGTCGGCAATTGCAATTTGAGTTCAGCGATACCTAACCTGATGCTGAAGATGGGATGCGCCTGCCTGACGAAGGCGGACAATCTCAAGCAGCTTCGCGCGCTTTCGCAGTTTGTTTATGAGCAGGCCAATATGCGCGCCTATACCAAGCAGGCGTTTGTCGGCGACAGCGCGTTTGCCCATAAGGCGGGGATGCATGTGGACGGCGTGCGCAAGGTGTCGCGCAGTTTTGAGCATGTTAACCCCGAAGCGGTCGGCAACAGCCGCCGCATCCTGATCTCTGAGCTGTCGGGCGCGAGCAATGTGTTTCTGAAAGCCATCGAGATGGGGCTGGAACTCGACCGTAAGTCGCCGGAAGTGCGCGAGGTGCTCAAGCAGCTCGAGCAGATGGAGAAGGACGGCTACGAATATGAGTCGGCCGACGCGTCGTTCCAGATGCTGATCAAGAAGGTGCTCAAAAAGCATCAGTCCTTCTTTGACCTGAAGAGTTTCAGCGTCACGGTCGATAAGCAGGGCGCGGGCACCGGTTGCCGTTCCGAAGCGAATGTGAAACTGAGTGTCAACGGCGAGAATGTTTCGGCTACCGGCACAGGCGACGGCCCGGTCGATGCGCTGAACCATGCGTTGCGTGACGCGCTGGTGAAGTTTTATCCGGTGATCGCCGATGTCGCGCTGATCGACTACTCGGTGCGCATCCTCGATCCCGAAGAGGCGACTGCGGCCAAAACCCGCGTGCTGATCGAGTCGAGCGACGGCGTGAAGACGTGGGGCACGGTCGGCGTTTCGGAAAATATCATCGAAGCGTCGTGGGAAGCGCTGGTCGACAGCGTGGAGTACAAGCTGTTCCTCGAAGAGGAAAAAGCGAAGAAGTAATTTTCCAATGGTTGGAAAACGGCAAGGCTGAATCATGCGGAAATTAAGAGTGTTTGTTGATACGTCGGTGTTCGGCGGATGCTTTGACGAAGGATTCGATAAAGCGAGCTGTCAGTTTTTTGATGAGGTAAGAGCCGGACGGTTTAATGTTGTCGTTTCTGAGCGGATTGTGATGGAAGTCAGCCGGGCTCGTGAGGAAGTAAAGAGAGTTCTTTTTGACCTGGAAGATCATGTGGAATCCGTTGGTTTAACCGATGAAATCACAGTTTTACGAGATTCGTATTTAGAGGCTGGAATTCTAGGTAAATCGAGCCTGAATGATGCTGAGCATATTGCAGTAGCAAGCGTTGCAGAGGTTGATTTGCTGGTTAGCTGGAATTTCAAGCATATCGTTCACTTTGATAAGATTAAGGCCTATAATGCAATCAATGTATTGAAAGGCTACGGTCAAATTGACATTCGCAGTCCACAGGAGGTGGTCGGTTATGAAAAAGACATTTGATTGTGTTGAAATGAAAAATGAAATTCAGCGCAAGTTGCAGGCGGAGTATGCCGGACTGACCTTGGCGGAGCAAAAAAAGAAAATGAAGCGCGAGATTTTATCGGATCCAATTCTGGGTCCGATGTACCGCCGACTGACGGAAAAGCGCAACGGCGATGCGGAGCTGAAGGTTGCGGAAGAACCGGGCGAATACAAAACCGGCGAATGAACGCGAATTTACGCCAATATTCCAACATTCCTTTATTCCACCGTTCCATGGAGATTTCTTATGGCTGAGTTACCGAAGAATTATGAACCCGCCGGCGTTGAGGCGAAGTGGTATGCGAAGTGGCTGGAGGAGAAAGCCTTCAGCGCGAAGCCGGACGCGAGCAAAGAGCCGTGGACGATTGTCATTCCGCCGCCGAACGTGACCGGTATTTTGCACATGGGCCACGCGCTGAATAACACGATTCAGGACGTGCTGATCCGCTGGCAGCGCATGCAGGGCAAGAATGCGCTGTGGGTGCCGGGCACCGACCACGCCGGTATCGCGACGCAGAACGTGGTCGAGCGCAAGCTGGCTAAAGAATGCAAGAGCCGCCACGACCTTTCGCGCGATGAATTTTTGAAGGAAGTCTGGACGTGGAAAGAGGAGTACGGCAGCACGATTGTCAGCCAGCTCAAGAAGCTCGGCTCGTCCTGCGACTGGGAGCGCGAGCGCTTCACGATGGACGAGGGTTTGAGCAAAGCCGTTCTGGAAGTTTTCTGCCGTCTGTATGACAAGGGACTGATTTACCGCGGCAACCGCATCATCAACTGGTGCTCGCGCTGCACCACCGCGCTTTCCGATGAAGAGAGTGAACACGTCGAGACCGAGGGCGCGCTGTATTACATCCGCTACACCGTCAAAGACGAAAAGCGTAAGATCACGGTCGCCACTACGCGTCCGGAAACGATGCTCGGCGACGTGGCTGTCGCCGTCAGCCCGCGCGATAAACGCTACAGCGACCTGGTCGGCAAGACGCTGATTCTTCCAATCCTTGGAAGAGAAATTCCGGTCGTCGCCGACGAGTTTGTCGATCCGAGCTTTGGAACCGGTTGTGTTAAGGTGACGCCGGCGCATGATCCGAACGACTTTGAAATCGGTCTGCGCCACAAGCTGACGCCGATCAATGTGATGGACGATCACGGCGTGATGAATGAAGCCGCCGGGCCGTACGCCGGACTGGACCGGTTCGACTGCCGCAAACAGCTGGTCGAAGACCTGAAGCACGGCGGGCTGATGGAGAAGATCGACAAGCACATGCACTCGGTTGGTCACTGCTACCGCTGTGCGACGGTTGTCGAACCTCGCTTGTCACCGCAGTGGTTCGTCAACATGAAGCCGCTGGCCAAGCCTGCCATCGAAGCGGTACGCGACGGCCGCATCAAGTTTGTGCCGGAGCGCTGGAACAAGGTGTATCTCGACTGGATGGAAAACATCCGCGACTGGTGCATTTCGCGTCAGATCTGGTGGGGCCACCGCATTCCGGTGTTCTACTGCGATGCCTGCGGCCATGAATGGGCGGCGCGGGAAGTTCCCGGAAGCTGTCCGGTTTGCGGCGTGAAGGACATTCGTCAGGACGAAGACGTTCTTGATACCTGGTTTTCGTCGTGGCTCTGGCCGTTCAGCGTATTCGGCTGGCCGGAGCAGACCGCTGATCTGAAACATTTTTACCCGACCAAAACACTGGTGACCGCTTCGGAAATTATTTTCTTCTGGGTGGCGCGTATGATTATGGCGGGCATGGAGTTCATGGATAAGATTCCGTTCGACACGGTTTATATCCACGGCACCGTGCGCGACGATCAGGGCCGCAAGATGAGCAAGAGTCTCGGCAACTCGATCGATCCGCTTAACATCATCGATAAATACAGCGCCGACGCGCTGCGCTTCAGTCTGATGATGCTGACCGCGACGGGGCAGGACGTTTATATCAGTGACGAAAAATTTGAGTTGGGTCGCAACTTCTGCACCAAGATCTGGAACGCCGCGCGCTTTATGCAGATGAACGCCACCGGCGCGCCGATCGATCCCGATAAGATTGATTTCAGCAAGATGACGCTCAGTCCGGACGATCAGCATATTCTCGCCAAGCTGAGCGAAGCCGTCCGCAACACCGAGGATAATCTGGCGCGCTGCCGCTTCAACGATGCCTCGCTGGCGATGTACGACTTCATGTGGCATCACTACTGCGACTGGTACGTCGAATATTCGAAGAGCGTGTTCCGCGGCGAAGACGCGCAGCGCAAACAGGAAGTCGAGCAGGTGATGCACTATGTTTTCTCCAGCGCCATCCGTCTGCTGCATCCGTTTATCCCGTTCATCACCGAAGAGCTGTGGCACGGCATGGGATATAACGGTTCCTGCGAGTCCATTCAAACCGCGCCGTGGCCGAAGGCGCTTTCCTATGAAGACCTGAGTGCGTGGGGCGTGAAACGTGAAACGGTTGATTATGTGGATGCCAAGCACGACTTGATCCGCGTCGGCCGTACTTTGCGCACCGACTACAACCTCACGCCGAAACAACAGGCGAAGTTTTATATCCGTCCGGCGCAGGAACGCACCGGTAAACTGCTCCGCGAGGACATCGCGTCGGTTTCGTCACTGCTCGGCGCGGAATCCATCGGGATCGACCGCGACTTCACGCCGGAAGGCGCGATGCCCAGCGGCATCAGCCAACTTGGCACAGTGTATATGTCCATCGAAGGACTGGTGGACACCGATGCCGAGATCAAGAAGCTGAAAAAGCAGATTGAGATCGTCGAGAACGGCATCACCGGAATCGTCAAAAAACTTTCCAACGCCGGGTTCATGAGCAAGGCGCCTGCCGACGTCGTTGCCGGTGAAGAGAAGCGTAAAGGCGAGCTGCTTGAAAAACGCGAAAAACTCCAGAAGCTGATCGAAACGCTGTCCGCCTGAGATTCGCCATGAATGAGCTCAAACCCAAAGCGCAGCGGCTGCCGCGGTGGATGCGGCGGCCGATCGCGACGGATCAGAGCTATCCGGATGTGAGAAAGCTGCTGGAGAGTCTTCAGCTGAATACGGTCTGCGCCAGCGCAAAGTGTCCCAACCGCCATGAGTGCTGGAACAGCGGAACAGCGACGGTGATGATTCTTGGTAACATCTGCACACGCAACTGCCGTTTCTGCAATGTGAACACCGGCAAGCCGTCGCCGGTCGATCCGGACGAGTCGGCCCGCGTGGCCGAGGCCGCCAAAAGGCTGAATTTGCGGCATGTGGTGATCACCAGCGTAACGCGCGACGATCTGCCTGACGGCGGCGCGCAGGCTTTTGCCAACACGATTTGCGCGGTAAAGGCGGCGATGCCGGAAGCATCGGTCGAAGTTTTGACGCCCGATTTTGTAGAGCATCTCGATATCGTGCTGGATGCGAAACCGGATGTATTTAATCACAACCTTGAAACGGTCGAGCGGCTTCAGGCAACGGTTCGTCCGCAGGCGAGCTATGAAAAGTCGCTGGCGACGTTGCGCAAGGCGGCGGAGCGATGTGGAGTGCAGGTGAAGTCGGGACTGATGCTGGGGCTTGGCGAAACCGATGAGGAGATTTTCCAATGTCTGGAAGATTTGTATGCGGCGGGCGTCCGCCTGCTGACGCTGGGGCAGTATCTGGCGCCGACACGCGAACATCATCCGGTTGAACGCTATCTTTCCCCCGAACATTTTGATAAACTGGCCGCACTTGCTCGGGGAATCGGATTTGAGGGCGTGGCGGCGGGCCCGCTGGTGCGCTCCTCCTATCGGGCGGACGAGTTGGCCCGGAATCGGAAATAACGATGGCAACAATTGCGCAATATAAAGAGGTGGCCAAGGTCGCGGTGTTGATGCCCGCCTTCTGCGAGGAGCGGACCGTCGGAGATGTTGTTTCCAAGGCCCTCAACTATCTGCCGGATGTGATCGTGGTGGATGATGCCTCGACGGATGAGACCGCCGCGCGCGCCGAGGCCGCCGGAGCCACTGTTATTCGGCGTAAGGAAAACGGCGGCAAAGGCGCCGCGCTGACCGAGGGTTTTAAGTATATTCTCGCCCAGGGATTCGACGCGGTGATCGCTCTGGACGCCGATGGATTTCACGATCCGGCCGAGATATCGAATTTTTTTGAAGCCTATTACCGGACGCATCTGCCGGTGCTGATCGGCAACCGGATGGCGGATGTTAAACGTATTCCGCTGGTGCGTCGCTGGACGATCCGGACGATGAGTTTCTGGATTTACCGCCTGCTGGGCGTGTATGTGCCCGATCCGCCGTGCGGGTTCCGTTTTTACCGCTGTGACGTGCTGCCGTTTATTCTTGAGGAGAAGTCGTCGCTTCCGTCCGAGTTTGAAACTCTGCTCAATATCGCCTCGCGCCGCATTCGTGTTGGCTCGGTTCGTATCACTAAGCCGCCGAAGCATCACAAGAGTTTGATCGCTCCGTTCCGCGATCTGATCCGCTTCGCCCGGGTGCTCCGGAAATACCATAAAAAGGTGAGGAAACCCCAGAAAAAGATACGGCTGGTCGAAGAGGAGTTATAGAAAACATGATGTTTGCCAATCGCGGGGCAATGAATTACGTTTTATTCAATGAGAGGAAATGAGTCATGAACGATGCTGAAATACTCGAAGCGGTAGAGAAAATTTTTGAAGAGGAAATCAATCCGGCGCTGGCCGGTCACGGCGGCGGCGCGAAGATCACGACCGTCAAAGACGGCAAGGTTTATGTGGAACTGCAGGGCGGATGCCGCGGCTGCATGGGCGCCCGTATGACCATGAAAAACGGCATCGAACGTCTGCTTAAAGAAAAAGTTCCCGCCGTTCAGTCGGTCATTGATGCCACCAACCACGGCTAACGGAGGCCGGTTTTGAATTGGCATATTCTATTGATCGGGCTTTTGATTTTCTGCGCCCGCATTGTGGACGTTTCCATCGGCACGCTCCGGACGATTGTCACCGTGCAGGGCCGGACGCGGCTGGCGTTTGCGCTGGGCTTCATGGAAGTCACTCTCTGGGTGACGATCATTTCAACTATTGTCGCAAAGATTCACACCGCGCCGGTGCTGGCGATTTTTTACGGACTTGGCTTCGCCACCGGCAATGTTGTCGGCATCGCGCTGGAACGTAAACTGGCTCTGGGGCATCTTGCCCTGCGGGTTTTCACCCGCACGGCGTGCGCGGTTCTGACCGCGAAACTGCGCGCGGCGGGGCAGATCGTCACCACATTTGAAGGTGAGGGACGCGAAGGCCCGGTGATGGAACTGCTGATTGTCTGCCGCCGCCGGGACATTAAATGGATTCTTGATCTCATCAAGGCGGATGATCCCGATGCCTTCTACATCATCGAACAGGCCCGCGAAGTGAGCCACCAGCAAATGCCGGTCTATGAAGAATCGACCGGCTGGCGCGCTGTTCTCAAGAGGAAATAGACGACTCGCATCTACAGGCTCACCGACTGACCTTCGGGCTTCCAAGCATCGGAAAACAGCCATCTAACAAGGCGTCTGATTGACACGCTATAGCTGTAAATGTACAGTTTGCGCCTTATTTATGAAAAACGACCTGCAACTCGAAACTCTTCGGCACAGCACGGCCCACGTCATGGCCGCCGCCGTCTGCCGGCTTTACGAAAACGTCCATCTCGACATCGGCCCTTCGACCGATGACGGCTTTTACTACGACTTTGATCTGCCGCAGCGCCTGACGCCGGAGGACTTTCCGGCCATTGAGGCGGAGATGGCGAAAATTGTCGCCGAAGATCTGCCGTTTGAGCGCATTGAAGTCAGCCGCGCCGAAGCGGTCAAAATGCTGGCCGGGCAGAAGTATAAGCTCGAACGTCTGGCCGACATTCCGGAAGGCGAAGCGATCAGCTTTTATAAATGCGGAACGTTCTTCGATCTCTGCCGCGGCCCGCACGTCGAGAGCACCGGTAAAATCAGAGCCTTCAAACTGCTGACGCTCGCCGGTTCCTACTATCGCGGCAAAGAAACCAACCCGATGCTTCAGCGCATCAACGGAACGGCTTTCACCAATGACAAGCAGCTCGGTCTTTACCTGAAGCAACTCGAAGAGGCTAAACTGCGCGACCATCGCAAGCTCGGCAAAGAACTCGATCTGTTCAGCGTGCACGAAGAAGTCGGCCCGGGGCTGATCCACTGGCATCCGAAAGGCGCACGCATCCGTTCGCTGATCGAAGAGTTCTGGCGGCAGGAACATTTCCGTAACGGCTACGAACTGCTCTACACCCCGCACGTCGGCAAAGCCAATCTCTGGCAGACCTCCGGCCATCTCGATTTCTACAAGGAAGGCATGTACGCCCCGATGGAAATCGACAAGTCGGACTATTACGTCAAGCCGATGAACTGTCCGTTCCACATCAATATTTATAAATCCGACATCCGTTCCTACCGCGACCTGCCGCTGCGCTGGGCCGAGCTGGGCACCGTGTATCGCTACGAAAAGGCTGGCGTACTTCACGGGTTGCTCCGTGTCCGTGGCTTCACGCAGGACGATGCACACATTTTCTGCACGCCGGATCAGATTGAGGACGAAATCAAAGAAGTGCTGCGCTTCTCGACCTTCATCTGGAAAACCTTCGGTTTCGAAAGCATTACCGCCTATCTCTCCACGCGGCCTGAAAAAGCGGTCGGCGATCCGGCCCGCTGGGAGCAGGCGACGGCTTCGCTCGAATCCGCGCTCAAGGCGTCGGGCCTTCCGTACGAGACCGATATCGGCGGCGGCGCGTTCTACGGCCCGAAGATCGACTTGAAGATCAAGGACGCCATCGGCCGCGAGTGGCAGATGAGCACCATCCAGTTCGATTTCAACCTGCCCGACCGTTTCGACCTCAGTTATATCGGCGAAGACGGCAAGCCGCACCGACCCTATATGGTGCACCGCGCGCTGTTCGGTAGCATCGAACGGTTTTTCGGCATTCTGGTTGAACATTACAGCGGCGCGTTCCCGGCATGGCTTGCGCCGGAGCAGGTGCGCGTACTGCCTCTTTCCGAAGACCAGACGGCCGTTGCGGTCAAGATGGCCGCAGAACTTCGCCAGCAGGATATCCGCGCGACGGTTGACCAGAAGTCTGGCAAGATCGGCGCGAAAATCCGTACGGCGCAGATGGACAAAGTGCCGTATATGCTGGTGCTCGGCGCCAAAGAAATCGAGAGCGGCACCGTCGCCGTGCGCGATCGTAGCGGCGCGCAGGAAGTCATGACGCTGGCTGATTTTGTTGAAAAAGTTAAAAAGGCCGTGCAGAGTAAGGCCTGATTAAGAGAAACCTGGGAGGAAGCTATTAGTAATCCGAATTATAAAGAGAGGCCGCGCAGAGAGTTCGGCCCGAGAATGAACAACATGATCCGCGTTCCCGAGATTCGCTGTATCGACGAAAACGGCGAACAGATGGGTATCATCCCGACCCGCCAGGCGCTGGTACGCGCTCACGAAGCAGGCCTCGACCTCGTAGAAATCTCCGCCACCTGCAAACCGCCAGTCTGCCGCATCATGGACCACGGCAAATTCAAGTTTGAGACGGAGAAGAAAAAGAGAGAGCAGAAGAAGAAGCAGACGGCTGCCAAGCTCAAAGAGGTCAAATTCCACGTCAACATCGGCGACCACGACTACCAGACCAAGCTTCGCCACACGCATGACTTTATTGAGGGCGGCGACCGCGTGAAAGTTTCTCTCATGTTCCGCGGACGCGAAAACGCTCACCGTGAACTCGGATTCGAGCTGATGAAGCGCATCATCACCGACTGCACAGAAGTGGCGACCGTTGAGCAGACTCCGAAACTCATGGGCCGCAACATCTACATGATGATTGTTCCCAAAAAGACCAAATAGTTTCCAGGGATTGGAAGACAAAAGGTCGGACGGTGTGTCCGGCCTTTTTATTTTTAAACATTGGAAAAATTATTGGCCACCAAAAACACGAAAACCCACAAAAACAGGATTTTCCGCTTCGTGACTTTTTGTGTTTTTTGTGGCTAAACGAAATCCTGCGAAGCTTCCAATGTCTGGAAGAGGGTGACTCCGTTCGGGTGAAACTCCAGTTTCAGGCTGTATGTTTCTGACAACCATTGGAAAGTTTTCCGCGAGAAAAAGCAGACGTGCGTTGCGTCATCTTTGTAGAACCACGTTGAGAACGGCGGAGCTTCATCGCGCAACTGGGTCATAATGCCGATCCAGCCGCCGGGCTTCACCATTTGCAGGAAGCGCGCGAATTCTTCGCGCGGACGATAGAAATGCTCCATCGTTTCCGAGCAGGTGAGAAAGTCGTACTGCTTTTCTAAAACCGCCGGATCGTTGGCGAAGTGCAGGTCATAGTTGGCGCAAGGAAATCCGGCGCCCTCGAACAGCACGGAGAGCGTCGGTTCCCGGCCGCAGCCGAAGTCGAGTCCGCGCGCGCCGGGCAGAAGTTTCTTTTGCACAGGCTGGAACAGCCGGTTCAAAAAATCGCTGTAGCCGGAATCGTCCAGACTTTGGCTGTGAAAATCATAGCGCGCCTTTTCCGCTTCCGGTGAAAGGTGGAATTCCGGCGGCACGAAAACCAGATCGCACTGCGGACAGCGGAAAAACTCGCGCTTCCGGTCACGGTGAAACGGCTCCGTCGAGCCGTTGGCGCAGAGCGGGCAGGCCGGAATAGATTCTTGTTTCGTCATCAGGCCGGACAGATTAGCATATCCGCCCATGAACAAAACCGATTTTGAGCTCAAGGGGTTAGTTGTCCCGGCGCCGGCGCCGTTTACGGAGAGCGGTGCGGTGGATTTTGGGGCGTTTCTGGCGCATCTCGACTGGCTGGCCGAATGCGGCGTGCGCAATCTGCTGGTGAACGGAACGACCGGTGAGTTTTTTTCTCTGACGCCCGCCGAGCAGTTGCAATTGCTGCAAGTCGCCCGCGAAAACTGGGACGGAATCATTATCGCCCATACCGGCAGTCCGGTGCTTTTCCAATGTCTGGAAACCGCCCGCGCCGCCGAAGGCGAGGGTGCTGACTTTATCGCCGCACTTCCGCCGTTTTATTTTGCCGGTGCGCCCGCCGCCGGTCTGGTGGAATGGTTCACCGCACTGGCGGAATCCACCGCGCTCCCGCTGATTCTCTATAACTTTCCGAAACATACCGGCAATCCACTGACACCGGAAATTCTGGCGCAGGTGCCGCATTACGGAATGAAAGATTCTTCCGCCGATCTGTCGCTTATTCCGGCGACGCCGCGCTATTTCGTCGGCGGCGACCGGAAAATCTGCGCCGCGTACACCGCCGGAGCGAAAGGATTTGTCAGCGCAGCATCAAATGCCGATCCGCTACCGTACGTCCGCATCGAAACGGACCAGAGCGCGGAGAATCAGGCCGCGGTGGATAAAGTTTATGCGCAGTTTTCCGGTCCGTTCGCCATCGCCCGCATCAAGCAGGCGCTTTCGGAAATTCTGCCCGGC
This sequence comes from uncultured Verrucomicrobiota bacterium, assembly GCA_903831085.1. Taxonomy (GTDB): domain Bacteria; phylum Verrucomicrobiota; class Kiritimatiellia; order Kiritimatiellales; family Tichowtungiaceae; genus Tichowtungia. Next base: position 75,407 of record CAIKWE010000003.1, on the reverse strand, counting down.
TATCCGCCGTATGTCCGTCCCCCATTGACTTCCAATGAATAATTTTCTAACAGAAGGAAACGAAGGAAAACCAAGGTAGATTGAATAGAGAGAAGAATGATTTGCCCGGCAACCTTCGTTGCCCTTTGTTCCCTTCTGTAAAACCAAAATGAAAAAGAAGATTTTATTCATCCAGCTTCCGTTGCTGGACAACGACACTTCGACGCAACGCGAAAATTTTCCGTTCGCCGGTCTCTGGCTTTCACATGCGCTGTCTCAGCACTCCGAAGGCGAGTTCTGGGAAGTTGTTCCGGCTCCGGCGAAGTGGGACGAACTGGATAACGCGAATCTGATCCAGAAGATTCTGGTGAGTGGCGTCGAAGCCGTAGCGTTTACGCTTTGTCTCTGGAATGTCGAACGCGGTCTGCGAATTGCTGGAATGCTCCGCAAATCTTGTCCGGAACTTTTCCTGATGGCGGGCGGCCCGGAGATTTCGGAGGATCATCCATTTCTGCTGGAAGAGCCGTTTTTTAACGCGCTGGTAACCGGCGAAGGTGAGGCGGTTTTTCCGGAGATTCTGAAAGGAATCCGCATCGGCAAACTGCCGGCGTATGACAACGTGCTGGTTTCAGGTTCCAAAGGTTGGAATCGCGGCAGTAAACCGCCGCCACAGATTGATCTGGCGTCAGTTCAAGTTCCGGTGGCGATGTTGCGGGAGTGCATCAAAGTACGCCCGTCAGTTTATGTGGAAACCTCGCGTGGCTGTCCGCTGACCTGCACATACTGCCGTTATCACCATTTGCAGAAGGGCGTTCGAGCACTTCCGGCGGAAGCGGCGGCGCAACGGGTTCAGGAGCTACGCGCCGCTGGTGCGCGGGAAATCCGCTTTGTTGACCCGACCTTTAATGCCCGCGCCGACTTCACCGGTTTGCTGAAACGGTTGGCGGAAATTAACACCGACCGGAAGCTTGGATTTTTTGCCGAGCTGCGCGCCGATACGCTGACGCCGGAACAGGCGGAACTGATGGCCAAAGCTAATTTTGTGGAGGTGGAAGTCGGTGTGCAGAGCACCGATCCGAAAGTACTGCGCGCGATCCGCCGTCCGGTGAATATCGCGCAGGTTGAAAAAGGAATCCGTTTGCTGACTGGCGCGGGCGTGAAGGTGACGCTCGACCTGATGTACGGTTTGCCGGAGCAGACGATAGACGATGTACTCCGCAGTATTGAATGGGCGCGCGGTTTCGGGCCGAATATCAGTATTCAGTGCATGCAGACGCTTTTGCTACCGGGTACCGATCTGCGCGATCAGTCCGAACTATATGGAATGAAAGCGATGCCGCTTCCGCCGTACGGCGTGTTTTCCACTTCGACGATGTCCGAAGAGGAAATGACGCGCATTGAAGTTTTACTACACGACAGTATCGAGTTGCCCGCCGATCCGGTGACGTCGCGCTTTACCGGCTATCGGCTTGAAGGGCTGTTTAAGGAACAGGCCGGACAGAACCGCTGCGCAGTGATTATTCGTGGCGACGACCTCAACGCCCGCCGAAAAGAAATCTGCCAAATGATCGAGCAGGCAATCGTTCGCGAGCCGGACATACTTTGGCAGTTTGTGCTTTGTTCGGAGCGCGAAGAACCGATCGGACTGCTAGAAGCGATGATTGAAACCATCAAAAAGCAGCCGCCGCATCTGCTGGATCGTTACGCTTCGGCGGCGCTGTTCGATCAGATCGCTTCACGCCGTATTTTTGTGCGGCTGAAAAAAGGCTGTAAATATGACGCCATCTGGCGCGATCAGGTCGAAGAACTGCTCGGCCGCCATTTTGTGTAAATGCTGTTTTCATCGGCCCGCCGGACTGATACCTTCTCCGCCTCTTATGGCATTACTTAGTTTACAGAATCTTCATATCGCGTTCGGCGGACCGGCATTGCTGGACGGCGTGACGTTGCAAATCGAGCCGGGCGAGCGCATCTGTCTGGTCGGACGTAACGGCCAAGGCAAGTCCACACTGCTGAAAATTGTCAGCGGCGAGCTGGAGCCGGACAAAGGTGAGATTGTCCGCTCGCGCGAGGTGCGGATTGCACGGCTTCAACAGACGGTTCCGCAGGATATTCAAGGGACGGTTTTCGATCTGGTGTCCAAAGATTGGAACCACGAACACGCCCTAGATCATCCGGTGGAGAAGGCGATTTCTCTGCTGGGTCTCGATCCAGACCAGGAATTTTCCTCGCTGTCCGGCGGGATGCGCCGCCGCGCGCTGCTTGCCAAAGCGCTGGTGAATGAACCGGATCTGCTGATCCTCGACGAGCCGACCAACCACCTCGATATCGAATCGATCCAATGGCTGGAAAACTTTCTGCTGCGCTGGCGCGGTACGGTGTTGTTTGTTACTCATGACCGCGTATTTCTCAAAAAGCTGGCCACGCGCATTGTGGAGCTTGATCGCGGGAATCTGACCAGCTGGGCATGCGACTATGAAACCTATTTGAGCCGCCGGCAGGCGCTGCTCGAAGCCGAGGAAGGGCAAAGGGCTGAATTCGACCGCAAGCTCGCACAGGAAGAAGTCTGGATCCGTAAAGGGATCAAAGCGCGCCGGACGCGTAACGAAGGCCGCGTCCGCGAACTCGAAAAACTGCGGGTCGAGCGCTCCCAGCGGCGCGAACGGACCGGCACCGTCAAAATGCAACTGAACGAAGCGGAGATGTCTGGGCGTAAGGTCATCACGGCCAAAAATATTTCGTGCGGCTACGGCGGCGCGGATGTCATTAACGGCTTTTCTGTCGAAATCCTGCGTGGCGACCGCATCGGGATTATCGGCCCCAACGGATGCGGGAAGTCGACGCTGCTCAACGCGCTACTGGGACAGCTCGCGCCGCGGCAGGGTGAGGTTCGGCACGGTACAAAGCTGGAAATTGCCTATTTCGATCAGCACCGCATTACGCTCAATGAGGAAAAGAGCGTGAAGTGGAACCTCTGCATGGATAACGACTATGTCCAGACCGGCACCGGGCGGCAGCATGCGATCGGGTATCTGCAGAATTTTCTTTTTTCGCCCGCTGATGCCCGGCAACCGGTCGGATCGCTTTCGGGCGGCGAGCGCAACCGGCTGATGCTGGCCAAAATTTTTGCCCAGTCCTCCAACGTACTGGTGCTCGACGAGCCAACCAACGATCTCGACGTCGAAACGCTCGATTTGCTCGAAGAGTTACTGGTGGAATATCAGGGCACCGTGCTACTGGTGAGCCACGACCGCGCGTTTATCAATAACGTGGTAACTGAGACGCTCGTGTTCGAAGGCAACGGGCAGATCGGCGAATATGCCGGCGGTTACGACGACTGGTTGCAACAGGCCGCAGGAGCCAGAAATCAGAAGTCAGACGGCAGAGATCAGCCGTCTTCGGCAGAGAAAACGAGGAAGACGCGCAAGCTGACCAACCGTGAACGCGAAGATCTAAAAAATCTTCCAAAAAAAATTGAGCAGCTCGAAGCGGAACTGGCCGAGCTGAATCGGAAGCTGAATGAGCCGGATTTTTATCGCCGCCCGGCAGATGAAATTAAAACGGTCACGGAATGCGCCGGAGCTGTTTCAGCAGAGATGGATGCCGCCTTTGCCCGCTGGGCTGAGATCGAAGAATGCCGGGCAGACTGATTACTCTTCGAGCGACCGGAGGATGTCCTTTAATGCCAGCTCGGATCCCAGCTCCGCTTTGGACTTTTCGGCTTCACTTCGGATCAGTTTCTGAAGTCCTGCGACCAGCGTTTGTTTGGTCGATTCAGTGATGTGTCCGGGGTTGGCATAGAGGTCTTCAATCAGTTTTTCGAGTGCCCGGCCCAGTTGACCCCGTATCGTACTCTCAGGCTCTTTCAGCGCCTCGTTGATACATTGAAGTGAGGCCTTGTAGATTTTCAGCAGCACATTGTGCAACACAGCGGCTTCCTGGGAAGAAACGAACTGCTCAAGGAGGCCGGGAATATCATTGGTTGTCGGATTCGCGGGCAGGGTGGCGGCATCAGTGGCCAGAAAATCCGCCATTGCGGGCACCCGATCCAGAATCGCTTTGACTTCAGAAATCAGCATCTTGGGCGGACACTGTGATTTTGCGAGAATTTTATTAATACCCAGCTGCCTGGCCTCATCGACCAGCGTCCGGATGTATCCGCTGGAAAAAATGATAACGGGAACATGCTGAAACAGCGGAACGGCCCGAATTGCCCTGAGCAATTCCACGCCGGAGATGCCGGGCATATTCAGGTCGAGGATGATCACATCCGGGCGGTTTTTCTCGAGCTTTTCAATGGCCTCATCCCCGCTGTGCGCCGTATCCACAGCGAACCCTTCGCTCTGCAATTTGGCTGCGTAGAGCGTGGTTACAAACTTATCATCATCTATTAGCAGAATCGATTTCATGGTGTTCGAGAACCGTTAAAGTCAATTTTTAGACCGATGCGGATTTTCACGGTATTCATATCTATTTTGCCGAGTACATCTATCGGACATGAACTATAAGGTCTTGATGCCAGAGTGCAACGGGAAAGAAATGAAAAATTAGAGGAACGCCGATCAGCCGGTTTCGCCTTGTACGCCTGATTGGAATCCGTACCATGTCCGGTTTCCTGTTTTAAACGCATGGCGGACCCATTATGTGGATATACCTTGGGCTGATTTCATCTGTATTGCTGGGCCTTTACGACGTTTGTAAAAAGCACGCGCTGAACCATAACGCCGTCCTGCCGGTACTGTTTTTGTCCACGGTCGCCGGTTTTATGCCGATGCCGTTCTTTTTGGCGGCTTCCCGGCTCGCTCCGGAGGTGATGCAGCAGATTCACTGTTATGTGCCCATTGCCACACTTTCCGAACATCTGCACATCCTGCTCAAATCAGGCATTGTGACCGTTTCGTGGGTGCTGGCCTACTTCGCGGTGAAGCACCTGCCAATTTCTCTCTTTTCCCCCATCCGAGCCTCGGGCCCGGCCTGGACGCTGCTTGGCGCAGTGCTTCTTTTCCACGAACGCCCGCTTCCGATGCAATGGGCCGGCATTGCCGTAATCTTCTGCTCCTACTACGCCTTTTCGGTTATCGGGCAGAAAGAAGGAGTGGTGTTCCATCGTAGCCGCTGGATTCTTTATATCTTTCTAGCCACCCTGATCGGCAGCATCAGCACTCTTTACGACAAATATCTGATCCAGCAACTCGGCTACACCCCGATGCTCGTCCAGTTCTGGTTCTCTTTTTACAACGTGGCACTGCTCGGGCCTTTCACCGCCTGTGTCTGGTGGCCAAAACGCAAGGAATACACACCGCTTGAATGGCGCTGGAGTATTCCAATGATCGGGCTGTTGCTGGTGGCCGCCGACTTTGTCTACTTTAACGCTGTCAAAAACCCCGATGCACTAATCGTCATCCTTTCCCTTCTGCGGCGCAGCAGCGTGGTCGTTTCCTTTGCGGTCGGCGCCTTTCTGTTTGGCGACGTCAACCGCCGCAGTAAAGCCTGGGCGCTGGCCGGGGTTCTCGCCGGGGTGATTCTGATCGTTCTGGCGTAAAAGTTTCTAAGGTTTGAAAAAAAAGATTCGGAAAACGGGTTGTGGCAGGGCATGATGCATCCCAATTATGAAACGAGCCACATGGGTTTCCATCACTGTGATTGCGGTCGGGCTGTGTATTCTGCTGAGCACGGCCAACCTTTTTCTGGGCGGTTTAAATCAGGATGAAGGCTGGTATCTTTACGCCGCGAAACAAATCACCCAGGGACAGGTGCTCTATCGCGACTTCATGTTCACGCAAGGGGCCGCGCTTCCTTACATCTACGGCGTGCTTTTTCCAATCATTGAAAAGTTCGGTGTTGCGGGCGGACGGCTGATCACCGCGCTATTCGGGCTGGCCGCCGTCGGCTGTGCGGCCTGGCTGGCTGTTCGTTCGGTTTCTTCCAAACACCGGAAAGCCGCCGCGCTCTGTGCGCTTATTCTGGCTGGCGTTAACGTGTATCAGAGCTATTTCACCGTCATCGTGAAAACCTACGCGCTCTGCGCCTTTTTTCTGACGGCCGGTTTTGTGGCGCTGAGCTACACCAGCAACAGCCGTCGCGGCGCTATGGCCGCTTTCTGGGGCGGATTTCTGCTGGCACTGGCGGCCTGTACGCGCCTCTCGGCCGGAATCGCGCTGCCGGTGGCAGGGCTCTGGCTGCTCTGGAACCGCAAAAAGGTTTTTCCATTGTCGTGGATCGCATTCGGGCTCGGCGGCGGTTTTATTCTGCTGCTCGGACTGGGCACGTTCTTTTTTCTGGCTCCGGGAAATACGGAATTTGCGCTGTTCGGCTATCATGCGGGGCGTTCGCCCGGCAGTCTGATGCAGATGATCGCGCTGAAAGCCGGTTTCATTTCCCGTTCCGTTCAGGCCTACTTTGTCTTCTTCGCCGGACTTTTGGTGACGTTTGCTCTGCAACGGTTGCATTGGCCGGTTCGGGAGCGTGGGTTCGAGGAAATGACACTCGACAGCCGTCCCAACCTCATCGAACTGCTGCGCGAGGCGAATGCGGAACGCTCGCCATTTGCGCGGAGTTTCGTTTCGCTTCTCTGGTTTTCCGGCGCGCTGATTACGCTGGTGCACTTTATGGCGCCGTTTCCGTATGACGATTATCAGGTGATTGTCTATCCGTTACTGTCCGCCGCGCTGGCGGTGACGCTGGTGCCGCATTGTCCGGAACGGCAGCAGTTGCGGGCGGTTTTCGCCGTGCTACTGATCTGTACCGCCGCCTCGTTTTCTTCACCAATGAATCAGGATTGGCTGATCCGCGGGCGCGACCGGATCTGGTGGAAGTTTAAAGAAACACCGGATCTCGCAGCGTTGCAGAAGGTCGGCGCGGAACTGCGCGGGAAACTCGGCGACGATGGTCTTTTGCTGACGCAGGACACTTATCTGGCGGTTGAAGCCGGAGCCCGCGTGCCGCACGGCATGGAGATGGGGCCGTTCTCCTATTATCCCGACATGCCGAAGGAAAAGGCGGAAAAATTAAATCTGCTGAATAAAGAGATGCTGATCCAGATTCTTTCGAAAGCTCACGCCCCGGTCGCGGCTCTCAGCGGCTATGGCCTGACCATCCGTTCGCCGGAAATCGCGGAGCTTTCTTCCAGTGATCGGAAGGCTCTGCAGGCTGTTTTAGAAACGAATTACACAAAATGCCGGGAAGTCCAAAATTTCGGTCAGGCCTCTACCACGCTTGAAATCTTCGAACGCAAATGAAGCTCTCCATCGTCATTCCGGCCCACAACGAAGAACATCGGCTTCCGCCGATGTTGGAAGCCTACGCTAAATACTTTGACGAAAAGTACGGGGACGAGGCCGAACTGATTGTGGTGCCCAATTTTTGCAGCGACCGCACGGCGGAGGTGGCGCGCGGCATTGGCCTGCGTTATCCGCAGGTGAAGGTGATTGAGGAGCCGAAACGCGTCGGTAAGGGTGGTGCGGTGCTGCTGGGTGCGCAGTCGGCGGAGGGCGACCTGATCGGTTTTGTTGATGCCGACGGCGCGACTTCACCCGAAGCGTTTGATGACCTCGTTCAAAAAATCAGTCTGGACGGCTGTATCATTGCTTCCCGCTGGATGAAAGGGGCGGATGTCAGTCCGAAACAGCCGCTTTCGCGGCGCGCGGCTTCGCGCTGTTTCAATCTGCTGGTGAGGGTGCTGTTTGGGCTTAAGTTGACGGACACGCAGTGCGGAGCCAAGCTGTTTCGGCGCGAAGTGATTCAGCCGGTACTGCGCAATCTGGGTGTGACGAACTGGGCGTTCGACGTGGATATGCTGTTTCAGGCTAAACGCCTCGGGGCCACCATCCGCGAGGTTCCGACGGTCTGGCACGATGTGAGCGGTTCTAAAGTTGAGATCGGCCGATCGTCGGTGAATATGTTTGTGGCGATGGTCCGGCTACGGATGTTCTATTCGCCGTTGCGCTTCATGATTCCGATGCTCGGACGGCTGGCCGAACGGCTGTTGCGCTATTCCGGATAACAAAAAAAACGGCGCACTCGAAAGTGCGCCGTCTTTACGATGTGAATCGCTGTTTACCAGCGAGATTCACGGCGTTCGCCGCCACGGTCGCCGCCGCCGCCGAAGCCGCGTCCGCCGCCGCCGCCGCCGCCACCACCGCTACGACGTTCGCCGGCCGGTTTGGGCTGGGATTCGTTGACGCGGATTGCACGTTGCATGAACTCTGAGCCGTTCAGCGCTTCGATTGCAGCCTGACCTTCGCTCTGTTCAGGCATTTCGACAAAGCCAAAGCCTTTGGAGCGTCCCGACATGCGGTCGAGAATAACACGGGCCGAAGTGACCTTGCCGTGCTGCTCAAAGAGTTCCTGCAGGTCAGGGTCTGTTGCCGAATACGGCAGATTTCCTACGTAGATGTCCATCTGTTCTTTCCTCTCATGTGTCATACTCAACTCTATTTCAACCAATTCTTAACCCATGACACAGGGCTTTTGAACCGATGCAACGTCCCTTTGGACGAACGCGACCGGAAAGATGACACATTGCCTTTTAAAAGGGAACTCTTATTTTTCAATGCTTTAGGGAGTTAAAAAACGAAATTTTGACTGCCGCCGGAGCCGGGTTCCGGTTATGTTTACGCCGCTTGAATACAATAAAAAAACTTCGTGGCAGACTCACCGCGCTTTTCGCGGATGATCTGCTGAGACATACGGCGGTCCTGTTCGCCGGTATGGCGGTGGTGCATGTCTGCAATCTGGTCTATCAGATGGCGGTCAGTCGCGCCTTCCGAAAAACACCGGAAGAATATGCATTGCTGGCGGCTTTTCTCGGTGTACTGGCAATTATCAGCTATCCACTTGCCACACTCACTACGGGATTGAGCCACTATAGCAGCCTGCTTCAGCAGGAAGGCCGCGCGGGTGATGTGAAACGGTTACTTCGTAAATGGCTGTTACTGAGCAGTGCGCCCGCTTTTCTGCTGGGCGCGGCGGCTGTCGTATTCAACCATCCGGTGGCGGGGTATATGAATCTGAACCGCTTTGCGCCGGTTATCATTGCCGGCGCGGTGCTTCCGGCAATGTTCTGGCTTCCGGTGCTGACCGGCGCAGCGCAGGGCTTGCAGCTTTTCGGCTGGAGTTCACTTTCGGGAATCTTAGGTTCAGTTCTTCGTCTGTTGCTTGGTGCCGGGCTGGTCTGGTTCTGGTATCCGGCTTGCGGATGGGCGATGCTGGGGCACAGCGCGGGCATTTACCTGTCGGCGGCGGTGCTGGCGGTCGGACTGTTTCTGGTTCTGCGCGGCGGGGCCGAAACCAGCACGGCTCTGCCGAGTATGCGCTTCTATCTATTGCAGAGCTCTTTTGTTTTGACGGCCTTTGCGGTACTGCTGAACGCCGATGTGGTGCTGGTGAAACATTACCTGCCGGATAATACGGAATTAGCCTTTGCCTCAACGCTGGGGCGACTCGTGGCCTGGCTTCCAATGCCGGTGGCGATGGCCATGTTCCCCAAAGTGGCTTCATCGGGCGGCGCAACTGCGGAGCACCGGAAAATATTCCTCCATTCATTCAGCTACACGGCGATATGCGTAGCGGCGGCGGCGGTCGGTTGCCTTCTTCTGCCGCGCCTGCTGCTCCACATCCTGTTCGGGATTCACGCCGCGTCCGATTCAATGGTGCAGTTGACCCGGCTGATGGCGCTGGCCATGTCGGCTTCCGCGCTGCTGAATGTGGTTGTGCAGTTTCTACTGGCGCAGCGCCGGTTCAAAGAGACTCTTGGGGTGGGGGGATCCTGTCTTCTTTACCTGCTGTCTGCACACCTTTTCCACGGTACCGCCCAGCAGATTGCCGTGGCATCCGGTATTTTTAACGTTGCCGCGCTGCTGACTGGACTTTATGCGGTGCTCCGGCTGAAGCCGGTTATTCGACCGTAAACACCTTCCGGTAGAAAACCTGCCGGGCGTTCGCCGGCCAGTCTTTCGCCGGACGGATTCCCCACGGAACCGATTGCATGCCGACGTGTTCGTTCGGCTTGCAGAAAATGTACGGCTCTTCCGGCGGACCTTTCACCCAGCAGCTCAAAGTTTCCCACGATGAGTCGTCGAAGTTTGCCGTATTCCAATCGGAACCCTGATTAAACGAAAACTTCCACGTGCCGTCGGTGCCGACGATCTTGTTTCCGTATTTCAGCCCTACCTGTAGCCAGTCGGGGTAATTCTGCCGAGCGGTTTGAACAGCCAGAACGTGTTTGCCCGGGGCGAGGTTTACAGTTTTAAACTGCATAGCCTGCGGGTCGCCGAACCGGCCAATGACTGTGCCGTCCAGAAAAACCGTGGCGGACATATTGGCATAGACGCCGAGCAGGGCTTGCCCTTCAGGAATCGTTTCGCCGTTACGGTAGTTTTCCAGTCTCTGGAAAAGCTGCGGGGCGAATGGCGCATCCTTGAACTCTTCCAGATACATTTTAATCGTGTCCTGCGCCGCGGTGTAATCACCCAGACGTTCCCTGTCGTTAATCTCGGTCATCAGGGTCAGTTTGCTGAGCGGGTCGGGTTCCGGATGGAGAGGCTGTTTCCCAATGTCGGAATCCGCTTTCTGCGGCCGATCCAGATAATAGAAGGAGACGCTTTCAAAAGCGGCGTGGCTGGCGTGGTCCGGGCCGCGTTCAAAAATCATGTTGAACGAATTGGTGAAGGCGACCGGGTCGGCCTGATGAATCCGGTACTGCACAATACGGAACGGCGCCTTGAAAACAACGCCGTTTAGCGGCGCGGCCAGCGCGTTGCCGTAATACCAGCCGCCGTTGAAATAATCCTCCAGACCTGTTCCTTTCCAGCCCGGCGTTGTTTCGCCGTCCACGGCGGTCAGTTCGTCGCCCTCAAGGACCCACCAGCTTTGATCCAGACTGCGTACGCCAAGGATGCAGCCAACGTATTTGCCGGAGCCGGACGTTTGTAAAATCGTGTGCGGACTGCCGACGGCCTGTGCCGTGCTTTTTTTCCATCCGCTGTGCAGGTATCCTTGCGCCAGCTGCGGCTTCCCGGTAACAGCCGCGATGTTAACGGGCGCCGGCCCGTCAATTTTAACAACCGCCAATGACTTGAATGGCATCGGGAAACGCAGACTGAGAGTTTCATTGGTCATGCCAAAATAGAGACTCTGGTAGCGCATGCGGCTCCACATACTGCCGCACAGCGCGCCGAGCGGCGCTTCTACGCTGGGTGAGGTGTTTCCATCCCAGTAAATGCGAACGATCGTCTCCTGTAAGGCCTTTTCAATCGCGGCGGGAGACGGAAGGCTGGACCAGTCCGGAGTGAATTGAAGTTCCTGAATGAGGCCCGGCCCCTGTAGTTCGAGGCGATTTTGTTTTCCCGGCCCAGGTTGCGCCGGTCCACGTTCGTTCCAGCGGGTCTTTACTTCGGCGATCGCCGCTATGGCCGTTGCGCTCAACGGGAGCTTAAAGCTTTCCACCGTCTGACCGGCAGGCAGGGCGTTATAAGCGATCTGGTAGTAGAGCTTTTCATCCCGAACCGGAGCCTGCTCCATGATGATTAGACGCTTTTTGAAAGGAACCGGAAGCCATGAATACCAGCAGTAAGGTTCGTAGCCTGCCAGCGGCAGAGTAAGAGGCTCTTTTTTTCCGCACCATTCGTCCAGCGTGATTTCGATGGAGGGCGACTTTTCGCCGTCAAAATAGAGACGGATTTTTTTCGAGCCATCCTTGGATCCGGTAAACCAGGTGCGTGAGACGTAGCCGGGACCCTTTAAGTCCGCCAGCACCATCCAGCCGTCCGGCCCTTTTTTCAGAAAGTTTCCGTAGTCATTATTGCTGCCGCTCCGGTCGTACGAAGTGGCGATTTTTGCGCCCGGCGTATCCAGACTGGACATTTGCGCTGGATCGGCGAGCCGCTTCACGAGTGTTTCATACGGAACCGTTTCACCCTTCGGCCCGTCAGAGCAGCCCGTCAGCACAAGCAGGGAAAACGCGGCATAAATCGAAGCAGAGCGTAAGTGCATGAATCCATTCCTTTTTTAATGCTTACCAGTTGGTTCTCTGATTTACTCTCTTCCTCTAAATTAATCCAGAACCACCTCATTGGAAAAAGCATGAAAAAACATCCGCAAATTTCCGCCGCGCTGTTCTTTTTGATCTTCGCTCTGATTATTTTCCGCTGCTGCCTGACTGGCGGGGTTCTCTTTACCACCGACGACAACATCGGCCACCTCGCCGCCCGCGCCTCCGGCATCCCGTCTGTTTTCTTTGGCGGCTGGTATGACAGTGCGCTGGCCGGGTTTCCTGATTCTTTGAATCTCAGTTGGACGAACCTCAACCTCTGGTTCCAGCCGTTACGCTTCTTCACCAACTGGATGCATGCGATCGACCTGATTCTCAGTTCGCTACTGCTGGCCGGATTCCTGCGGCTTCGCCGTTGCGGACTGCCCGCCTGCCTGCTTGGCGCGCTGACGGCCTTCTGGGTCGGAAGCAACTTCACGCTCACCTATGCCGGGCATATTGGAAAATTCGGCGTGGTTCTTTTTGCTTCCGCCGCGCTTTATTGCATCGAAAAGACTGCGCAAACCCGCCGGATTCCGTGGGCTGTGCTGACGGGCGGTGCGCTCGGCGCGATGTTCACCGAACAGCAGGACAGTGCGCTTTTCATGGCGCTGATGCTCGGTCCATATCTGCTTTTCGCTCTCTGGCGCGAAGACAAAAAAGCCTTTTTGAAATTCATGCTCAAATTCGCCGCGCCTGCTTTTGTCGTTGCCTTACTGGTCGCTTCACACTCACTGCTCAGCGGCTACCGCAGCGCCGTGCAGGGAATCGCCTCGCAGTCGGCGGAAAATCCGCAGGCCAAATGGGAGTTCGCCACCCAGTGGAGCTGGCCGCCGGAAGAGAGTATTGATTTTATCGCTCCAGGCTACACCGGCTGGCGCAGTGGCGAGCCCGCCGGCCCGTACTGGGGACGAATGGGCCGCAGCGCCGGCTGGGAATCCACCCGGCAAGGCTTCATGAATTTTAAACTGGAGAACACGTATCTCGGCATCCTTCCGCTGATGTTCGCGCTTTTCGCTGTTGTCCGCGGTGTCAGCCGCCGCGAGGGGCGCGCCGACACGGTGTTCTGGGGTTGCGCCGCCGGAGTGACGCTACTGCTCGCCTTCGGGAAATATTTTCCGCTTTATGGTGCGCTCTACCATCTGCCCGTCATCAACAATATCCGCAATCCGAATAAATTTCTGCAGGTCTTTCAGCTGGCCGTCGCCGTGCTCGCCGCATTCGGCGCGCAGGAACTGTTCAATCGTGAAGAAAAGAACCCGCGCAATAAATTTTTGTGGGTTGCTACGGGCGTTGCGGGAGTTGTTCTGCTGGGGGCGCTGAGCGCCTCCTTTGGCCGGGGCGAAGCCGTGTCCGGACTCATGACTCAGGGCTGGCCGGCGCAAATGGCTCAGGTGATCGCCTCCAATCAGGTTCAGGCCTTGTGGTATGCGGCGGCTATGGCCGCCGCGACCACCGCGCTATTCGCTGGGTTTCCAATGATTGGAAAAAAACTAAAATCCGGCCTCGCCGGTTCCAACCATTGGAAACCTGCGCTTACTGCTGTCGCGGTTCTTCTGGTCGCTGGTGACGCCGCGTTGCTGTCGCGCCACTATATTCAACCGCTTCCCGAAAGTTTAATTGCTGAAAACGACGTTACCCGCTTGTTAAAACAGCAGCTCGGCGTGCAGCGTGTCGCACTGATTACTCAGGAGAGCTTTTATAACAACTGGCTTACCTACCTCTTTCCATATCATGACATTCGTGCTTTCAACATCACCCAGATGCCGCGCATGCCCGAAGAGTACAGCCGGTTTCTCAGTGCGTTCGGGAGAAATCCGTTGCGTATGTGGCGGCTGGCGGGCGTCACTCATCTGATGGGCCCAGCACAGGTTGCTGCGCAGCTTCCCGCCGGTGAGTATGAGCCGGTTTTTTCCTATAACGTCAGCGGCACGCCTGAAGGAGACATTCTCGTTTCTGCCGCCCCGCGGGGCCAGCACATCATTTTGCGTGACCGCCAGCCCGCGCCGCGTTTTGCGCTGATCGCCGGATGGAAAAAAATGACGGACCAGCAGGCGCTGGCCGAACTTGCCGATACGAAAGTTCCGATGTTTGGAAGCGTCCTGCTTGCGCCGGATGCCGACGTGCCTGCGTCCTCAGGGCAGGGTATCACCGGAACGGTGGAAGTGCTTGGTTACAAAACCGGACACGTTCAGTTGCGCACACAGTCGGAGCAGGCCGCGCTGTTGCGCATCGCCGATAAATTCGATCCCGGCTGGCGGGTGGTAGTAGACGGGAAACCTGGCGTTGTTCTGCGCGCCGATTATCTTTTCCAGGCGGTCTATGTTCCTGCCGGTACACACGAAGTCGAACTGAAAATCACCGCTCCGCATCAAACTCTCTGGCTCCAGTTTGGCGGCATGGCGGTTTGTGCGGCCGCTGTTGTTTGCGTTATTCTGCCGAAGAAAAAGAAAACCGTATGAACCCGAATCTTTCTATCGTTATTCCAACCATGGGCCGCCCGATTCTGGTGCGCACATTGGAGTCTGTTCTGGCAACGAAAGGCGCGGATCAGATGGAAGTGATCGTTGTCGGCGAAATCCGCGACAGCGACGTACTGCGGAAAGTTACGGCGATCGTTTCGGCCAATCCGAACGTGCGCCATATTGCCATTTCGTATCCGGACGGCGACTCCAGCCGTAAGAAAAACCGCGGCGCGGAGGAAAGTCGCGCGGACATTGTCGCGTTTCTGGACGACGATGTGGTGATCGCTCCTGACTGGCCGGAACATATTTTAAAAGCATTTGAAAATCCTGCGGTCGGTCTGGTCAGCGGCCCGAGTCTTGTGCCGGAGGATATTAATTTATCGGCACGGCTGGCTGGTCTGGCACTGACCTCGCGTGCCGCCGGTTATGTGGCGGAGCGTTACCGGATTGGGAACACCGCTGTACGGGAAATAACCTGGAGTCGGATTATCGGTTGTAATGCCGCCTATCGCAAAACCGTCTTTCAACAGATGGGCGGATTCCCGCCGGAATTTTATCCGGGCGAAGAGATGATTGCCGCATGGCGCACCCAGCAGCTCGGACATAAACTGCTCTTCATTCCGTCCGCATGGGTTTATCACTATCCGAGGCAGTCGGTGAAACGCTTCTGCCGGCAGATGTGGGGCTACGGCGCCACGCGCATTCGCCTGAAACGCGCCGGCACTGATTTCGAATGGACCACGCTGATTCCTGCGGTCTGGGTTTTCTCGCTCGTTGTGCTGGTGCCTGCCGCGCTGGTCTGTAACCTTTACGCTTTTCTGCTCAAGCTGGATCTCGGGCTTTATGCGCTAATGGCGGCGGCGGTTGCTCTGGAAACGGCTGTACAGACCCGTCGGGCGCGTGACCTGCTGGTCTTCTTTATGATTCCCATCATGCACCTGAGCTACGGCCTCGCCGAATGGTTTGAATTTTTCCGCCCGAATCGCGACCTCAGCGAAAATAAATAGGGCCGGTCAGCTCAGAAATTTTTCCATCGCCGCAAGGCCGTCGGGGGTGCCCATGTCGAGCAGGGGCGGCGCGGCGCGGAAGACGCGGAGGCGGCCGGCGGAAGCCAGCGACGGGAAAACATCGGTTTCAATCGAGATGTTTTTATCCGGCGCAATCGCTTCCAGTGCGCGGCGGCTGATGCAGTAAACGCCGGTGTTGATCCAGCCGTGTTCACGTTCGGATTTTTCGAGGAACGCGGTGACGCGGTTCTGCTCGTCAAACTCAACGGTTCCGTAACGTCCGGTCTTTTCGATCTGCGCGACACCGAGCGTTATCCAGACATCGGAAGAATTGCGGTGCACCTTTTCCAAGGTGTGGAAATCGAGGCCGGGCGTAAGGCTGTCACCGTTCAAAACGAAAAAGGGGTCACTCTGAATCCACGGCACGGCGAATTTAATCGCGCCGCCGGTGCCGCGCGGTTCGGGTTCGACGGAAAAGGTGATCTCCATGTCTTTTGGTGCGTCGGTTTTGAGCCAGTCGCGCAGAACATCAGCCATGTAGCCGGCGGCGAGGTGGACGCGTTTGATACCGCCGCGCCGCAACCATTCGAGCTGCCAGAGCAGAATCGGTTTGCCGGCAACAGGCACCAGACATTTCGGACGGTCGCCGTAGAGCGACTGAATCCGGGTTCCTTTTCCGCCGAGCAGAATGACAGCCATCGATTTGGTTTCAGCATTACCCATTTTTGTTTCTTGAAGTCTAGGATTTGTTGCTTCGCCAGAAGAGAATGTCGCTGTATGCGGGTGCTTCAGGACCGTCGTAGCAGGAATAGACTATTTTTGCGCAGTCGAATCCTTTTTCAGCCAATGCGGTACACAACGAAATCAGATTGTAGTTTTGGCCCCGTGCTTCCTGATTCTCCACTTCGACCAGCAGGTACGAGACATCGCCAAGGTATTTGCCAAATCCATCAATGACCTTTTTTTCGCTGCCCTCAGTATCAATTTTTACAAAAATCGGTTGCCCATCCCCCGTCCATTCGATTTCGCCATTTTCAATCAGCGATTCCATGCGTCGGGTCGGGACGGAATACCGGGCTGTATTCGAAGTAATGTTAACCTTGCCTGATTCGATAGTTCCCCAGTCAGAATCATTCTGCGGGATGAAAAAATCCGTTGTTCCGTCCGTATCGGAAAGAGCAACCCGGTGGACCTCTCCGGCCGGAAGAAGTTTCTGATTCGGCTCAAAGGACAGCACCCTGGCGTCAGGTGCTGTTCCAAGTAACAGGCGGGTCATCTGGCTGACATTTGCCCCCACATCGATGATGGTTCTGGGACGGGGCAGTCCGGACTTTTCGAAGGTCTGGTACACGTTCCATGCGGCGGTCATGCTGTTTACGGAATCGGGAATCAAGGGTCTGAGTTTAAGTCCTGCCGCACGGCAAAGTTTTTTTCCAGCCACGAGATGACTGTAAGCTCTGGCAAGCCCATGCGGAGTGAAGTGAAACAGATGTAGCTGCATGTTTTTTATCCTTTGGATTTTTCTGCGGCCCGCAGACGGGCGGCGGTTGCCAGTATTTGTGATGAATCCCGTTTGCGCAGCGGACGCGCCGGGCTTCCGACATACAGCGTCCACGGCTCAAGTTTCATATCGGCGGTCAGCAACGTCATGGCTCCGGTAGAAACCCCTTCCGGTACATGGACGCCGGGGAGAATGACCGTGTTGGTTCCCAGCAAAGCATGATCTTCCAGCGTGATTTTGCTGATGATGGAACGCGCCGCAAATTCGGGCGGGATGGTCGGGCCGACCAATCCGCCGCCGCTGAAGTCGTTGGAGGCGGCGATCAGGCGGCAACCGGGGGCGATGTTTACAAAATGGCCGATGGTGATGTGTGCCTCGCCGCCGATCAACACGCCGTTGGCACCGATATGCGTGTAGTCCCCGACAGTTATGCCGCAGGAGACATAGGTGAAGTCGTCCAGAATAGTGTGATGGCCGACAGAGCAAAGTTTCGGTTTGCGGATACGGACGGTGCGTCCGACGATGCTGTCGTGGCCAAGGCTTTTAAGCTCTGCGAGGTCGAAGAATATGTTGTTGCCGGTCATGATCTGGCCCTTTCTTTTTTTCGCGGCAGCGCCGCGTAATGTTCAATGGCTGCGGCATATTTCTTTGCGGTGGCGGGAACCGAGAATCGATCCAGAATATCCAGCTCAGCCTGCACGGCCGTCCGGTTGCGCAGAACCGGATCTGCGGCCAGCCTGCGGATCAGTGCTTTGAAGGAATTGCCGTCGTCGGCTTTGAACACAAAACCGTTTTCGCCGTCGCGGATGACTTCAAGGATTCCCGGCAGGTCGGGGCCGATGACTGTTTTGCGGCAGGCCATGGAATGGAGCAGGGCTCCGGGAATGATATGAACATTTGACTCGGCACCGGTGCGCATGGCGATGCAAATGTCGGCGGCGTTGCAGAACTGCCCGACTTCGTGGACAGTTTTAAGCCAGCCGGTAAAGACGGCCCGCGAGCCGAGACCGAGTCGCACGGCCTGTTCCTGAAGCGCTTTCAATTCAGCACCGGCACCGACCAGAAAGATGCCAATGCGGGGATCTTCGCGGTATAGATCAGCCGTCCATTCCAGCAGGCGGTCGAGGCCTTTGCCTTGATGCATAACTCCATGGTAGAGCAGCACCACATCTTCATCGGAAAAACCGTTGCGATGGCGCAAGTCACTTTGATCCTGAGGAAAGAAGGCGGACAGATCGGGAGCGTCATTGACGACACGAATCTGTTCTTCGCGGGCACCGCAGGTGATTAGTCTTTTACCTGCGGCGTCGGCCCGGCAGAAGAAGCCGTCCAGACAGCGGATTTCAAGCCGTTCCAGTACTTCCGCCAGTTTGACAAACGGGCGGCTCCATACTTTTCGTCCCAGAAAATTATGAACATGCCAGTCGCCGTAGGCGGTGGCCACATGTGTGTTGCAGAACAGTTTAAAAAACAGGCCGCACAGCGGGAGAATTTCAGAAACAAAAATGGCATCCGGTTTGAAGCGGCGCATTTTCCACGCGGCCAGCGGCAGGTAGAGAAACATCAGCATGGATTTGACGGTGATGTCGCGGGCGCAACGGCGGTCAACAGTCAGAGGAATTTCCGCCAGTTCCACTCCGGCGGGGACTCCTCCGGCAGGCAGGCGGGTGTTGCGAAAGCTCAGATGGAGCACATCGTTGTTCTCTGCCAGAGCGGTCAGCATCCCTTTGAACTCGGCGGCCAGGTCATACTGCTCGGCCAGTTGGTAACGTGAAAAAACGGCGATCCGTTTGCGGCGCTGAGCGGGTTGCAGAGATTCCGGCATTATTTATTTCCCTTGAAAAATTTACGAATAGCGTCAATGACCCGGTCGAGTTCTTCATCCGTAATGTTCGGCGAACAGGGTAGCCAGCAACCCTCGCGGCTTGCTTCGTCTGCGCCGGGATATGCCGACGATGAAGCGTAGGCCGGCTGGTTATGCAACGCCGGCCAGAAGGGACGAAGAGTGATCCCTTGAGCCTTGAGTGACTCCACCAGTGCGTCGCGCTGTTTACTCTTAAAATCCGGCCACATCAAATATCCACCGTCCTCCGGACGGGGCGTGAAGATCATTTCCGGAAGGTCGCTCAATCCATCCAGATAACGCCGGTCAATTTCGCGGGAGCGTTCGATGCGGCCCGGCAGTTTTTTAAATTGCGATCGGGCCAGCGCCGCCTGCATATCGGTGACCTTAAAATTAAATCCGGTAACGGGATGAACATCACTGCTGCGCGACAGCCGTCCGTGATCGCGGAGCCGGATCAGATTGTCGCGAACGTCTTCGCGGCGGGTCAGAACAAAGCCGCCTTGTCCGCTGGTGATGATTTTAGTTGGTGCGAGCGAAAAACAGCCGGCATCCGAGAGGGTGCCCAGCCAGCCTTCACCGCTTTTTGAAGCCAGCCCCTCGGCGGTATCTTCCACAATGGCCAGATTATGTTTCAGGGCGATTTTTCGCAAAGCCGGTAATGCCGCAGGGCGTCCGTTCAGGTGTACCGGCACAATGGCCTTGGTATTCTTTTGCACACGGCGGGCGGCATCGGCCGGATCCATGTTGAAAGACACCGGATCAACATCAACAAGAATCGGCTCGGCACCGGTCAGGCGGACAGCGCTGGCTGTGCCGATAAAGGTGACCGTTGGTACCAGCACAGTATCGCCGTGACCGACACCGAGCGCCTTGAGCGCCAGCGCAATGGACGTTGTACAGCTGGGCATGGTGACGGCGTACGGAACGTCAAAGTAAGACTGCAACTCGCGCTCAAAGGCCCGGTTTTCAGGGCCCTCATTGACGAAGCCGGATACGACTGTCTGCCGAACAGCCTCGCTGTCGGCGTCATCGAGAACAGGAATAAACCAAGGGATTTCGCGATTTGATTTCATAGAAGTTATTCCAATGCTTGGAAAATAATGCGGCTGCCTTCGGCGCTGAAACCGAAACGGACCTCGTTGAGACCTTTGAGCATTTCACGCACGGCGGCCTGTTTTTCCGGTTCGACGTAAAGGCAGATGAACCCGCGTCCGCCTGCGCCGAGCAGTTTGCCACCGCGCGCTCCGGCGGCGCGAGCGGCCTCGTAGGCCTGGTCAATCTGCGGGTTACTGACGCCATCGGCAAGGGAACGTTTGAGCCGCCAGGATTCGTCGAGCAGGTCGCCGAATCCAGCGAGCGGGCCGCCATCGGCGAGGATGCGTTCGGCGTGATCCACCATTTGCATCATGGTGAGCAACGCTTTTTCATTTTCGCCGGCTCGTTTTTTCTGATCCTGCAGGATTTTTTCGGCGGAGCTTTCGGTGCCCATATAGAAAAGAAGCAGATTGTTTTCGAGTTCCTGCAGGCGGTCGGCGGTGACGCCGATACTCAGCACCTGCACCGGCTGTCCTTTGCGGAAATTGATGCGGCGGAACCCGCCGTAGGCCGCTTCGTACTGATCCTGCCAGCCACCGGCATCGCCGACGCGGTCACGTTCAATGTGGATCGCCTGCCGCGCCAGCTCTTCGGGGGTGATGCGTTGTCCGCGGAAGGCGTAGAGCGCGTTGAGCAGTCCGACAGTGAACGCCGAGGAAGAGCCGAGTCCGGTCTGTCCGGGCAAGTCAGCGACATGCGAGATTTCAACGCCTTCCTGCTGGTTGAGCAACAGGAGCGTTTCGCGGATCAGTGGATGCTGAAATTCTTCCGGCTTGAGAACCGATTCGGTGCGCGAGTAGCTGGCACGAAAACGGTGTTTGGAGAAGGCAGTCAGGTGATGCACGGAAATGTAACAGTATTTGTTGATGGTACTGCCAAGAACCGTGCCGCCGTGCTGCTGGAAGAAAGCGGGGAAGTCGGTGCCGCCACCGAAAAAACTGATTCTAAAAGGGGTGCGTGCGATGATCATTTCTATTTTACCTTATTTCCTTCGGGCGTTCTTATATCCGGTTACGCCCTGTATAATCAACCCTACAGGCGCACAGTTCCTTCTTTGCGGGCTTTGAGAAACCATTGCGCGGTGCGGCGCAGGCCTTCTTCGAGCGTGGTGTTGCAGGAGAGACCGAGCTCATTCAGTCGCGACACAGAGAAAATTTTATCCATTTGACCATCGGGCTTGGTGGCGTCCCAGACGATTTCTCCAGTAAAGCCAGTGGCTTTTTTGACGGTTTCGGCCAGCTCGCGGATGGAGATGCGCCGTCCAGCGGAAATGTTGACCGGCTCGCTGGAGTTGTAGTTCTTGATGAACCACGGCACGGTGGCGGCGACGTCGCCGGCGTAGACAAAATCGCGGGTGGGGCGGCCGGTGCCGAAAGCGGTGATGGTCTTGTCGCTGCGCTCCTGTGCCTCGATGTATTTGCGAATCAGTGCAGGAATAACGTGGGACTCTTCGAGGTTGAAATTATCCCATTCGCCGTAAACATTGCCGGGGATCAGCACGATCGAGTTGAAGTTATGCTGAACTCGATAGGCCCACGACTGGGTGATGAGCATTTTCTTGGCGACGGAGTAACCGGCGCTTTCAATCTGCGGGTAGCCGTTCCACATCTGGTCTTCGCCGATCGGCGATTGGGCGTTTGACGGATAGGAGCATCCTCCCATGAAGGTGATGAACTTTTTGACACCCGCCTTCCACGATTCGTGGAGCGTGTGGGTGTTCATCGTCAGGTTTTCATAGAAGAAATCGGCCGGCCTCTTTTTATTGGTGATGATGCCGCCGGACTTCGCGGCCATGTGGACGACACAGTCGGGCTTGATCTTTTTCAGCATGGCAGAGGGCGCGTCGGGTTCGAGTAGATCGTAGTCGCGGCGGCCAAGTCCAATCAGTTCGGCATTCGGAAAGGCTTCTTTCAGTCGCGGCATGAAATGATGCCCGAGAAAGCCAGTGCTGCCGGTGACGAGGATCCTCTTGAACATGTCTGCTCCGTTAGAGATTGGTGAAGTCGTGGCGGCGGATCACCTGATAGCCTTTGATCAACTCGCTGATCGCCTGCTGGATTGAAACCTGCGGCTTGAAGCCGGTTTTTTCAATCTTATCGTTGCTGACGATGTAGTTGCGCTGGTCGGGGTCTTTGCCGATTTCCGATTCCATGATACAGAAGTCAGGAACCAACTTCTTAATTTCAAGACAGAGCTCCATCTTCGAGAGATTGGCTTCGCTCAGGCCGACGTTGTAGGCCTGATTTTTCATCGCATCGAAGTTCTTTATCGCATGAATGAAGGCGGAGGCGACATCCTGCACATGGATGTAGTTCCTCTTGAAGTGCGCTTCGAACAGGATGACGAAACGGTCGGTCACGGCGCGGTAGGTGAAGTCGTTGACCAGCAGATCGAGGCGCATACGCGGGCTGATGCCGCAGACCGTCGCAAGGCGGAGCGAAACGGCGCGGCCGGTGGCCAGCAGATATTCCTCCAGTTCCACTTTGAGCGTGCCATAGAGCGAAACGGGGCGGAGCGGCGTTTCCTCAGTGCAGAACAGGCCTTCTTCGCCGATGCCGTAGCCGCTGTTGGTGGTGGGGGAGAGAAGAATCTGTCCCTTACCGCTCAGGTCGGCCAGCATTTTAATGGCATCCAGATTGATGGTGCGCGCCTCAATGGGTTTCTGATTGCAGACCGGAGCACCAACCAGACAGGCCAGCGGAATGATGACATCCGCTTTAGCCAGATGCTTTTTAACAAAATCCGGATGACGGATGTCGCCACGGACGATGGTCAGATCGGGGTTATGGCAGCAATCGAGCAGAGACGTCTGCCCGTACATGAAGTTGTCGATCACGGTAACCTTGTGTCCCAGGGACAGCAGGCGTGGGGTCAGTATGGAACCAATGTAACCGGCTCCGCCGGTAATAAGAATATTCATATCCAGGAGATCCTTTCGTAAAAAATCCCGTTAAACATACCGGAGAACCCCGGATTACGGAAATTAAAAATTCGTGTTACCTTTTTGAACCGTGGCTTCCGGCTGTGAATCGGTGTATTGCACTTGAATCGGTTTTTCAGTCTGATACCTTGCCTGCTCACCTGTCGGGCCGAGGATATGTGGGAACGAAGAGATATATGAGTGGCGGGCAAAAAGCTTTTTTTCTGGATCGTGACGGGGTGATCAATGTGGATCACGGATATGTATTCCGCATTGAGGATTTTGAGTTCATCAAGTCGGTTTTTCCGGTCTTAAGACAGTTAGCGGAGAAGGGGTATAAACTGGTCGTGGTGACTAACCAGTCAGGGATTGGACGGGGATATTACACCAAAGAGGACTTCAGAAAGCTCAATGAATGGATGATACAGAAGTTTGCAGAGCAGGATGTTGAAATTGCGGCTGTATACAGCTGTCCGCACGCTCCGGAGGAGAGATGTTCCTGCCGGAAACCCGCACCGGGGATGTTTCTGCAGGCCATTAGAGAATATGATATTGATCCGTTGCATTCATGGATGCTTGGTGACAAGGATACCGATATGGCCGCCGCCGAAACTGCCGGTATCCCGAACCGGATAATGTTAGGCGGGGCAGAGTCAACGCGATGTACGCGCCGGATTTCCGAACTGATTGAGGTGCTGGATCTGCCGGTTTGAGCAGGTAATGAACTGTTGAACAGGAGTATGTAATGAAAGAACTGCTTACCAAACGCTTTCAGGAAGTCGAACAGCTTTTGCGCAAGACATTGGAGCAAAGTGCGAGTTCCATCAGCTGTGCTGCCAGTATGATTGTTGCGGCCTACCGTGAAGAACACGGGCTGTTCCTTTTTGGCAACGGCGGCTCGGCGGCCGATGCGCAGCACATGGCTGGCGAACTGAATGGGCGTTATCTTAAAGAGCGGAAGCCCCTCAAGGCTCAGGCGCTGGTCTGCAACGCCTCCACGGTAACCTGCCTGGCCAACGATTATGGCTATGAACAGATTTTTTCCAGACAATTGCAGGCTAACGCAGCGTTCGGCGATATTGCTTTCGGCTTCTCAACGTCTGGCAACTCCAAAAACGTAGTGGAAGCCTTTAAAGCCGCGAAGACTATGGGCGTTAAAACCATCGCCATGACCGGTTGCGGCGGAGGTGCATTGGCGAAACTGGCCGATGTGCTGATCGAAATACCCTCCAACTTTACGCCACATATTCAAGAAGTGGGAGTGGTAGTCTATCACTGCATCTGTGAACAGGTGGAAAACGAACTCTTTCCCGGAATATAACCCAACCTTCCCTCCGCAGGACAGTCAGCGGGGGGTGCCGTAAGATTTCCGGAGTCAAGTAAAGTAACCACAGGAGCCATCTCTTTTAAACGGGTTTCTTGCAGTACAGGGACAGATCGGGTAGAACATACGTCCGGCGCACGGTGGGTTGCTGATGGTGTAAGATATGAGCTCTGAGGTCGAAACGTTATGAAAGTGGTGATTTTAGCAGGTGGATTGGGCACGCGGATCAGCGAGGAAACGGCTATCAAGCCCAAGCCGCTGATCGAAGTCGGCGGACGGCCGCTTCTGTGGCACGTGATGAAGATCTATTCCGCGTTCGGTCTTACGGATTTTGTCATCTGCCTCGGGCACAAGGGCTACATGATCAAGGAATTCTTCGCCAACTATTTTCTGCACATGTCCGATGTAACCATCAATCTGGCCAATAACGAGATCAAGGTGCACCACAATTACTCGGATCCGTGGACAGTGACGCTGGTCGATACCGGAGAAAACACCATGACGGGCGGGCGAATCAAAAGAATTAAGCCGTACTTAGTGGAAGGCGAAGATTTTTGTCTTACCTACGGAGACGGCGTCGGCGATGTGGACATCAAGAAACTTCTGGAGTTTCACCGTAAGCAGAAGACTCTGGCCACTCTGACGGCCACTCGTCCGCCTGGCCGTTTTGGTGCCTTGCGAATTGCCAACAACAAGGCATTGGATTTTGAGGAAAAGCCCGCCGGTGACCGCGCTTGGGTTAATGGCGGATTTTTTGTTTGCTCGCCCAAAGTGCTGGACTATATCGATGGCGACCAAACCGTATGGGAACGCGAACCGTTGAATCGGCTTACATCTGAGGGGCAGCTTTCCACTTATCTTCACGAGGGCTTCTGGCAGCCGGTCGACACGCTCCGCGACAAAACGACTCTTCAGGATTTGTGGGACGGCGGCAAAGCCCCATGGAAAATGTGGGCGTGAGCAGGGGCGCAGTGGCAGGAGTAATCGGATAATGACTGAAACAGTTAACCAAACTATGAACAATCCATCCGGGGATAAATTGCTTTCGGTGATCGTTCCGTTTTTAAACGAGACCGAAATTCTCGACCTGTTTTTCGAGGAATTAATGCTTCACCTGGAAAAACTGAACATGCCGTTCGAGGTGATCTGTGTGGATAATGCCAGCACCGACAACACGTATGGACAATTGCTGTTGTGGCGCCAGCGGCATCCGGAAATTAAAGTCATTCGTTTCTCCCGTTATTTCGGCAAGGAGATGGCTCTTACCGCAGGCCTTGATTATGCCAAAGGCGATGCCGTGATTCTTATGGATCCGGATCTTCAGGATCCGCCGGCGATGATGGCGGATTTTGTCGCCAAATGGCGTGAAGGCTACGATATGGTGTACGCTACCCGCTGCCGCTCCGGCATCGACAGCGGATTCAAAACATTCCTGAACACGTTGTTCTATAAGGTGTTCAACGTTGTCAGCGAGAACAGCATTCCGCAGCGCACCGGGGACTTCCGGCTGATTGACGCCAAAATCGTAGAAGTGATCCGGCATATCCGGGAAAAATCACGGTTCCTCCGCAGTCTGACGGCGTGGGCGGGATTCAAGAGCACCGCCATCATGTTCGACCGCCCCGAACGGATCAAAGGCAAATCCAAATCGAACTGGGGTTTCCTTTGGAATTACGCCGTAGACGCTATCCTGTCCACCACCAACCGCCCCTTGCGCATCTGGTCCTACATCGGCTTGGGGATATCGATGCTGGCAATATTGGCAGCCCTCGCTCTCGTCATTCGGACCATGGTGTTTGGAAAAGACGTGCTGGGCTATGCCAGTATGATGACCGCCATTCTGTTTCTGGGCGGTTTCCAATTGATTTCCATCGGCGTTGTCGCCGAGTATCTTGGCCGGGTTTATCGCGAAGTGCAAAACAGGCCTTTGTATGTGATTGACCAAAGTCACGGAGTCGATGCCGGTCGGCTTCCTCCGTGTCCCAACGAAATAAGGAACTGACAAAATGGCATCTAAAATATGGAACCAATGTCGCATTTGCGGCAACCCCCACCTCGTCCCGGTCGTCGACATGGGAACGCAGCCCCTTAGCGGCGTGTTCCCGAAGCCATCGGAGCCTGATCCGTCGTCTTCCCCGCTGGATTTAATCCGCTGTGACATCAGCGCAAAACCGGGCGCATGCGGGTTGGTTCAGCTCCGCGACACGGCGGACCTTAGAGAAATGTACGGAAGCACCTACGGATATTTTTCGTCCATCAGTCCGACCATGACGGCCCACCTGACCGGCAAGGTGCGCGATCTCGTTGCGTATGCCAAGCCCCGCCGCGGCGATGTCCTCCTCGATATCGGCAGCAATGATGGAACTCTGCTGAACGCTTACGGCAGCGAAGCCGGATTTACCCGCATCGGAATGGATCCTTCCGCAGAAAAATTCCGCCACAACTACCAGCCTGACATCAATGTCGTATATGATTTCTTTTCGGAGAAGGGAACGCGTTCCATGATCGGCAGCAAGAACTGCAAGATCATCACGTCGATCGCGATGTTCTACGACCTCGACGATCCGCTGTCGTTTATCCGTCAAATCCGTGCTTTGCTCGCCGTTGACGGGGTGTGGGCTCTGGAGCTGGCATACATGCCGCTCTTTTTGAAGCAGCTTTCCTATGATCAGATCTGCCACGAGCATGTCACCTATTACGGCCTTCGCCAGATGGATTGGATGATGCGGAAGGAGGGTCTTAAAATACTGAACGTGTCATTTAACGATATGAACGGCGGAAGTTTCTACCTTTATGTCGGACGCGCGGACGGCCCCTATGTTCCGGAGCAGAGACACCTCGACAGCCTTCTTGCTTCTGAGGCTGAGCTGGACTTCCCGCCGCCCTATCAGCGTCTGCGCAACCGGATGCTCGCCCACCGCGATGATGTCAAAAACTTTTTCAAAATTATGCGCGCCGCAGGGAAAAAGGTGTATGGCTATGGCGCTTCGACCAAGGGGAACGTGGTTATAAACTATTGCGATCTCGGGCCCGGCGACATCGTTGCCATTGGCGACCGTAACCCGGAAAAAGACGGGCTCGTGACGCCGGGAGCACGCATTCCGATTATCTCCCACGAGAAATTGCGCGCTCTCAAACCGGAGTACCTGTTTGTTTTTATCTGGCACTTCCGCAGTGAAGTCATCCGGGATGAAATGGATTTCCTCCGGCGCGGCGGCACCTTGATTTTCTCGCTGCCGCGTCTGCACCTGGTGGACATCAACAACTACGAACGTTATCTGGACAACGATTTCGGAGATCAGTCCTATTCGCTCTGATTTATGAACGCCGCTGAAAAATCGTCCAAACTTCATTGGCCGGATCAGCGGGTGCTGATTACCGGTGCGGACGGATTTTTAGGCGGGGCCATGACGCGCAGCCTGCTGGCGCGCGGGGCCTCCGTGTATGCCTTGGTATGGTCCGGCAATCAGGAATGCGATGTAAAAAACCTGATGGCGGCCGGAGCAACCATCGTTCGCGGCGACATAACAGATTTATCTTTGCTGACTGGCCTGTGCGGTGATTCCGGAATCAATACCGTTTTTCATCTGGCCGCGATCAATTCCAACACAGGAACCCAACCGCCGTACGCATTGTGGGAGGCAAACATTCGCGGTGTTTATACTGTGCTGGAAGCCTGTCGCGCGGCATCGCCAAAGGCCCGTATCATAATCGCATCGAGTCGGGAAGCGGAGGAGTGTTTCTCTGAACAGTCTGTCCGGCCACATCATCCGTACATGGTTTCAAAGGCTTCCGCTGAGTTGATGGCCAGAGCTTACAATGACACATTCGGTCTGCTGACATCCTGTGTTCGCTCCGACAATCTCTACGGCGGCGGCGATCTCAATTGGCAGCGATTAATCCCCGGCACCATACGATCTTTGTTGCAGGAAAAAGTGCCGGTCATCCGCGGCGACGGGCAGCTCGCTCGGGCTTATGTGTATATCGAAGATGCGGTAAATGCCTATTGTGCGATCGCTGAACGATTGCACCGTACGGATGTTCGCGGGCAGATATTCCGGCTTTCCACCGGGATCAACAGTTCGGTTCTGGATATCGTCCGTCAGCTTGTTGAAATCTCAGGCTGGAACGACTTAGTTCCCCGTATCCTGCACGAAAAATGCGATGAGCGGGTGGATAAAATTTATGTGCCGACCCGCGAAAAGCAGTTGCTGGACTGGGAAAACACCGTGGGGCTCCGCGAAGGGCTGGCTCGAACATATGAATGGTACAGGACGCACTCAGGAGAGCTTTCGTGAAGAAGAACGTCCACACGGAAAAAGCTCCGACGACTCGTAAACGCGACTACGCTTTCATGACGATTCTTTGGATCGGGCTGCTTCTCCGGCTTTTCTGGCTGGGACGCGCTTCGTTGCAGATTGATGAAATCGTCACCATCCGCGATGCTATTTTTCAGTCCGACGTTTTTTCCATTTATCAGACCGAACTGCAGCGGTTTCACTGGTACCGGGTTCTGCCGCTGTTCATGGTTCCAATTCATTACGTCGGGAAATTGATAGGCGTCAGCCAAGGCTTCCCTCCCGAATTTTATCTCCGCCTGCCCAGCGCGTTAATCAGTTGTCTGCTGATGCCTTTGATGTACTGGCTTACACGGGCCTTGGCCGGCCGCCGGGCCGGACTGGTTGCGATGTCGCTCGCGGCGCTTTCGCCCTTTCACATTTATTATGCACGCGAAGCCTATGCCTATGGCTACCTGATGTTTTTCTCCACGGGCATGCTGTGGTGTTCGTTGCGTATCCTGATGGAGGATTGGCGAAAAGACGCGGTGCCGTGGCGATGGCTCGCCGGCTACGTTCTTTTTGCGTCGCTCTTCCTGCAAACCCATTTGACGGCGACTGTATTTCTTTCGGTATGGACGCCGATTCTTGGTTTGGCATTGATCTGGCGACACGGACTCCCGGCGCTGTGGAAACGCGGACGGCTTCTTTTGCTGGGGTTGATGATGGTGATCCCATATCTGCTGTTCTCACCATTTTTAATTCGACTGCTGACCAGTGGATATAAGAGCACCGATGTCGGCGCAGGAACCTACTATTTCACTCCCGCCGCCGCGCTGACGTTGGTGTCTCGCATGGGGTGGGGCGAGTCCTGGGTCGCCGCAGCATTCTTCCTGCTGGTGGTCGGCTGGGGAATCTACCGGATTTTCCGCGTCTCCCGGAAAGATATCGCACACACTGCCGGCATGATCCTGTTGCTCCAGGCGATCATCTATGTTGCTTTTCAGGCGACCTATCAGATTCAAACCAATAGCCGGTTCGAGGTTCGCTACTTCTGCAGTTTATTTCCGATCCTGATCACATTTGCCGGGATCGGAGCGGATGCTCTTTTTGGCGGATTATTCACCGGAACGAAAAATGGGGGCATGGTGCGGCGAACGGCGGGCATTGCACTGGTGGCGATTCTCGTATCGTGGCTGCTGCTGAATGATTTGCTGGTGATTGGCCTGAAAAGCAGAGGGTACAACTACAAGGATATGGCGCAATGGATCAGCCGGAATGTGCCGGAAGGCGGCCTATATGCCAACATGAGCATCTACGAAATGCGCGGTGTTCCAAGCGCCTATCCGACACCGGGACGTCAGGCGACGTTTGTCAGCGCCAATAGTACCACGCAGGATTTCCTTATGAATCCGGTGCCCGCCCTGACCCGCGCCCTGTTCAGCCTTCAACCCAGCGCCTACCTGCTGGAAATCACCCCATACGACATTCTTGTGCCCGAACAGGGTCAGCCGCCGATACCCCGCGACGAATTATTCATGCGCCATATCTGGCTCGTCGATAACGCCTGGGAATGGCTGGTGCGCCTTAGAACTCTGCCCATCGGCGAACGGCAGGCCGCCTCGATTTATATGCCGAGAGTGTTGGTTTCCTGGAACGAGCCCGGCGATGCATTCGCCCTTGCCGCTCGCAATAAACGTCCGTTCAGCCACGAATGGGGGCGTCAGTGGCGCTATGCAAAACAAAGCGACGGCTCGCCGCGCCTGAATATGAACTGGATGGGTCTGTCCGGGGTCGGTCAGATGCTGATTGGAAACACGGGAACCAATCCGGCAACTGCGGCTATTAAGCTGACAGTGCTGAGCCCCGGATGCCGCGTGACGGTTCGCGATTCGGCAGGTAATACCTTGATTTCCGGCGCAGACATTTCGGGAGGCCCGGGTGTATTGACCATCCCTTCCGTTCCTCTGGCTCCCGGCACCAATATTTTTAACTTTCAAGTGACTCCACGTTCGGCGAATGTCGCTGGAGAATTGTTTGTGAACCAGGTTAGTATCGAAGCGGCTGGTAACTGATCGGGATGGTTTTGATTTAGCGTACGGAACGGAGCGGTACTTATGAAAAAAACAGTGGCCATCGTGGTTCCTTTTCTTAACGAAGAGGGAAATCTGCCCGAGCTCTACCGCCGGGTAAGCGCGGTTTTTGAAAAAGAGCCGGAAGAACTCCGGTTTGTTTTTGTGGATGACGGCTCGACCGACGGGAGTTTCCAATGGTTGGAAAAAACACGGCAGAGCGATCCAAGGGTTGGAGTCTTGCAGCTTTCCCGCAACTTCGGCCACCAGATCGCCATCACTGCCGGTATGGATCACGCCGATGCCGATGCCGTAGTCATTATTGATGCCGACCTGCAGGATCCGCCGGAGGTCGTTGCGGATCTGCTCGCCAAGTGGCGTGAAGGATTTGAAGTGGTCTATGCCGTCCGTAAAAGCCGCGAGGGCGAAACCTGGCTTAAGAAATTTCTGGCGGCCTCCTTCTACCGGATTTTCCACCGGCTCGCTAAAGTGAACGTACCGATGGATGCCGGCGACTTCCGGCTGGTGGATCGCAAGGTGATCAATGCGCTCAAAGAAGTGCGCGAGCTGCACCGTTTCATGCGCGGCCTGACCTGCTGGGTCGGTTTCAAACAGGGCGCCGTGTATTACGACCGTGCCGCCCGCAAGGCGGGCGTCACCAAATATCCGGTCTGGAAATCGCTCAAACTGGCCTTCGATGCCATCACTTCATTTTCCGCCGCGCCGTTGCGCTGGGTTATGGGCCTCGGTGTGATAATTGCCTTCAGCGGTTTCATCCAGGGTTTGAGGGTTATCGTCGGGAAGATTCTGCATCCGGAGGAGTTTGCTTCAGGCTGGGCCACGGTCGTGGCGCTGATTCTTTTTCTGACGGGAATCCAGCTGCTTTGCCTCGGTCTGGTCGGTCAATATGTCAGCCGTATTTTTGAAGAGAGTAAAAAACGCCCGTTGTATTTTCTGCGCAATCAGTAAACGGGTGTCGAGGATGCTATGGAAATGAACCGTTCATTTTGGAAAAACCGGCGAGTGCTGGTGACCGGACATACCGGCTTCAAAGGCAGCTGGCTGTGTTTGTGGCTTCAGCAGCTCGGCGCGCAGGTGACTGGTTACGCACTGGAGCCGGATGCCGCCGGAAGTCTCTTTGCCGATGCAGATGTCACATCTGGCATGCAGTCGGTGATCGGCGATGTGCGCGATCTTTCCGCGCTTGGTCGCGTCGTGGAAGCCACTCGTCCCGAAGTGGTTTTCCATCTGGCCGCACAGCCGTTGGTGCGCGTCTCCTATGAACAGCCGGTTGAAACCTTTGCAGTTAATGTCATGGGCACCGTGAATCTGCTCGAAACCTTGCGCCATGCGGGCGGCGTTTCCTCTGTGGTGGCGGTCACCACGGACAAGGTGTATGAAAATCGCGAACTGCGCCGTGGCTATACGGAAAACGACCGGCTGGGCGGACATGATCCTTATGCCGCCAGCAAAGCCTGCACCGAACTGGCGGTGGCATCTTACCGTCATTCATTCGCTGACTGTCCGCCTGTGGCAACCGCACGCGCCGGTAACGTCATCGGCGGCGGCGACCGCGCTCGTGACAGGCTGTTGCCCGACGTGCTCAATGCGCTGGCCGCTGGAAAGAAGCCTCTCATCCGTTCGCCGCAGGCGATACGCCCCTGGCAGCATGCGCTGGATCCGCTTTACGGATACCTGATGCTGGCGCAAAAACTGGCGGAAAATCCGGGTGCGTATGCATCCGCCTGGAATTTCGGGCCCGATGAAGAAAGTCATGTCTCAGTGCAGCAGTTGCTGGAAAAGCTGATTGTCCTGTGGGACGGTGACGCTGCGTGGGAATGCGCGAAGGGTCAGCATCCGCACGAAACAGCCTTTCTCTTTCTCGACTCTTCGCGGGTCCGCTCTGCGCTCGGCTGGCATCCGCAATGGACGCTGGATATTGCGTTGGAGCAGACCGTCGCCTGGTGGAAGGCGCAGCTGGCGGGCGCGGATATGAAAGTCGAAACCCTTCGCCAGATTAAGCGGTTCGAAACCGGTTTGCCGGGAGATGTATGAGCCAGGTCGACACGCCACTTGTTTCAGTCTGCATTCCTCTCTACAACAGCGGTCTTTATATTCGCGAGGCCATCGAGTCGGTGCTGTCTCAGACTCTGACCAACTGGGAGTTGGTGATTACCGACGACGGCTCTACGGACGGGTCTGCGGAAATCGTCTCTTCGTATTCCGATCCGCGCATTCGTTACCTGCTCAATCCGAAACGGCTGGGCGCGGAGGGTAACTGGAACCGTTGCGTGAATGAGGGGCGGGGGATTTACCGCAAACTGCTTTGTCATGACGACAGACTTCATCCCGACTGCCTCGCCCGGCAGGTGGCTGTTTTTGAACAGTCCGGCAATGAGTCTGTTTCGCTGGTTACTGCTGCGCGACGGATCGTAAATCCATCGGGGAAGACCATTCTCACTCGTTGTTGGAAGAAACGGGATCAAATGGTTGAGGGTAGCAAGGCCATTCGGCAGATCGTCAGATCGGGAACTAACCTGATCGGCGAGCCCGGCTCAGCGCTGTTCCGCGCTTCGGACTGGAATACACTGAATGGATTCAGCGCCCGTTATCCGTACGTCATCGATTTGGATTTCTGGTTTCAACTGCTCAAGCGCGGGGACTGCTTTTATCTGGCTGAACCGCTGTGCGACTTCCGGATCTCTGCGCAGAGCTGGAGTTTTCAGCTGGCGAAAAAACAAAGCCGGCAATTTGCGGGGCTAATTTATGAAACGGCGCAATCCGGCGATTCGGCAGTTTCCTCTTCTGATTGCTTCGTCGGAAGTTGCAAAGCCAAGGCGGGGGCCTTGCTTCGCCATCTGATTTACCGCAGGGTGTGCCATGCAAACCACTGAAGAAGCATACGTTGATTTTCTGGAGACAAAATACCGCCCCGGGCGTGATTTTTATCTGACACATTTTATTTATCCCCGCTGTGCGGCCGAGTTTTCTTCCGGGCCTATTTATGACATCGGCTGCGGATTGGGTGCTTTTCTGGAATACTGCAAGCGGAAGAATCTTCCGGCAAAGGGATTTGACAGTAATCCACAATTAGTCGAGCGGTGTCTGAAGAAAGGTCTCGCGGTCACCTTAGAAGATATTGTCCGTCCGAAAGCCGATTATCCGCCCGCGCCGAATCTGATTTGCGACAACGTGCTGGAACATCTGTCTCCGGATGAAATTGACGCCTTTTTTTCAAACGTAAAACGATACTGGGCGCCGGGCGGCGTTCTGCTTGTTATCGTTCCAAACCGGCGGGGTTATGAGAGTGATCCAACCCACAAAACTTTCGTTGATAAAGAATTAATTAACCAAATGGCTCTGAAGCATCAACTGACGCTGGCCCGGCAGTACCGGCATCCTATCCCGTGGCGCGTTCCGGGTGATTACTATATTTTCAACATGACAGTTTTCAGACTGGAAAACCGCCCCGGCGGACTTGAATTAAAAAAGTGAGTATGCGGTGGAATCGACTTTGTCAAAATTGAGTTGTCTGTTGTGTAAGACCCCTCTGGATGCGCCTTGGCTGACAGATTGTCCAGATGAGTATCTAGGGACGCCCTTTCGGGTTACCTATTATGAATGCCCGAACTGTAAGCTCGTGCAACAGGCGCCCGTGCCAGCCGACATTGCGCCGTTTTATCCTCAATATCCGCAACACAAGCCACGCTCGAGTCTGCTCGAATTGGCGCGCCGGACGGTATTGCGCAGTCCTTATTTCCAGCCGCCGCAGACCGCCCGTGACTGGACACTGCTGGATTACGGCTGCGGGGATGGATCCTATCTTTCGCAATGGCGAAGCCGGGTGGGGCGGCTTTTGGGGTTTGAGCCGGATGCCGCGCATGCGGCGATTCTGGCCGATCGTCTGGCGTTGCCCGTTTATTCGGATTCAACACAGCTTATAAAGGATCACGCCGGCTCTGTGGATCGGATCACAGCGCATTTTGTGCTGGAACATGTAACCGATATAGAGGGTTCGATCCAGCTCATGTCCGCATTGCTGAGTCCCGATGGGCGCATTCATCTGGCCTTGCCGGATATCCGCTCGTGGGAAGCGCGCCTTTTTGGCCGGCATTGGCACGGGCTCGATGCCCCGCGACATATTTGTTTTCCGGATCGGGCCGCGCTGGATCGAATCGGGCGCGCTCATGGTTTGCGGGTGGCGACGGAGCGTCCGGCCTATTTCCCGAATTTGCTGGCGGCCAGTCTTGCCACAGTACTGGCGGGAAAATACCATCACCTTTTATTCCTGGCCATGATGCCGGTTGGTATGCTGGTAGCGGCCTGTGCGCCGCGCAGCATAAGGGTTTACGAAATGGTGAAAATCAGATAGACCGTTTGGCGTTGCCCGGTGGGCACGTCTTGACCGCAAAGAAGAATACGAAGGAATGAAAATGATCACACGCCGCAAACTGACCTTTGCCTCCGGAGCTGGTCTCCTGTCGATTCTCTGTCTGTTCCTGACCGGAGTTTTTTTCCGCTTCTGGATGTTGGGGGCCGCGCCGTTCCGTAGCGATACCATGGAATTTTATAAACTGGCCCTGAGGAATCAGAACATCGTGGAGTTCTGGAGAAATCCGCCGTGGATGAACCAGATTCCACTTAACGAAACACTAAGCCTCTTGCTGGTCAAAGCCGGATTGCCACCGACGCCGTTTGTGGTGTGCCTGCCGTTTGCGCTCATGGGTGTTTTGGCACTTTTCTTTGTCTGGCGATTTGCCCGCCGCTGGTTCGGCGCTGGCGCGGCTCTGCTGACCTTGTTGTTGGCAGTTTTTAATCCATACCAGATTTATTTCTCACGCGAGGCCTATCACTATTCCGGCGCGGTCTGCTGGTCGGCGGCTCTTTTTCTGGCCTTCTGGTCGATCAAAGAAACGTTGCAGCGAAATGAAGCACCGACGAAAAAACAGTTGGGGCTGTGGTTTCTGGCCGCTGTCGCGGCCTGTCATATGCACATGTCTGTCTGGGTTGTTGCCGGTCTTCAAGGACTTCTGCTTCTGATTTTCGGACTCAGATTAAAAGGAGCAGACCGGAACCGGTTCCTGCTGCAATTCTCTGTCGGCGGATTGTTGCTGGGTGCGGTGATGGGACGCTGGGTATTCCGGGCCGTTAAAATGACCTTGGATTTTTCCCAGAGCGGTGCGAAGCAACTTGGAACAGATGCCCGAGCGGAATTTATACGGCTTCTTCCGGCCTACTTCGCCGGTGAAAATATGTTTGCCGTCGTGTTGCTTCTGATTTTCGTCGGGCTGGCGGTCTTTGCTCTGTTCCGAACATCGGACGCGATTCGCCGCTTCCGCTCGCTGGTGTGGATTTGTGCGTTGCACATCGCGGTTCTCATGCTCTATGTCGGGTTCATCGGCGGCGGAGCCGCGAAAATCGCCTACTTCTCGGCGATTTGGCCGCACTTTATTCTGCTGATGGGGATTGGCTCTTATCTGGGGGTTCAGGCGTTGACCCTGAAACCATGGCGAACAGGTTTGGTTGTATTGCTGGCCGGCGGGTATATCGCACTCACTGCATTGCCGGACTGGGCCATTGTTCATCTCGAAGGCAAGCCGACGCCGTTTTATAAAATCAATAATTGGGTTCTGCAGAATCTGCCCGCCGGAACGCCCGTGCTGACCGACCGCTGGTTCGAGCCGTGGAACGAGCTGGCCGTGCATAATCCCGGCGGCATTAATTACACCTTTACTGTTCCCGACGAACCGGTCGACACTTATCGCCAGTTTAACTGGCCCGCGACGGTTGAGCAGTTCTTTGAAAAATATCCGGATGCCGCCTTTCTCGAACTCTGCCGCGGCCGTTATGAAAAACAGCTTGGTTCGTGGACGTTTCCTCAGCATTATTTTGCCCGCGTTGCCTCTGTCTCCAATGATGCCGGCATGGTTCTGCGCCGCATGAAAGTGATA
Source organism: uncultured Verrucomicrobiota bacterium (assembly GCA_903831085.1). Lineage (GTDB taxonomy): Bacteria > Verrucomicrobiota > Kiritimatiellia > Kiritimatiellales > Tichowtungiaceae > Tichowtungia. The sequence goes on along the minus strand of CAIKWE010000003.1, from coordinate 38,942 downwards.
CCGGGGGATGACTTTTCCGCAGCCAATACCAATCGGGTCGTTGTGCGGATTTTCTACAACACGACCGAAGATCTGATTGCCGCCGCCCGTCAACAGGGACGCGACGTCCTCCGCCTTTACGGCGCAGGGTGGGGCTATGCCAAACCCGGCTGGCAGCAGGGCCGGTTTGAGGACTATCGCACCTTCAACCAGACGGCATCAGTAAAACTCTATAATCTGAAAGAGATTCCGTTGAGTGGATCAGTCGAAATCTCCGCAGTAACGGCGCAGCACCCCAAGACCGTTTCGGTGAACGGAGTGAACACGGTTTTCGCATCTGGCCGGATCAGGGCATGGACGATACCGCAGACGCTCCAACCCGGGGAAAATAAAATTCCATTCACCAGCCCGTCCGGCGATCCACTCTTTGTTTTCGATATCCGCTGGAAGCCTGCGCAAGCCGAAGGGAAAATAAATGAAAACTAGAGCGGCTTTATCTGCTTTGTTTTTAATTCTCAGTGTCGGATGGGTGTACAAGGCTAACTTCCTGGACAAGCCCGTGAAGACGCATGTTCCACCCGCCTTGATCGGCGAAGTGCAGGCGTCCGGCCGGATTGAGGCGCAGGTGGTCGCCGACGGTGTGCGAACCTCCCGGTTCCTATGGCCCGCTGGTACAGAATTTAAACCGTTCGAGATTCCTCTTTCTGTCGGCGCAGACCCGCTTCTAAACATCCGCCTCGACCCGCTACCCGACCGCACCGGAACCATCCGGTTACGGAATGTGCAGTTCCGTAGCAGTTCCGGAAAACTGACTCCGGTTACTGCCACGAACTGGGATTCGATGAATCCGCGCTCTGCTCCGCAGGTCGAAGGAGAAGTGTTGACTATTTCACGGACGGGTGCCGAAGATTATCCAGCGCTGCTGCTGAAAACACCCGGCCCGCTGGATACGGCGGTAGACGAACTGCCCCGTGTGACCGCCGTTGGCATGTGGATTCTTTGGAGCCTTCTCGGTCTTTGCGCCGCTGGGTTGGCGCTGGTTCTTGTGAAGGTTCTGAAATCGGCCCGTACTGGCGAACGCTGGCTTTTCGGCGGATGCTTTCTTCTGCTGGTCGGCCTGCGCTGGCTGACAATCCGTCATTTCGGATTTTCCTCGCCGTTCTGGGACTACTGGCAGTTTCCCTGGACGGTTTATTTTCCTTTCGAAGACGGAACCCTTTCCTGGAAATCGCTTTTCGCACCGGTCAATGAACACCGCATTTTCTTTACCCGCGTCTTTTCACTTTTCAGTTTCCGGCTGAACGGCCAGTGGGACAACACCTATGAAGCGGCATTAAACTCTCTGTTTTTTTCTTTATCCTGTTTTGGTCTGATGCTGGCGCTGTGGTGTTCCGCCGGGCGGCGTCACGCCGCGTTGATCGGAGGCCTGACGGTTGCTTTCTGTGCACTTCCTTTTTCGTGGGAGAACACGGTCTGGGCCAACCAGTCGCAATTCTATTTCTTCGCCGGGTTCTCGTTTTTGACCTTCTGGCTGCTGGGTCTCAGTCGTCCGTTTTCCGCCCGTTGGTGGATGGGCTGCGCCGTCGCCTTTTGGGCGATGTTCACCGTCGGTTCCGGCATGATGGCGGTAGTGACGGTGATCGGTCTTTCCGTCTATCGGTTGTTGCGCGACCCGCGTGACTGGCGAGCCGTTGTGCCGACTCTGCTGGCCGGAGCGGCGATTGCCGCGCTCAATTATCCGTTCATGATCCAGCAGCACAACTACGGTATGCAGACCAAAAACGTTCAGCAGTTTCTGGCGACCTTCGGCAAAACCCTGTCGTGGCCGTTTATTACGCAACAGTGGTTTTGGCCTCTGCTGTGGCTTCCGCTGGGCGGACTGGCGGTCTCAGCCTTCCTTTCGCGGCGCAAGCCGGACCGGATGGAGCTTTGGATTATCGCGCTGGGCGGCTGGTGTCTGCTCAATGCGGCCGGCATGGGTCTTTATCGCGGTGGATTTTCCGGCGGCCCCGCCTCGCGCTACATGGATATTACCTCACTGGCGGCGCTGGTGAACGCGCTGGCGCTTCTCTGGATGCTTAGCAGACCGGACGGCCTTTGGCAGAAATACACCCGCCGGTTCGCCGCTGTTTGGGCGGCGCTGATGGTTTACGGCGTGATGGCGATCACGCTGTATCAACTGTCTGTGCCTGCGGCGCAGCGCATTGCGTGCCAGCATCGTGCGATTCGCACCACGATTCAATTTCAGCAGAATCCTGAAATCTTTTCTTTGCTCGATAAAAAGGAAGGGGAGCTTCCATATCCCGATCCGCTGGCTTTGCTCTGTTACTTGCGTAGCGACCGGATCCGCGCGATTCTTCCGGCGTCTGTACGGCCTCCGCTTCCTCTGAAAATCGAAGCGCAAACCGGTTTTGTTTCTCCGGGGATTTACCCCGCCCTTCAGATCGATTTGTTCGAGCCCTCATGGGGCTCCTACGGACGGGAGGGCGATCGCACCGTCGGCAGATTACGCGCCCGGATAATGCAAACGCCGGTTTATCCCTGGCTCGAATTTCCCGTTCTCAACCGGCTGGGCAGCGGTTTTGAGACCCGGTTGAGTGTGATGGATGAAGTGTCCGGGGAAAAGAGTTCGGCGAAAGGATTGGTCGAGCCGGATATTCTCTGGAATCCGTTAACGATGAAATGTCCGGGTAAGGCGAATCTGGTGATTGAGGCTGAGGATTATGATCCGGTGGCCTGGTTTGCCTTTCACGCTCCGCGCGAAAAAAGCACCGTCAGCGTTTGGTCTGACCGGATTCTGGCCCGCAGCCTTTGGTTGGTCTGGGGCGGATTAATCTGTATCGCATGGGGCGTTGCGCTGTCGTTGAAAAATCAGCCGCGTCGCACATAATCGCCGCGGGCCAGCCGCTTTTCCAGCCAGCAGTAGAGCACGATGAAGAGATAGCGGCTGCCCATTTCTTTAATCTTCAGTTTCGACTCGCCCGCCTTGCGGTTGGTCCAAGAAATCGGAACGGTCACAAAACGGTAACCGCGGACAATCGCCTTCAGCGGCATTTCCACCGTGAGGTTGAAATGGGGAGAGAGCAGAGGCTGAATGCCTTCAATCACTTCACGCCGGTAGCACTTGAAGGCGTTGGTGATGTCGTTGTGGCCAAGTCGGAAAATCATTTTAATAAAACCGTTCGCCATCCGATTCAGCATCATTTTGTGTTTCGGATAATCAATGATCTTTGATCCCTTGATGAACCGCGATCCGAAAACACACTCGGCGCCTTTTTTCATTTCGCGGTAGTAAACGACGATATCGTCAGGATGGTCTGAGAGATCGCCCATCACCACGCAGGCGCATTCGCCGCGGAATTCCTGAAGACCTTTGCGCACGGCGAACCCGAATCCGTTCGGCGGGGCGTTGTTGACATAGCGGATGTGCGGATTCTCCGCGGCCAGCTTTTTCAGAATCTCTTCCGTCCGGTCGCGGCTGTTGTCGTTGACGACCAGAATTTCGTAGTCATCAATTTTTTCCTGCATAAACCGTGCGGCAATCGCCTCGCAGGTCTCGGCGATACACCCCTCTTCATTGTGAGCGGGGATAATCATTGAAAAGAACGGAGAGTTGTTCATACGGCTCCTGCGGTTAACCAAAAACAGATTCCAGTCCGGCTTTGTTTTCCTCAATCCAGTTGGCGATATCCCCCAGGGTCTCCTCCACGCCGGTGCGCGGTTTCCAGTCGAACTGCTTTTCAACCCGTGTATTGTCCGTCAGATAAATCGGGATATCCACCGCCGCGGTTTCCGGCTGCGGAGTTACGGAAATTTTCTTTCCGGTGATGGTCTGGCAGAAAGCGGTCAGCTCCTGAAGCGAAACGGACACCTCGCGTCCGCCGCCGGCGTTGAAAACGCCGCCGTTCCAGCAATCCGGCTGCGCGATCTGTTTCACAATCAGGTCGAAAAGGTCGCGGATATGTAGCAAGTCGCGCACCTGTTTGCCGGTTCCGCCGAAACCGATGTATTTCAGCGGCTTCTGATAAATATGCCGCGCCAGCCAAAGCGTGATCACGCCTTGATCCACCCGGCCCATCTGGCGCGGGCCGGTCAGCAGTCCGCAACGGTTGATCAGTCCGCGCATGCCGCAGTTATAAACGTACTCCTGCAGAAAATATTCGCTCGCCAGTTTGGTGGAGCCGTAAAACGATCGTGCGCCGTCCAGCGGAAAATCTTCGCTGACTCCCTTGGCCGAGACGCCGGGCAGGGATTGTTTGGCATCCAGCTCGAAGCGGGTTTTTGTTTCTGTGTATTTCAGATTCCGGATCGGCTCAATCGGATAGACCCGGCTGGTGCTCAGAAACAGCACGGCGGCACCGTTTTCGCGCGCCGCTTCCAGACAATTGACCGTGCCGCTCAGGTTGATATCAATCACCTTGCGCGGTGAGCCGGAGGTGCCCGCATGCACGGACGGCTCAGCGGAGCAGTCGATCAGCAGATCAAATTTTTCCAAGGTTTGGAAATCATCGCGGCAACGCACGTCACCGTGTACAAAATCCACGCCGTATTCCCTCAGGTACGCCAGGTTCAGCTCGCTTCCGCGTCGCATCAGGCTGTCGAGCGCCGTGACCTTAACGCCTTCAAAGTGCTCTTTGAACAGCGTCGCGAGCGAAGATCCGGCAAAGCCCGCGCCTCCGGTAATCAGAATGTGGCGAAACTGCATATTTCCATCCCTTTTTTAATGCGTATCCAATTGCTCTCTGATTTACTCTCTTTCATTCATTTAATCCAGAAGGAGTTGCCGAAATGAGTATATGTCTGGTGACGGGTTCCGCAGGCTTGATCGGTTCAGAGGCAGTACGCTGGTTCGCAGGGAAAGGGATGGATATCGTCGGTGTCGACAACGATATGCGAGCCACTTTTTTCGGTGACGAAGCTTCGACCCGCTGGAATCGTGACCGGCTCGAAAAAGAGCTGGGCCGCAAATACACTCATCACAACATCGACATCCGCAATGTGGATGCCCTTCAAACGCTCTTTAAAAAGTACGGCAGCCGGATTGAGCTGGTCATCCACACCGCCGCGCAGCCGTCGCATGACTGGGCCGCCCGAGACCCGCAGACGGACTTCGGCGTCAACGCCAACGGCACACTCAACATGCTCGAATGTACCCGGCAGTTCTGTCCCGAGGCCGTTTTTATCTTCACCTCCACCAACAAGGTCTACGGCGACGCACCCAACAGTCTGCCGCTCGTCGAGCTCGAAACCCGCTGGGAGATCGACTCCGCCCATCCGTATTACAAAGAAGGCATTCCCGAAAGCATGTCCATCGACCAGTCCAAGCACTCGCTCTTCGGCGTCTCCAAGGTTGCCGCCGATGTGCTCGCACAGGAATACGGCCGCTACTTCGGCATGAAGACCGCGATCTTCCGCGGCGGATGTCTCACCGGTCCGATGCACTCCGGCACCGAACTGCATGGCTTTCTGGCCTATCTCATGAAGTGCGCCATCACTGGGCGCAAATACAGCATCTATGGCTACAAAGGCAAGCAGGTGCGCGACAACATTCACAGCCGCGACCTCATCGCTTGCTTCGACGAAGTGTTCCGCGCGCCGCGTGTCGCCGAGGTCTATAACATCGGTGGCGGACGCTTCAGCAACTGCTCCATGCAGGAGGCCATTCGCATGTGTGAAGAGCTGACGGGCAAGCCGATGAACGTCGAGTACACTGAAACAAACCGCATTGGCGACCACATTTGGTACGTCAGCGACCTTTCCAAATTCAAAGCCCACTATCCGGCGTGGAAACAGCAATATGATGTTCCGCGCATCCTGCGCGAAATCCATGAATTCACAGCGGCGGAGAAGGCCTAGACGTTTTCAGTCATTGGAAAATCAGGCGGCGCGGAGGGTTCCGACAGCGGTGCGGCGCACATGCGGCGGCAGGTCGAACTGGTAGGTCACAAATTTTTCCATCACGCGCTCAATCTGTGCCATGTGCGCCGGATGGCAACCGGTTGCCAGAACGTCTTCGGGTGTTTCCGCCTGCTGCCACGCCTTGAGTAGCGCAACCGACTCAGGGGCAAGCGGCGCGGCGGCAATGCGCTGCGAGCGGGCATAGTCCGGCTGAATGACGCCGCCATGCTCGGCAGAAAATCGGTAGACTTTGCGCTCGGTGTCGTTGAGTTGCAGAAGCTGACCTTGAAATTCCGCAAACTTCAGATCGAACCAGACGAGAAAAGCGGGATGCCGTCCGTATTCTTCGGCGTGACCGAGCATCTCCTCAAAAAATTCGAAACGGCCCGGTTCGTGGCCGTGGCGCGGCGTGGTGCGGGCGAAAAGGGCGGCGATGTAACCGGCGCTGGTACAGGCGCGCCAGTCGGTGCGGAAAACGGTTCGCTGGTGGAGCATGGAGCATTCTTTGGCGATGTGCGTGCCTCGTTCGGTGCGGTCGTAGAAGAGCAGTTCGCTGGTAGAGAACAAATCGTACTGTCCGCGAAAGAGGCTGTTTTTGCGCTGGTCGCCTTTGATGGTGGTTGAGAGTTTCCCATAATGCGCCGTCAGCCAGGTGACGATGCGCGAGGTGTTCGAGACATCTGTCCAATAAAGCGGAATCGCTGACGTTTTAACAATCATAACGGACTGACGGATTTACCAATCGGGATCATCCTAGTCGCAACTAGCTTTTTCTCCAAGCCCAGGCTGGTGTTTTTAGTGTACTTTTGCGGCGAATGATGGTTTTTTCTGCGCATGCTTCTTAACAAAACCATACGGCTGTTTTTGGACAGCATTGGACGGCGCGAGGAATATGAGTTTTACCTCAATAAATTCCAGGCCGCCGGTGCCGACTGTTTCGCGTTGCTCGTTCCCGACCTCGAAAGTCTGGAGCAGGGCGCCGAGGCGTTGGCCTTCGATCTGAAATTCCTCCTCAAGCTGGGACTCCGGCCCGCTGTCGTGCTGTGCGGCACCGATGCCGGAGCCAAATGGAGTCTGCTCAAAGACAACTCTCTTTTTGAGCTGACGGAATTTCCAAGCATTGGAAAACGGAAGGCAGGTATACCGGTTTTCGTCGAAGAGAACGTCCAGACATTGGAAAGTTTACTGCAAAAAGTTCCAAGCATTGGAAAACGGGTTCACTTTATTCGCGCTGGCGGCGGGCTGAGCACGGAATATTATTACGTCCAGAAGCCGGACGCAGAGCTTTCGCCGGAAGACAAGGCCATGGCTGACACAGCTGGTGCATTGCTCGAAGCGCGGCCCGGAACGCATATTTCCGTCACCTCGCCGATTAACCTGCTCAAGGAAATTTTCACTGTCAAAGGGGCGGGCACTGTCTTTCGGCGCGGCTCAACCATTCTTTCCGGCAAGAAGGCCGATTCCAAGCGGTTGCTGGCTCTACTCGAGGAAAGTTTCAGTAAAAAACCAAGGCCGGGCGTTCTTGCGGACGTCACGCAGATTTATTTCGAAGAAAATTACCGTGGCGCGGCGCTGCTCGAACAGAAACCGGAAGGATTCTACCTTTCTAAATTCGCCGTCGGCCCGGAAGCGCGCGGCGAAGGTCTGGCTCAGGAGCTGTGGGATGAAGTCTGCAAAAATCATCCGGCCTTTTTCTGGCGGTCGCGGAAAGGTAATCCGGTCAACCAGTGGTATGACCGGCACGCCGATGGACGGCACGCCGCCGGCGACTGGGTTGTCTTCTGGCGCGGCATGGACGCCGCCGCCATTCCCGGACTGATCGCCTTCTGCGTTTCTCGTCCCGCCGACTTCGTCTGACGGCGAAGTTAGGAGAGGTTACAGCCCTTTTTCACGAACCCAGTCCGGTCCCACATCAACCGGGGTGAGCGGCTTGAAGCCGGCAACGGCCTTGTCCTCAGACCATCCTGCCGGGATGACCTCTTCCTTGAAACCGGCGGCGGATTCGGCGTAACTGTTCTTTCCGCCGTAGAGGAGATTTCCCGCATAGATATTGGGTTTGAACGTAAAGCGATCCAGCGGCGGGTTAGTGTCAGGTGTCGCGCCGATAACAGAGGTGCCGCCTTTCGGACGCACGAATGTATTGTTTTTGATCAGACACTCCTCGGGGATCAGGATGTTCTGCTGCTCAGGCCAGTGTTTTTTATAATTGCCGCCGATGTTCAGGTCAGGTCCTGAATTTCCAATCATCATGTTGCTGACGATCGTGACGTACTTGTTTTGCGGATAGCGGGCCTTATTGGCCACCCCGAGCTTCGCATTGTTTGGGTTTTGATTGATGACATAGGCTGGCGTAATCGCATCTGTCCAATGTTCACCGCTGGAAACCTGAATACCGTATTCGCATCCTGACACGAAATTCCCTTCAACGAGATTGCTTTCTCCGGACATCCGGATGCCCATAGCTCCCGGCATTCCCTGGCCGAGAATGACATTGCCCTTAACTTCATTGAAGTTTCCCCTCCGGATATTGAGACACCCGGCCGAGGTGATAATGGTATTGCGGAGAACCTTGTTATTGTTGGATTTGAGCGAGATGATTTCCGCCCCTTCTCCATCGGTATGCTCGAACAGATTCTCCATGATGGTGAAATACGATCCGTCCGTGGAAGATGCATCTGCATGGCCGGCGCCCCAGATCCTCATAATTTCCCGGCCATTAACCTTGGCTTTCAGCGGGATGTCCTTGAAATAGGATCTGATTACCGAGTTGGACCGGCAGTCCCCGTCGTCATTATTTACAACAGGGCCCATGTTGTTTTTCCCCTTAAAATAGCACTTATCTATGAGGTTGTTTTCGCCGGAAAAGACCACCCAGAAGTATTTTGTTTTGAAGTTGGCGGGATTATAATTGATGATCGCCGTGTTTCGTACAATGCCGTGGTGGGATTTGAACCAGATCACCGACTCCTTGGCAATCGCTCCATCCGTGAAGAGGAGCCCATCGATCGTGACGTAGGGCGCATCAATCACGAGAGAGGAAGTGCCGCTTAAAACCACTCCGCCGGGAGTCTCGGCTTTGATCAGCACGGGTGCCTTTTCCGTTCCTCCTTTTTTGATCTGGATCAACGCATCGTTCCAGTTCCCGTTCTTAAGAGTGATGACATCGCCAGGCAAAGCGGTGTCGATTAAGCTCAGGCTCGTTGGGTCGGCGATGATGATCTCTTTGGCTAAGACAGTTCCTGTCACAAAAGCGGAACAGAGAACAAGAGCCAGAACGGCGCGGTAAGTTGAATTGCACATGGGAACCTCCACCTGTCGGGTTGTATTAATATCTATGAAACCATCAATCTCTAGCAGGATGGGGGGCGGCTGGCAAATCGTTTCCAAGGGCTGGACGCATTTCTTCCAAACATTGGGAATGTTATCACGCACCGCGGACGATGATTTCCTGAACGTAGGGCTTCATGAGCTGTTCGATGCGGCGGAGACGGGCGGGGGTGGTGCGTTTGGTTTCGCGCAGAATCGGGTTGGGCAGGTTGTCTTTGGGGATGAAGGGCTGGATGCAATAACGCCGGGCACCTTTGATGAGTTCGCCAGCTTCGATCATCTGTTCATCCGTATGAAACGGCTCGATGATGGTGGTGCGGAATTCGTGATCCACACCGCTGCTCATGATGAGTTTGACTGATTCAGCAATTTTTTCGGTGCGGGTGAAGCCGACGAGTTCCGGATAGCCGGAGAGTCCGGCTTTAATGTCCATGGCAACGTAGTCGATCAGCGGCAGGCATCCTTTGAGTGCCTCGGGTAGTGCGCCGTTGGTGTCGAGTTTGATTTTGAAGCCGTAGCCTCGGAAGAACCCAATTAACCGAATGAGGTCGGCGGCGAGCGTCGGCTCGCCGCCGGTGATGCAGACGGCATCGACCCATTCAGTTTTGAATTTGCGGCAGACTTCGTCGAGGCGGCTCCATGGCAGACCGTTCTGCTTTTTGCCCATGAGCGGGGCGTTATGGCAGAAACCGCAGGAAAAGTTGCATCCGCTGATGAAAAAAACCCCGCACAAATAACCGGGGTAATCAATGAGCGAGGGCTTTTCTAAAAGTGCGTAAACAGGCGACTCGCCTTGCGGCAGAGCCGCCTGCTTACGCGGAGCTGACGCTCCGGGGGGCATCACACACGGACCTCTTCGAGAACCATGGTGATCATCTGGGGGGAGATGATTCCTTTACCTTCGTCGCTGTAATCGGTTTGCAGGCCGACGTACTGGTAGAGCTTTGATTTGCCGCAGACTTCACAGCGCGGCTTGGGTTCGCGGGTCTGAACCGGTTCGTAGCGTCCGGTTTCTTCCTTCCGGCGCGTGACGAGCATGGCCGGAATCCGCTGGGGGTTGATACATTCGGCGGAGGCGAAGGCGACGAGACCGTCAACCGTTTCGACATCGCAGTATTCTTTTTCGAAGTCGGACCACTCTTTTTCCTCGAGCAGTTTATCGAGACGCTGGTTTAGTATTTTGCACTTGGCACAGCCCTCTTTGCCGAACACTTTAATTTTATAAGGTTTTTCCATGGTTAAGTTTCCTTGGTTTAAATAGTTCAGCCTTCGACTTTGACCATCGGCTGTTCGACAACGGTGTCGGCGGTTTCAACCCTGTAAAACTCGCTGCCTCTTTGACGGGCTTTGAGTTCGCCGTAGCGTTTGGATTTATTCCAGTTCTGAATCTTGCTGAAGTAACCGACCACGCGGGTTTCGCCGACAACATCGGCGGATTGGCAGGCGGGGCAGGTTTCGATCAGTCCGCGCACCTGGTGGTGGCAGTTGTTGCAGAAAGTGAACTCGGGCGAGATGCACACCTGCGCCGACTGCGTGCGGAAGAAGGTCTCGGTCATGAGTTTCTCAATGGAAGCGGCTGAGGGCTGTTCTTCGCCGACGAAGGCGTGGGTGATGGCTCCGGATTCAATCAGGCTGTGATATTTGGACTGCTCCACAATGCGGCCGACCAGACCGACGGGGGCGTCGGCGGTGAGATGGATGGAATTGGTGTAGTAGCAGACATCCTCGGTCTCACCTTTAACGATGTCTTTGGCTTCGTCGTGGAAATAGATGAGGTCGGTCTTGGCGAGGCGGCGCGCGGCGCTCTCGGCCGGCGACTCTTCCAGCGTGAACTTGAGGTTGTACTTCTTGCTCAGCTTCTTGGTGCGGGTGTACATGTGGGCCACGATCCGCAGACCGAACTGCTGGGCTTCGTCGCTGTCGTGCAGTTCCTGACCGATCAGGAATTTCACGGTGTCGTTGACGCCGATGAGTCCAATGATATAGGTGCAGGTATCGAGGTTGACGTACGGTTTGCCGTCGTTCGACTCTTTGCCGATCTGCCAGAGCGGGTGGCCGTTGCCACTCATCATTTGGGCGATCTTGGCCTTCTTCTGCAGGTGAGCCTGCGCGACGAGTTCCATCATGCTATCGATTTCTTCGTAGAAGTTCTGGAGAATGTCGCCGCCTCTGCGCGCCGCGCGGTAAGCGGCCTGCGGGATGTTGATGGTGACGTTCTGGAAGCCGCAGAAGCGCATATTTTCGGGATGGCGCAGCATGCGGTTGTCGCTGATGGTGGTGCGCAGGCGGCAGCAGGCCGACAGCGTGACTTCATCGCGGTCGAAGATGAAATAGGTCGAGCCGTTCTTTGCGGCCAGACGGCAGGCGGCCTGATAAATCTGATATTGCTCCGGATCGGTGAAGGTTTCATCGCTGATGTGGAAATCGCATTTCGGAAATTCAAAGATGCGTCCGTTGCTGTCGCCGTCGCCCCAGACTTCGAGCAGAGCGCGGCAGAAATCCTGAGCTTCTTTGGTGTAGTCGCCGTAAGTGACGATTTTCTCGCCGCGCGCTTCCAAGTCGGCGGCTACGGTTGCGTCATACTCAAGGCCTTCTTTGCCTTTGATTTCGCGCATGACGAGGCGCTGAGAGCCGTCATCCTCTTCGAGGTAGAGATCCATCAGCTTATAACCGCTGGCATCACGGTCTTCACGCAGAACCTCTTCGAGGCGGACGCGCTGACCGGATTTCAGCTTGAGCATGTATTTGCCGCCCGGGCCGATGACCGGAACGGTTTTCATGTAGCCCGGAACGCCGGAGTGAATGTTGAAGTCGAGGAACAGGGTCTGCCCGCCGCGGCTGAACGCGTTCTGTGAGCCGTTGAAGATCAACTCCTGCGCGATCTGTTTAAGTTCGCGCGGGCTCATCTTTTCGAGGTATGGCGCGTAAAGAATGTTGATGTAAGCGATGCCGAGCGCGCCGGCATAGTTGGCCTGCATCGAAGCGAGGAAGGTGTTGAGATGTCCGGTGAGCACCGAAGCGGTTTTCGCCGGGCTGGATTCGGTATTAAGATTGATCAGCCCTTTGAGGCCGTATTTCTTGACGTACTCGATCGAGTGGCTGGAGCAGTAGACGCGGTGCGGATAGCCGAGGTCGTGCAGATGCACGGCGCCGGTGTTGTGCGCGCGCTTGATATCGGGCGTGAAAATGGTATCCAGCGCCCATTGTTTAAGCACCAGTTCAGCAATGCCGAGGTTCACCGCTTCGGGGTTGTTGTTGACGATATTGCTGTTTTCGGTGGACTTGGTGAACATCAGTTTTTCGACGTAGTCGAGCGGCACGCCGTAGAGCGAGAGGTCGCGCAACTGCGCCTGATGGCCGCGCTCGGCCAGTTCATTGTTGACCATCTCACGGATGAGCGTGGTGCTGATGGCCTTTATGTTGCTCGCGATGATGCGGTTCTCAACGGCCTTTGCGATGCCGATGGCGGCGTCAACAGCGAGGTCGGTCTTGTCGAGAATTTGTTTCACGATGCGCTTGCGGTCCCAGGGCAGGGTAACTTCGGCGGAGTGGGACTCGACCAGCAGCAGGCTGGCGTCGGTGACATCCACCTTATCTTTTTTCAGACTGCCGTCACGGACACGGATGTTGTTACGCGCCAGTTCGCGCTGTTTGCGGTAACGTTTGTAGGCCGCAACAACGAGTGTCTCTCCGCTTTCAGCCAGCAGAATTTCAACCAGATCCTGCACGTCTTCGATGTGCGGGATGCGTTTGTTATCGGCTTCAGCGCGCACATAAAATTCGGATTGAGGGTTGTTGAGCTGCTCGAGAACCTGAGCGGTGATTTTCGGCGCGAGGCCTTCGTTGCGCGGTGTATTCTGCTTGCGTGAAACTTCTTCAACCGCGAGATGAATGGCCATTTCAATTTTTTTAGGACTGAAAGGCACGATCAACCCGGAGCGTTTGCGGAATCCGTCGAAAAGTGTGTTTTTTTCTGTAATTGTTTCAGCCATAGAATTTTCCCCCTGTTGATAACCTGATTATAACTGGCTTTTTTAGTAAATATTCGCTGAGCGACGGGACAAAAATTATCCAAATGCTGTATGGCTGTCAAACGAAACCACAACATATTGTATTTTTTTTTGTAAATCTATGCGATTTAGAACGTTCCGGTAAAAAGGCCCTCCATGCGTTAGTTTTTCATTAAAAAATAGTTCCAAACATTGGAAAATAAATCGGAGGAAAGGCCGCCATTATTCCAATTCGCAGGGAAACCCGGACGCAGATTTTCCAAGACTCGGAAAAATCTCTGCGTTCCTGAAACGGATGTGCTATAAAACCGTCACGAGGTGATAACTATGTGGTTTCCTGAACAACTTTATACAATAGATATTCTGTTCGCGGTGTTTGTGTTGCTGTTTGTGTTCAGCGGAATAAAACACGGGCTGTCCGGCGAGATCGCTCATGTGGTAACGCTGATCGCGCTGTTGATCGGGGTTTGTTTTTTTTATTCGCAACTCACGCAGTTGGTGTCCGACCACTGGCGCGCGTTGTCCCCGTTGGTTGTGCAGATTGCCGTGCCGGTGATGCTGTTGCTGGCCGCGGTTCTTCTTTTCCTGCTGGTGCGCGCGCTGTTCCAGCAATTGCTGAAAAGCAAACTCGGCGAGTCAGCGGATAAAATCGCCGGCGGGCTGGCCGGCGCGCTGCGCGGCGCGCTGCTGGGGCTGGCCGTTTTCTCCGGAGTCAGCCTGATTCCGAATGAATCACTTTACCGGACGCTGTCTGAAAAATCTTCGGTCGGAGCCTGGGTTTGCAATACGCTTACACCCTGGGCGCAGCCGCGTGTCATGAAACTGCCGGTTTTAAAGGATAAAATGGGTGAGAAACTCAACGACGTGACCCGATGAACCGGCCCGATTCATGAAGCAGATCCCTAGAGAAACTATCGAAGAAGTTCGGTCGCGCAATGAGATTGCCGAGGTGATCGGCTCCTACCTCTCGCTTAAAAACGCCGGCACGCGCTTCAAAGCGCTCTGTCCGTTTCATAAAGAGAAAAGCCCGTCGTTCACCGTCAGTCCCGACCGCCAGATATACCACTGCTTCGGCTGCGGCGCGGGCGGCGATGTGATCCGGTTTGTGCAGGAATATGAAAAAGTCGACTTCATGACGGCTCTGCAAATGCTGGCTGATCGCGCGGGCATAGAGATGAGTCTGGAGGAAGGCGGCGAGGGCGGCGGCGCGGACAAGCGGAAGCTTTTTCAGATTCATGAAGGCGTCGCGCAGCTCTACCAGCGCATTCTGCTCGAACACGAATCGGGCGAGGCGGGCCGCGCCTATCTCGCCACGCGGGCTTTAAAGCCGGAGACCGTCAAAGATTTTCAGGTCGGCTTCGCGCCTGACCGTTTCGATGCTCTCGAAAAATGGGCGCAGCAGAAAAAAATTCCGCTCGAGCTAATGGAGCAGGCGGGGTTGATGATCAAGTCCGACAAGCGCAGCGGATATTATGACCGCTTCCGCAACCGCCTGATGTTTCCGATCCGCGACGAGGCGGGCCGCGTGATCGGTTTCAGCGGCCGCGCCATCGTTAAGGACGAAAAATCCGGCAAATATGTCAACAGTCCTGAGACGCCGCTTTTTCACAAGAGTCGTGTGCTGTTTGCCATTGATAAAGCGCGCCGCGCCATGGCCGACAGCCGCGTCGCGATTGTTTGCGAAGGGCAGATTGATGCGATCCGCTGTCACGAAGCGGGACTCGCAAATGTTGTCGCATCGCAGGGCACAGCGCTGACCGCCGACCATGCCCGCATGATCCGGCGCTATGCCGATGAAGTGATTCTGGTGCTTGACGCCGATGCCGCCGGACAAAAGGCTGCGTTACGCTCGTCGGAGTCTTTTATTGCTGAAGAGCTCAGTGTGCGCGTGGCGTCTTTGCCTGATGGTGAAGATCCCGACTCGCTGGTGCGCGACCACGGGGCCGAGGCGCTTCGTTCACGTGTCACCGAAGCCGTTTCCGCGCTTGATTTTCTAATCGACGTGATGGCTTCACGCGAAAATTTGAAAGAGGAAGCCGGTCTGATGCGCACGGCCCGCGCGGTGCAGTCGCTGATTGCGCATGCGCCCGGCGCGGTTCAGCGCGACCGCATGGTGCAGCGCGCCGCGGAACGTCTGGGCCTTTCAACCGCCGCGCTGCGGCGCGATCTGGCCCGTAAAAAAGAGCGTCCTATACCGCCCGCCGCGCCGGAAGTGCCCGCCGCTCCGGTTAGGCATCCTGACGAAGAGGTGGCGCTTATCCAGATGCTGTTTCTGTATCCTGCGGAGGTTCTGCCTGTGGTCGCCGACCACCTTCCGCCGGAACATCTCGCCGATCCGGACTGCCGCCTGCTGTTAGAGCTGATGCTCGAAGACCCGGCAACGATGATGGACAGCATTCCGGATGACCGCCCGGAGGCTCAGCGGCTGGCGGCGCGAATCCAGATGGAGGAAATGAAACTGCGTGGGGACGTTTCACCGGCCAAGGCGGCGCAGGATATCGTGATGGTGCTTTGGCGGCAGACGCTGTCTGCGCGCCGGAAGGGGTTAATCGCGGACGGGAAGATAAAAGAATCGGGTGAGATTACCACGCAACTTCAGCACTTGAAAAAAGGCTGGGAGCATGCGGTTGATTTTCTAGTGGTCTAACAGGTCGATTCTAAGTTAAACTGCTGAGCAAATTATGCGTATTCTGATTGCAGAGGACGAAAAAGTAACCCGTATGCGGCTTGAAAAAACGCTGAGCGAGTGGGGCTTTGATGTCGAGACGGTCGTCGACGGGCAGGCGGCATGGGATCGTCTTTGCGGTGAAAACCCTCCGCGCCTTTGCCTGATTGACTGGCTTATGCCGGGGATGGAGGGACCGGAGCTTTGCCGGCGTGTGCGCGAAAAATTTCCGGAAGATTATTTTTATCTGATCATTCTTTCGGCCCAGCAGGGCGTGGATAATCTGATCGAGGGACTCACCGCTGGCGCGGATGATTATGTCACCAAACCGTTCATTGGCCGCGAGCTTCGCTCCCGTATTGCTGTCGGCGTACGGGTGCTTGGACTGGAGGAGATGCTGGCCAAAAAAGTGCGTCAGCTTGAGACGGCGCTGGAAGATGTAAAACAATTGCGCGGACTGCTGCCGATCTGTTCATACTGCAACAAGATACGCAACGACGAAGATTACTGGGAGCAGGTGGATAGCTATGTCGGGCGGCATTCGGATGTTGAATTCAGCCACTCCATTTGTCCGGCGTGCTACGAAAAACATGTTCAACCGATGTTAGATCATCAGCAGGGAGTTAAATCTGATCAACTTTCTCAATAACCTTTTCTGCAACAGCGCGGAGATGCGCCTTGCTGTCACCCTGATATTTGTTCTGGGCGCGGTGCTGGTCTGGGCGGTGACGCGCCTTAAACGCAATGAACGCATCCGTCAGGCTGTATGCGACGGTGAACAGAACCGTGTACGCGTCCGGAGTATTCTGCAGCATTCGCGCGAAATTCTTTTCGGGTTCGATCTGTGCAGGAAACGGTTTGATTATTTGAGTCCGTCCTGCCTGAGTCTGACGGGCTACACGGTCAAAGAACTGGAAGGTATGGGGACGCGAGAGCTGTTTCAAAAGCTTCATCCAGAGGACTGGGAAAAAATAGACCGGCTCATCGACCGGTTGCGCGAAAATACTAAAGAACGGGAATGGCTTGGCCTGGTGGACTATCGTTTCGCTCACCGCGACGGGCAATATCGTTCTTTCAGCGACCATTTGCATGTGATGTACGATGAGAACGGCCGGGCGATTTATCTGAGCGGTTCGGCACGCGATGTCACCCAGATTATCCGTCTGGAAGAAAGCATGCGCATACTGGAAAAGAAGTTTTATGACAGCCAGAAGATGGCCGGGCTGGGTCTGCTGGCCAGCGGCATCGCGCACGACTTCAACAATCTGATGACGGTGGTGCTCGGTAATGCCGAGCTGGCTCTGCTTGAATGCGGCGGGTCGGACGGCAGCGTGCTTGATGAGATCAAAAAAACCTCTTTGCGCGCGGCCGAACTGGCCAACCAAATGCTGGTATATACCGGCAAAACCGGTCAGGTGGTCAGTAATATTGATCTCAGTTCAGTGGTCAAAGAAATGGGATCCCTGCTGGATGTCTCCATTTCTAAAAAAGTGACCATTCAGTACTGTCTGGCCGAAAATGTTCCGCGCATTCGCGGAGACGTTTCCCAGATCCGGCAGGTGGCGATGAACCTCATCACGAATGCATCCGAAGCCATTGGTGACCGCACGGGCGTGATTGCCGTCAGCATTCGCGCGGTTGAACTCAGGGCGGGCGAACTGGAGAAAACCGTTCCTCCGGGCGGCCTGCCAGAGGGGCGTTACGTCCGGCTCGAAGTTTCCGACACCGGTGACGGCATGAATGAAGAAACCATGCAGAAAATTTTTGACCCGATGTTCACCACCAAAATCACCGGGCGCGGGCTGGGTCTGGCCTCGCTGCTCAACGTGGTACAGCGGCACAACGGAGCCGTAGAGGTCAAAAGTCAGCCGGGTCACGGTTCCGTGTTTCTTGTCTATTTCCCGGCAGAAGAGGAGGCCGGGAATGAGGGAATTGAAGAGGAACATGCGGTGGTCAGCGAATGGCGAGGCTACGGCACTGCGCTGGTGGCCGACGACGAAAAGGCTATTCGCAACATTGCCGCAGCGCTGTTGCAACGGTTTGGTTTCCGTGTAATTACTGCCGCCGACGGGTTTGAGGCAGCTGATCTTTACGCTGCGAATGCCGGTGAAATCACGTTGTTGCTCATGGATCTGAATATGCCGCGCCTGAACGGACTGGAAGCGACAGAGCGCATTCGGCACATCAACCCCAAGGTGCCGGTACTTTTCATGAGCGGTTATTCGCGTGAACAGGTGATGGATCGGTTCGGTCAGCAGCCGCATACCGATTTTATCAGAAAGCCATTCCAGAGCAGTGAGCTACTGGCCGGTATCCGCAATATTATGGAAATCCGGAACAGCTGATTTTTCCAATGATTGGATAAATCAATAGGTGGCGCTGGTGCCAACCGCATTCAGGGTGATGCCGTTGGTGCTGCCGACCGGCACATTGAAACCGGCCAGATTGGTGATGCCGCCGCCGATGTAAGCGGCGATGTTCGTAAAGCCAGCTTGGGTTGTTGGAAGGGCTGTTCCGATGGGCTTGTTTTCCATGATGGACCATTGCTCCTTGGCGGCGTTGACCGCAGAGACGTTGACCGCTTTCATGTTAGTCTCCGAACTTTTTCGCGCATTAAGGAAAGAGGGAATTCCAATGGCGGCCAGCAAGCCGATGATGGCTACGACCATCATAATTTCAATAAGGGTGAACGCTTTTTTCATAAACCAGTCTCCATTGCAGGTGAGTGTCCAATTAGAAGCATAGTTCGTGCCGTGTGCACAGTAAAAAATGGACTGGCAGGGGATGCGAACTTCAGCTAGAAACCTTACCATGAATCTGTCGAACCGATTGACCGGACGTCAAACCTGTTTTTTGATCTGTCTGTTGCTGATATTGGGCGTATGGCTGGGATTCGGGCGGGCGATCGAGTATGACTTTGTCAATTATGACGATGATATGTTTGTTTACAACAACTCCTTCGTCGCGAACGGGTTGACGGTTCATGGGGTGGTTGATGTTTTAACCCGTATTGATCAGATTTTTTATTATCCCTTGTGTACGATCTCTTTCATGCTGGATTCGACGATTTATGGTCTTAATCCTTTCGGCTTTCATCTGACCAATGTGCTGCTACACATGGCGAATGCTGTGCTGGTTTTTTTGGTGTTGCGGAGAATGACCGGATCCATGTGGCGCAGTGCGCTGGCGGCGGCGCTTTTTGCGGTACATCCATTGCGGGCGGAGTCGGTTGTCTGGATTACAGAGCGCAAAGATGTTTTGAGCGGGTTTTTCTTTCTGTTGACGCTAATGGCGTATCTCAGTTACGTGCGCCGCCCTTTTTCTTTGATGCGTTATGCCGCAGTGTTTTTTCTGTATCTGGCCGGACTGATGTCAAAACCGATGCTGGTTTCACTGCCTTTTGTACTCCTCCTTCTGGATGGGTGGCCGCTCGGCCGGTTTACCAAGTTTCCGCGCCGGGTCTTTTTGGAAAAAATGCCCTTACTGGCTATGTCGGCCGTTTTCTGCGCGATCACCCTGATGGCGACCGCAGGTGACAGCTCTGTGGTTGCTGAACACACCCCTTTTTCATGGCATATCGGCAATGCGCTGGTTTCGTATGTTGCGTATATCCGCCAGATGATCTTTCCGGTCGGACTGGCTTCGCCGTATCCTGTGAAAGAGGTTCCTTTTGCGGAAGCCGGAGGATCATTTCTTTTTCTGTCCGCCTTCTCCGCCGCAGTTGTTTTATTGCACAAGAGGAAGCCGTACTTACTGACCGGCTGGTTCTGGTATTTGGTCATGCTTGTTCCGGTGCTTGGAATTTTTAGGGTATTAGGCCCGGCAAGAGCCGACCGGTTCACTTACTTGCCGCAGATCGGGCTTTGTTTTTTACTGGTCTGGGCTGTTGCGGACTGGTGCATTTCCGTCCGCCGCCGTGTATGGCTGTCTGTGATTGCCGTAATGGTTCTCATCGGACTGGTGGCGGTCGCCCGCCAGCAGAGTGCTTACTGGTGTAACAGTGAAACCCTCTGGACTCATACACTGGCCGTTACCGACAAAAATTTTGTTGCGCACAGCAATCTGGGAGCAACTCTACTGGCGCAGGGCAGAACCAAAGAGTCTATCCGGCACTTTGAACAGGCCATTCAGCTGGGGGCGATGCAGGCTGAGGTTTACAACAATCTGGGGTTTGCTTTGGCGGATACCGGTGACTATGGGGGCGCGGTACGGCAGTA
Organism: uncultured Verrucomicrobiota bacterium; assembly: GCA_903831085.1. Classification (GTDB taxonomy): domain Bacteria; phylum Verrucomicrobiota; class Kiritimatiellia; order Kiritimatiellales; family Tichowtungiaceae; genus Tichowtungia. Next base: position 18,846 of record CAIKWE010000003.1, on the reverse strand, counting down.
TCTCAAAGCGCTGTCTATTGATCCGGATCGCGCTCAAATTTTAAAGAATCTTGCGGACACATTTGTTGTACTTGGCGATACGGAACGAGCGGTCCGTCTCTATGAATTGGCGATTAAGAAGAATCCTGATTTTTCAGATGCGCTTCAAGGTCTGGCATGGATTTTTGCCGCCGGCAACAACGCTTCATTTCGCGATGGACCCAGAGCCGTTGCATTGGCGGGGAAAGCCGATGCCCTTTGCCGCGGACGTGACGTGTCTGTACTTTGCACGCTGGCGGCTGCTTATGCCGAAGCCGGGCGGTTTCCAATGGCTGTAACTGTTGCGCGCCGGGCGCTGGCTCTGGCTGTTGAGCGGAAGGATGGCGAGACGGTTGACCGAATACGCCAACAGCTTGGCTTCTATGAGCGCCAAGAGCCATATCATGAATTACCGGGCAAAGGTCGGCGGGGTAAACCTGCTGGCGCAGAAGGAATTTATGAAAATTTTTGACGCGCTGGTAAAATGGGATAGTGCCTTGACCGAGGCCGTGCGACTTCCGGGCCATTTTCCCGAGAAGAAAATATTCCCAGTGAAGTTTTCAAGGCGGGCTGTAGGGACGTGTATAGCTCTTGTTTTGCTGGTCTGGTTTGTTTTTGGCCAGACGCTTAGTTTCGAATTCATTAATTGCGATGACGATATCTTTGTATATCAAAACCCGCTGGTTCTTCAAGGGTTTCACGTTGATACAGTTTTGCAGGCCGTCACGAACATCCATAATACGTTTTATTATCCGTTGACCCTTTTATCGTTTATGGCGGATGCGGAAATTTATGGGATGCATCCATCCAGCTTTCATTTAACCAATGTTCTATTGCATACCCTGTCCGTATTGCTTTTGTTTTCGTTTTTAGTCCGTCTGACCGCTTCGTTCTGGATGAGCGCACTGGTTGCGGCTCTTTTTGCGATCCACCCATTGCAGGTGGAGGCGGTGGCGTGGGTTACGGCCCGGAAGGATGTACTGAGCGGACTTCTTTTCATGCTGACATTGCACGCCTACCTCTTTTATGTGCGCAAGCCGGGTTCACTGATGCGGTATAGTGCCGTGTTCTTTCTGTTTTTTGGAGGGCTGATGGCCAAGCTCATGCTGGTGACAACCCCTGCGGTTTTGCTCCTGCTGGATTGGTGGCCGTTAAAACGGTTTGAATCGTGCCGCTGGCGGGTTTTATTGGAGAAGGTGCCGTTGTTCGTTCTTTCTATAATTTTCAGTGTGATTTCCTTTTTCGCAACAAGTTCTATCGGATCGGAGACGCCAGTTGTTCAACCATCCTGCTGGTGGCGTACCGGGAACGCAGTCGTTTCCTATGCCGTATATATCCGACAGATCTTCTTGCCGGTCGGGCTTGGGATGCCTTATCCCAAGTACGATCTGAACGGGGGAATGCTATTGGCTTCGCTAGCCGTTCTTCTGATTATTTCGGGCGGACTGATTTATTTCAGAAAAAAAAGTCCGGGTTTGCTGTTTGGTTGGCTGTGGTATCTCGGCATGCTGCTTCCTGTGTCCGGTTTGATTCGCTTTCTGGGCGTTGCGCGGGCCGACCGTTTTGTTTATCTGCCTGGCATCGGATTGTTTATCCTTATCGTCTGGGGAGCCTCGCGGCTGCATGTTCTGAGAAAATACGGCAAAGCCGGAGCCTGTGTTATTCTTGCCGTGGCGGCCCTAACGGCGCATTTCCAGGCCAGACATTGGCGGAACGATCTGACGCTGTGGACCCGTTCGCTTAAAGTAACAGGCCAAAGCGCAATCGCTTATATCAATCTAGGCGTCGCCTTTGCAAAAGCGAACGAACCGGAGTCGGCTGAAGCCTGTTTTCAGCGGACGCTACAGCTTGACCCGAATGATCAGGAAGCCCTTTACAATCTAGGGTTGTTGCGGGTTTTGAGCAGCCGAATGATAGAGGGCGAAAGTTATTTATTGCGGGTTTTGGCGCTTAATCCGGATCGGTTTGATGCGAATAAGACACTGGGTGCCGCGTATATTATGCAGGGAAAGCTAGAAGCAGGAATCGAGTACACTTTAAAGGCGCTTCAAGTTCGTCCGGAGGATGCGGACGCTAGAAAAAATATCGAGACGGCTAAGGAGATTCTTTCTAAAGAGCAGAGACGGTAAGGCTGGGGCGATGGCATAAAAAAATCCCCGAGGAATAATCTCCGGGGATTTTTGTGAAGCAAACAATGCATTACAGGGCGGTGTAGCTGGCTTTTACGGACCAGCCACCGAGGGACAATGTCCTTTCAGGAAGTGCCAATTGGGCTATGATCCCGGCTGCAGTTTCCGGAGTAACACGCAAGGCCTTAGCCAGCGCCACTTGCTCAGCCGCTGTCAGAGTATCCGAAGTCTGGTCGGGAACTAGTCCTGCGGCACCAGTAACGGAGCCTGACGGCAGAGTGATAACACCCTTGGCTTTTTCGATTTCTGCGACGTTCCGCATCGCACTCTTTAACTGTGCATTCTGGTAGGCGCCGATGATGGACGGAATACCGATAGCGGCCAATAGACCGATGATCGCCACGACGATCATGATTTCAACGAGGGTGAACCCTTTTTTATTCATTTTCTTCATTTTTATTTACCTTTTATTTTTGTTTTGGTTTTTATCTTTTATCGCCGGTTTTCCGTTTTGTGATTTCAGGCTGTTTGTGTTGTGTACCGGTTAAAATCCAATGCATGGATTGAGCAATTACTGCGCCATAAATTGAAGCGACTTATGGGGATATCTACCACCGATGATTCTGCGCTGCAAGAATCTTTCCATAAACATGTTACATCAGTATTACATCCCGTCCTGAATATGTCGTGGGGATTTTCCCGACTTTAAAACCACATCTTGTTTTTGAGAATTCTCAAAATGCGTATGGAATAATTATCTATTTTTTTAAGTCTGCCGGGAGTTTGCGGTAAAGAGTGGCCAGACTGATTCCCAACTCACTGGCCGCTTTTTCCTTGTCGCCATTCAGGTTTTCAATCGTCCGCTGGAGAAACTCTTTTTCCTTATCGTGCAGGAACGCTTTGAGCGATTTTCCCTTAAATTGATCGTGGCGGCTGGCGATCACGCCGGATTTAAGCCCTTCTTCGACGGTGTTGACGATTTTGGCGGGCAGGGTGTCTTTAGTGATGGTTCCCTGTTGCGCAAAGGTAAGGGCGTGCTGGATGGAATTCTCCAGTTCGCGCACATTGCCGGGCCAATTGTAATTATCGAGAATGTTCTGCGTTTCGTGGTCAATGAGCGGAAGTTCGGCACCGGGTCCAAGTTCGCGGCGCATAATGTGGTCAACCAGCGGCAGGATATCTTCGGGACGGCTGCGCAGAGGCGGAATGTCAATGCTGATGACGCTGAGACGGTAGTAGAGGTCTTCGCGGAATTTTCCCTGTTCGATCAGTGATTCGAGTTTTTCGTTAGAAGCGGCAATGATGCGCACATCCACTTCCGTATGGTCGGAGCCGCCGACTTTGCGGATTTTCTTGTCCTGCAGTACGCGCAGTAGTTTGGACTGGATTTCAATCGGCATGGCGCTGATTTCGTCCAGGAAAAGAGTGCCGCCGTGCGCCGTTTCGAAGAGCCCCGTTTTGGTGGCGTTGGCTCCGGTGAAGGCCCCTTTGACGTAACCGAACATTTCGGATTCCATCAACTGGGCGGGCAGGGCGGCGCAGTTGATGGCCATGAAGGTTGCGTCTCTGCGCGGGCTGTAGTGGTGCAGGGCCCGGGCAACCAGTTCCTTGCCGGTTCCGCTTTCGCCGTAAATCAGTACCGTGGTGGAGGTGGGGGCCACCCGTTCGATCATTTGGCACACGGTGCGCATGCCGCGGCTTTCGGCCACGATGCCATCCAACTGCTCCTTGTACTCAAGGCGCGCCTTGAGACTTTTGTTCTCGGTGATGGCATTGTGATATTCGAGGGCGCGCTGAACGGTCAGCACCAACTCGTCGAGCTTGAAAGGCTTGGTGATGTAATCAAACGCACCCTTTTTCATGGCTTCGACAGCCGTGGCGACGGTGCCGTAGGCGGTGAGCATGACCACACCCATGTCGGGCCAGGATTCGGCGGCTTTACGGAGCAGCTCCATGCCGTTGATCGGGGTCATGTTGATGTCAGAAATCATCAGATTGAACGTTTCGGTCTGAAGGAGTTGCAGTGCTTTTTCGCCGTTGCTGGCAGGCGTGGTGTCGTAACCCTGCCCGACGAGTATCTTGTTGAGCAGGTTTAAAATGGTCGGTTCATCGTCTACGATAAGTATCCGTAACATAGCCCATTCCGTTCTTGTTTTTGAAAACGCGGACAAATTATCATTTTCGAGAATGCCCGTCTACAGGTAAATGAGAGGAATGGTAGAGTATTGGAGAATCCCTGATGCCTGACCCTGCTGACGGTTACGACCGTTTTGGTTCCTGATCAATATCCATTTGAATCAGATCGCGGACGTCTTTAGGTGAAAATTCAGTATGATCGAGAAAGTTTTGAATGACTTTATCCATCCGGATGGATTCCATGACAATCTGATGGCAAAGCTCCTCGCGCTCTTTGGCGGTGGATGCTTCGTTGCCGGTACCGCTTTTGAGATTGAGATGGAGAAGCTGAACGGCGCCGGAGATGCCGGTGAGCGGCGTGCGGATCTGGTGAGCCATCTCCTTGGCCATGTTGGCGGCAACCTTGATGCGTTCGAGCTGGCGGGTCTGGCTTTGGAGGCGCAGGAAATGAGAGATGTCGTTGAAATTAAGAATACGGGTGTCCACCATTCCGTCTGCCGTCGCCTGGGCATGCGGAACGGTCTCGGCGGGCAGGGTGAGGCGCGCATCTTCGATACTTACCGGAAATATGGAGCCGTCGGCGCGGAGGAAATAGTCAGAGGCTCCCCGCAGGTCGGTATCTCCGCCTTTGATTTCTGAGGGTTTTAAATGAATGGTGGCCAGTGTTTTGTTGAGAAGATCCGTTTCATCGTGACCCAGCAGGACGCAGGCGCGGTCATTGGCCATCAGGATCCGGTCGTCGTTGTCGAGCAGCAGCAGTCCGGTTCTTACGTTTTCAAAAATGACCTTGGCGATGTCGCGGAACAGTTTTTCTTTTTTGCTGATGTAGTCGCACCGGCGCGAGACATAGGCGCTGGCGATGCCGAAGAAAACAAAAATGGCGATACGCAGCGCCATGGCGCCGGAGAGTTCAGTCAGGTTTTGCGTAGTCGCAGCAGGCGGATATCGCACCAGAAGATCCTGCGACATCAGCAGAGTGATTAGTGCGTAGGAGAGAATGGCCAGCACGGTGATCTGCACGGTCTGTTTGAGCGGCAGAATGATGCCGGCAGACAGGATAATCAGCGGATAGAGCAGAATCAGAAAGTCATTCTGCCGGCCTCCGGCGAAGTAAACCAGCCCGGAGACAAAAACAAGATCGACCAGAAATTGCAACGGTGCCAGCCGTCGCATCCGGTCCTGATTGCGCATCCACAGCGAGTAGGGAATGGTGATGATATAGGCGAAAGCGATGAAAGCGTAAAACGCAATGCTGTCCCGCCTCAGTACGAAAGACAGAACAATCAAAAATCCGCTGATGGTGGCAAGGCGTCCGCCAAGAAGCCCCGCCATGGTCGTCCATGACACTGCGCGGGCTTCTGTCTCCTGCCGGATTTTTTTCATAACGGAGTCTTTTTTACATCACCACTTCGGTCATCTTGAAAATCGGCATAAACATGGCCAGCACGATTCCCCCGATCATGAGCCCGATCACCACCATCAGCAACGGTTCGAGCATGGAGGTCAGCCCCTCCAGCATGGTGTCCACTTCTTCTTGATAAAACTCGGCCAGCTTGCTGAGCATTTCCTCCATCGTGCCGGTCTGTTCGCCGGCGGAGAGCATATGGATGAGCATGCTGGGGAACAGTTTGTTTTTTTTGAGCGTCTCAGAGACGGTTTTGCCCTGTTCCACGCTGGCCCGCGCGTCAAGAACCGCCTTGCCGATCACTTTATTGCCGGTGGCTACGCCCACGATGGACATGGCCTGGATAATCGGCACGCCGCTGGAAATCAGCTGTGCAAAAGTCGAGGCAAAGCGTGTGATGGCGATCTTGAGGGCCAGTTTGCCGAGCAGCGGGAAACGCAACCGCAGGAGATCCACCGCATAACCGCCTTTTTCGGTCGAGACATAGCGGCGCAGGCTGTAGATTATGGCGGATATAGCCGCCAGCACGATATACCAGTAGCCGCGGATAAAATTGCTGATATCCAACAGCATTTGAGTGGGCGCGGGCAGTGCGGAACCGAACCCGGCGAACATTTTTGCGAACGTCGGCACAATGAAGACAATCAGGCCGGTTGAAATGAGGATTGCCACACAGAGTACGACGGTCGGGTACATCATGGCGGATTTCACTTTGGCGCGCAGGCGGTTGGACGCTTCAAGAAATGAAGCCACCCGCTCTGAGGTTTCAGCCAGCATCCCGCCGGTTTCTCCGGCGCGCATCATGTTCACATAAAGCTCATCGAACACCTGCGGATACGTAGCCAGCGAGTCGGAGTACATCGTGCCGCCTTCGACACTAACCTTCACGCCGGTGAGCACCGCACGGAAGTTTTTGTTCAGAGTCTGTTCCTCCAGTGCGACGATGGACTGCACCAGCGGCATGCCCGAAGCAAGCATCGCCGCCAGCTGGCGGGTGTAAAGCGGGAGCTCTTTGAGCCGGATTGTCCGCGCGCCGCTTACCTTATTTTTCGTCATTTTTTTCGTTGCCATAAATTTTTCCTGATTATTCGGTTGTTACTCTCAAAACTTCGTCAATGGTCGTAATTCCTTCGCGCACTCTGGAAAGGCCGGTGGCGCGCAGGGTTTTCATGCCATTTTTTATAGCCACCTCGCGCAGGGTGCTGGCCTCCGATGTTTCAAGAATTTTTGCCCTCATCTCATCATTCAGCAGCAGAATTTCCATGATCGCGCCGCGGCCCTTATAGCCCAGTCCGCCGCACTTCGGGCATCCCTTGGCACCGAAAAAAACAGTATCTTTAAAGTCGTCCGGGTTGAGATGGTTGAAGCGGAGCGTTTTTTCCGGCAGATCAACCTGTTGCTTGCAGAAGGGACAGAGCTTGCGGTAAAGGCGCTGAGCCTGCGTCATCACGAGCGACGACGACAGCATGAAAGGCTCAATGCCCATATAAGCCATACGGGCGATGGCCCCGGCGGCATCGTTGGTGTGCAGAGTGCTGATCACCAAGTGACCGGTCAGCGCCGCCTGCACCGCGATCGAGGCGGTCTCGTTGTCGCGGATTTCACCGATCATCACAACATCGGGGTCCTGACGCAGAATGGAGCGCAACCCGGCCGCGAAGGTCAGCCCAACCTCCGGTCGCGCCTGCACCTGATTGATTCCGCCGAGCTGATATTCCACCGGGTCTTCCACCGTGACGATATTTACATCTTCCTGATTGAGCTCTTGAAGCGCCGAATAAAGCGTGGTCGTTTTGCCTGATCCGGTCGGGCCGGTCACCAGCAGCATGCCGTGCGGCTTGGCAATGGCGAACTTCAAATCATCCAAAGCCTTCTGCTCCAGACCCAACGACTCCAGATTAGGCGCGAGTGCGGTTTTGTCGAGAATACGCATGACCACTTTTTCGCCATGCACGGTCGGCAGATAACTGATACGCAGATCCACCTCTTTGCCTAGCGCCTTGATCTTAAAACGTCCATCCTGCGGAACACGCCGTTCCGCAATGTCGAGGTTTGCCATAATTTTTATGCGCGACAGAAGCGCCGACTGCACACTCTTGGGCGGGCTGGGGTTTTCGTAAAGCATCCCGTCCACGCGGTAGCGCAGACGGAGTTTCTTTTCCATCGGTTCAATATGAATGTCGCTCGCATGTTTGCGGAGCGCTTCGATCAGAATGGAATTAACGATGCGCACCACCGGTGCGTCTGCGGCGCCTTCCAGCGTCTCTTCGAGACTCTCCGCAACGGACACATCCTGGCCGACTTCCAGTTCGTTGTCATCTTCGATATCTTTGAGAATATCCTCCAGAGCTCTTGAGCCTTCTTTGGAGGAACCCTCCAGCATGGCGAGTACATCCTTCGGGTCGGCAATCACCGAAAAAATCTGACAGTCGATTTGCGTTTTGAGGTTTTCGATCCCCATGATATTGAATGGATCCGCAACGGCGACCGTCAGCAGGTTGCCGGTTCTGCACAGCGGCAGCATCTTTAATTGCACCCAAGCGGCTTTCGGAAGCATCTCAACCAGCGGAAGATCGACTTGAAAACCGTCGAGACTGATCGGGGTCATTTCCAGATATTCAGCCTTGGCCAGCAGCATGACCGGAGCCGGTACGGTGCCCTGACTCACCAGAACGTCTTCAAGCGGTGTTCCATTTTTATCGGCCTCCGTGCGTGCGGCCATCATCGCATCTTCCTGAACCGGAAAACGGGCGAGGAGGATTTCCATCAGCGTTTTGTAGGTTTTATCACTCATAAATCTTATTGCCGCGGTTGTTGAGCATAAACGGTGCCAAAGACAGGATCACCATAGACTTTCCAAACATTGGAAACAAGCAGGAAGGGAGGACGAAGGATCGAGGGGCATAGGCACCAGCCTTCGCCAAAGGCTACGGCGGGCACGCAGAAAGGAGCGGAGGATCAAGGACGAGGACAAAGGACGGAAAACGGAGAACCGTCTTTTATTTTTCCAATGTTTGGAAGAAACAGTCCGTGCATCTGCGGCATAAATCGTGCTTTAATCAGCGCATTGTTTATTTTACTCAGGAGCAGCCATGAGCAAATCCATCAGTGCCAGAGAGGAACTTCAGCAGACCGCCGCCATGCTCGAGCAGATTCTCGAGGTGATGCCCGACGATTTTTTCACGTTGCGCTCGCTCTATGAAACATTACTTAAACTCGAAGAGCCCGAACAGGCGCTCGAGTGCCTGAAACGGCTCGATGACGGCACGCGCGCCGCGCAGAACCCCGAAATGATTGCGTTTGTCATTCATCAGTACGAATCGATCGTGGATGAAATGCCGGAGCTTCGCAAACGGATCGAACGGCTTCAGGAGCTCCAGACGGCAACCGATCTGACGCGCAGTGAAACCCCGGCGAAGCCGTCTGCCCAGCGCAAGAGCGATATTGATTCTGAGATGGCGCTGGCCTGGGAGTTGTTTCAGGACGAGCAACTTTCTCAGGAGGAATATTCCAATGTGTTGCGCGACCTCACGGAAATGTCCTCGCGTGCGAACGTCAGTGTTCCGGTGACGGTGCTGCATGTTCTGCACGACCGTAATTTCAGCCGGTTTGAGCGATTGATGGCCCACCTCTGCCAGAAGAGCGGGATGCCGATTATCACGCTGAGCCGGTTTGATGAACGCGAGGAACTCCGTGAGATACTCCCGCTGGACTTTATCAGCCGCCATGGCGCGCTGCCCTTTGCGCAGGTGGGTGACGATCTGCTGCTGGCCGTGCTGAATCCACAGGATAAAGAATTAATCCGGCAGGCGGGCGAACTCGCCCATCGGCGTTGCCACACCTATCTGGTGTCTCCGCAGGAATATGACCAGCGGCTGGCGCAGATTAAAAAGGCGCTGACGGTTTGACCGGCTGGGCGGGTTGTTGACTTTCGTCCTTTTTTTCAGGGGCGACCCGTTCGCCCGGCTCAAGACGAAGGCTTTTCCCGCTGCATTCAACCAGAATGTTGCTGGCGCTGATTTCGATGATTTTCATGCCGCGGACGATGGCCCCCGGTGCGACGATTTTGCCGTCGATGACCGCCCGCGAGAGGCCGTCTTTGCCGACGCCCATTCCATGGCAGACGATTTCGATTTCAGTAAGGCCGGTTTTGTCGCGAAAAACTATAAAATCGCCAAATTCGCCGGCTTTCTTAAGACTGACCGACCTATTGAAAAACGAAGGGAACTTGTTGAAAAACGAGGGAGTCTGGATGACGGAACGCCAAACCATCAACGCCCCGAAAAAAAATCCGGCAACAGTCGAAGCGAGTAAAAGAACGAGCAGAAGCTGTTTAAGCCAAGGCGGGGTTTTCCCAACAGATTTTTTCTCTCTCTTAAGAACTGATTCCATAACGTTTCTTTCCTCAATGACTGGAAAAAAATACTCTCTTCAGTCCTGAAAGCGAATACTTTTTTGGCGGGCACCGGGCGATATAACTTTTGAGAAGACAAGCACATCGTGGCACGCACAATGCTATTAATGGCGGAATCAATCTGAAAAATATTTTCAACAGAAGATAACGAAGGGGCAGAAAGGGGCGGAGGGTTGGAAGATTTTTTGGTAGGGACGGCTGTCCCCAGCCGTCCGTTATTAAAAGGCGGCGCACTCGGAGAGCCCGCCCTACCTTGGATGGGATTGGAAAAGTTTTGCCAAAGGCTGCGGCGGGCGCGGCGGAAAACACGATGAGGCACAAAAAACAGGCGGCTGTCGGCGATCTTGAAACAGGCGCATTTCATCGTCGCAATCCCCAGCCCTGTTATATTATAAGAAACCACGTGTTATGACTAATTCAGATCACAGAAACGGATTTACGCTGGTGGAAATACTGACTGCCGTGTCGATCATCGGTCTGCTCGCCGTGTTTATCATTCCGGCGTACATTCTGGCCGTTCGCAATCGGCAAAATGCGCAAGTAGCCAACCAGCTGAACACAGCGGTCTTGGCCTTTGAATTGTATGCGGCAGAAACCGGCGGCTATCCGGCGACAAAAGGTTCCGGCGCGACTCCTCCGGAGATGGCGGATTATTATTTTCCGTATTTTAAAATAGACTGGTGGGGTAACACCAACGAACTGGGCGGAAGATGGGGCTGGAATAACGGGGGCAGCTTCAAGCGTTCCGTTTCGATCGCTTCGCCGACCGTATCAACCAATCAGTTGATAGAGCTTGATAAACTCGTCGACGACGGGAATCTCAGTTCAGGAAAATTCCGTCAGGTTGGAACACAGTATCACTACATCATTGAGCAGTAACCGCATGAAAAGAAATAATTCCAGAACAGGGATGACGCTGGTGGAAGTGCTGATTGCCGTTGCGTTGGTGTCCGCCGCCGCCGCAATAGTCTACCACGGCACTTGTTACTCATATAAGACGGTGATGCGTTCACGTGCACGGCTGGACGCACAGGGAATTGCTTTTGATAAGCTCTGGGAGATTTTCAATAAGCCGCTTAATGATCTTCCGGACGTCACAGTGATACTTCCCGACGAGCCGACACCTGTCATGAGTGTTTTTTCAGACAAGGGAACCGTTTCGTCTTCGATTTCGCCCGAGACCAATGCGCCGATAAACTGGATCGAGTACTGGGAGATTCGTGTACAGGTCTGGGCACCCACCAACAGTCCGCTTTTTTCTGTTATCAACCCTGACGGAACCGTGACAGCGGCCTATGAACACCCCCTTGCGGACTACACGGTGTTGCGCTATCGGGGAGACCGCTAATGAAGAGCAGAAGGCAGAGAGCGGGAGGCGGAAGACGGAAGATAGCGTCAGCCTGCGGCGAGTTCTGTCGAACCGAGGCCGCACCGCATCCCGTATCCCGCAGGGCCGGCTTCACGTTGGTGGAGGTTTTACTTGCCACAGTGATTTCGGTCATGGTTTTTTTCGCGATGGGCACGGTGCTCAACCGCTCTTTTAAACTTTGGATGGACGCCATGGCTAACTGGACGCTTGCGCAACACGCGCAGGTTGCGCGGTTACGTCTGCTGACCGGCGGTTTTGGGCCGGGGACGGGCTTGCTGTCTTCTTCCAATGTGACGGCGGGCGTCTCCGGCATGGAGAACTATGTTCAGTATTATCCGCTGGGAACCAACGGAGCTTTTTGTTGCTATGGGTGGATCAGTGTTGCTGCCGGGAAAAATATCCGATTGAAGTCCGGGAGTTCGGAATGGGCCCTGGGGCAGAACGTGGCCGCATCCAACTATGTCTCGAATGTGGGTGTCTATTCGTTTGTTTCCAGTGTGTCAGGAACAATCGTACAGGTCACTTATAGAATGAGTCTCTCCCGCATGGGGAAAGAGTTTTCTCAGCCGTGTACCGTGAAAGCTTTCCTGGTTAATCAATGATGAGGTGTCATTATGAAGGGGAAAATGAATCCTAATCGCAAAGGTTTTGCTCTAACGGCCGTGATGCTCCTGTTGCTGATTGTTTCATTAGTGGCGGGAGCGTTTGTTATTTCATCTCGGCAAACCCTGCTTACCGTTAATCGCTGGCGGGCCAACGACGAATGTCTGCTGGCGGCGCAAACGGCGCTCGAGAAAATAAAATTCACCCTTTACGAGGATTTCAAAGCATACCATGCGAAGACATACAGCTGGACCAATATCAACTGGGTGACGCAGAACGCATACAAATACAGCACAAATGGGTCATTAGGCAGCATTTTAGGGGAGAGCAATATTTATTCCGGCGCTTTTATCCAAGCGACGATAACCAATGGTATGGTGAGCGGCACCAACTCAGATGAACGGTGGGTTCTTATCACCAACAAGGTTTCGGCAACCGTGAACGGGCAAAAGCGTACAATTCAGGAAACAGTACGTTACACGCTCAACAAGTCCGATATTTTCGACTATTCCTATTTCATTAACAATTTCGGATGGTTTAACGGTGTTAACATGGTCATCAACGGTGATATTCGTTCAAATTTCAATATTGATATGAACTCATCGTCGTTGGTTCTCAACGGAGATTCGACTGCCTCCGGAACCAATATTTTACATTATACACCGCAACATTGGGAATGGGCCACATATTCGACTGACACTAAACATCAGTATTTCCGCCCCGGCTTTTATGTGGATGGAGGATCCAACGCCGCAAGTAAATTTCTTGCTGGGTACGACACAACCAGAGCGCCGACCCGGAGTAATGATGTGCTGGCATTGGAAATGCCGTATATTGGTATACTGGACGATTATAAATATTATGCACAGGAACAGAATGGAACCATTAGAACCGGAACCACGGTTATCGTGAGTAATGTGTTCAATGGAGTGGGGCCCAGCGGTGTCTCCAACGCCCCGGACATGGGGTGTCTTGTTCTTGTTGGAACACTAAGCAACCCGATCAAATTAAATGGACCGGTTGTGGTTGAAGGCGATGTCATTATCGGAGGCTATTTTACAGGGCAGGGCACCATCTATGCCGGACGGAATATACATATTATCAAGGATGTCATTGCAACCAATCCGCCCGTTTGGCTTCATCCAGACACCGCGTCTGTCTTTACCAACACAACACTTCCTAAAAACCTGAATAGGGATTTTCTGGGGTTATGCGCCAAAGGGGCCGTCGTGTTTGGAAATTACAAAGACTCCTCTTTCCTTAGCAGTATCAGCACATATATTGAGCCTCCGTTTACAAAAGAATATCCAGTGACGGCCAGCGATGAATCCATTGGCTATGTCACCTCGACCCGAAACGGAACCAACTATTTTAACGGAGACTATAGCGTCGGTTTCGGAACCAAAGCCGGTAATACGGTTGCCACCAACGGGGTGTTGCGCCAATACTATGAGTCCAGTCTCTCGGACACAACATTTGCAGCTTTATCTCCTCTAACCACTATTGCGCGGATTGATGCAATTGTTTATAACAACCATTTGACGGCGGGCAGGTTCTCTGCCGACTCGATGATCAATGGCGGGATTATCTCCCGTGACGAAGCACTGATCCTCAGCGGCAAAATGTATATGAATTGGGACAGCAGAGTTTCAAGGGAAGACAAATTTAAGCCATATCTGCCTAAAGAGCTGAGCCCCGGGAAAACCATTCTTTGGAGGGAAATGTCGCCATGAAAATGGTTCGCCTCTTTATATTTGGAGCTGTGTTGCTGTGGGCCTTTCCGCTATTCGCGCCGTTGCCTCCCGATGCCGAGTTCCGGAAGAAGGAGATCCTTGAATACCGCCTGCGGGCGATGGCGGAATATGAACAGCAGCAGGAGGATCGCGGGAAGGAGCGGATTAGAAGCCGCGCTCAGATGCTGATTGATATGGAAAAGCCGCCGTGGGTGCGATCTGGAGAGCAGGCGACCCTGCAGTCTAGAACGGATGCCGCCGCCCAGGCGGCGGCGGATCGAATGCACAAAATAATTCGTCGCATTCTGATCTCGATCATCTTTCTATCTTTAATCGTCGGCGGTGCGGGCTGGGTTTGGTATAAGACACGGGAAAATGACGGGTAAGATTCTTATAAAATGAGTGCCAAGCCGAAAACCGCAATCAGTAAAGAGCAGGGCAGACGACTGACCCATCTGCTGGGTCTCGATTTCGCCACATCCGGCATTAAAGCCGTCCGCCTGAAAAAGACCAAAGACCTCATCGCGCTCGCCGCCGCCGACATTCTGCCGCCCTGCAGCCCGGACGCCGAAGAACGGCCGGCACTGCCTAAACCGCTGGCCACCTACTACGCCGCGCTGTGCGCCACCATGGATGATGCGGCGCTCCGCGTGTTCACGCAGATCCTTCCTTCGGAGGATGAGGATATCGATGCGCTGGTGCGCACGAGCCTCAACGCGGCAGCCGACTGTCGCGTCGGCGGACTGGTGCTTTCCCTCGCGAAGGGCAAGCGGGAGAGCACGTTGCTGGGCATTTCGGTTCCCGAAAAAACGATTCGGCGCTACCTGGAACTTTTCGCCAACGGCGCGCCGGCGCCGCATTCGTTGGAGTTGTCCGGGCTGGCGGCTCTTTCCGCTTTTCTTTATAACCGCGGCTCGCAGACCGAAAATCAGACCGTCTGCGTTATCGAAACCGGCGCGCGCCACACCTACGCCTCTTTTCTGCACCGCAATCAGCTTCAGATTATCAACCGTTTCGATGTCGGCGGCGATTTGCTGGTGCGGCAGGTTGAGATCGCGCTGGGCGTGGATGCCGATATGGCCGGCACCATTCTCTCCGGCGGTTCGGTGGATGTCTCTTCACAAGTCCGGCAGGTGCTCCTCCCGTTCACCCGCCAGCTGGCCATCTATCGCGAGTTTGTCGAGCGCCAGAACAAGAGCACCCTCTCGGCGGTTTATATTTCGGGCGGACTTGCGACGTCCTCGTACTGGCAGACGGCCGTCAAAGAGGTGCTCGGCTTTATCCCTCAAGTCTGGAGCCCGTTTGAAAAAATTGAAATTCAACCCGGCGCCTGTCCGGAAAATCTGAAGGGGCAGGAGTCCCGGTTCGCGGCGGCCGTCGGCGCGGCACTCGCGGGAATGGAGGCTTTATGAGCCTGCAGATTAACCTCCTCAAAAAAATGGAACGGCGCTATCAGGGCATCGTCAGCATGAAGGTGATCGTGCTCAGTTCGATCAGCCTGCTGGCGGCGATCACCGTTCTGGTTTTTCTGCTGGCGGGAATTTCCCGCATGAGACTCAATTCCAATCTGGACCGCACCCGCCGCGCATCGGAACGTATTGAACCGCAGGCCAACCTGATTCGTGCCGCTCAGGCCGCCGCCGCCGCCAACCGCAAAACTCTGGCGGATCTTAAAAAATGGGAGCAGGAGGACCATTTCGACATGTTCAGCATCCTGCGGGCGGTGCAAAGCCGGATCCCGCAGCGGATGACTCTGGAACATCTTTATGCCGGCACGGAACAGGCCATTGGTGCCGATCCGTTTTACACCCTCCGCCTCAGCGGCCGTGCACAGGGCGAGCTGACGACGGTGGAGGCCAAACGACAGCTCAACGAGAATGACGAAGTGCGCGGCTTCTGCGGCGAGGTTAAGCTGGTTTCCTCGCAGCGCGACACGGGCGAAATCTGGATCTTTGCTTTGGACGCGCGCCGTTTGGCGGGAGGCGCCAAATAATGAACTGGTCCGTCCTTACAAAAAAACAGAAGCAGATGGTGATTACCACCATTGTTCTGGCGATTGTGCAGGTTGTTTTGCTGGTTCATTTCCTTGGCTTGACCAAACCCGCGGCGACTCGTGGCGGTTCCGTTAGAAAAGAGCGGGATAAATTTGAACAGAAGCTTGAGAGTGCGCGCGCGATTGTGAAACAGGAGGCGGAAATCCGCAGCGAACTCGCTCAGAGTATCAAAGAACTGGAAGGGCTGGCGGTTCATGCGCCCACGTTCTCCGACCGCTATGCCTGGGCTTATGAATATGTTTCCCGCGCTTCTACACAGGCCCGGGTCGAAGTCGACAGCCTTGAAGAGGTCAATTATGCTGTTGCCGACAAAAAAAATGCGGTTAAAACGGAGGGGGCGGCGGCTATGCCCTATGAAATCGTGGTTTCCACCCGGTGCGGCTATAACAATCTTGTCGAATTTCTCTGGCGGTTGGAAAAAGACAACCCGCTCCTGCGAATCAAAGGCGTGACAATTTCCTCCCGGCCCGGTCAGCCCCTGGCTCATGAGGTGCGCATCGTCATGCAATGGCCTGCCTCGGTGAAGATCGAAGGGGGGGCGAAATAATGAAACCCCTCTTTTCCATTTCCACCCTCGTCGTTTTTTGTCTTTCCCTAACCGTTTTTTCGCAGGAAGATCGGCCCATGACGCTCGATCCGCCCTCCGCCGTGAAGGCACCCGCCGGGAAATCCGTTGTGCCCTCCGCTCCGGAAAAAGAGACGACAGAAAAACCGGAACAGGAACTGCTCAGAGATCCATTCTGGGCGATTGGTTTCTTTCCGCCGAATTGGCAGAGAAGGGCGAATGTTCAAAGTCAATCCGGCGCAGGCGATGCGGGCGGCTGGACGGCGGCCTCTGCCGGACTTAAAATCAGCGGAACCAGCCGGTTGGGCGACCGGACCGTGGCGATTATTAACGGCGAGATGAAAAGCGTCGGCGAACAGATTGAGGTTTTGTACAATGGGAAAATGTATCAGTGGGAAGTTCTTGGAATTGGTGCCAACGGGCAGATTCAATTGAAGAAAATTGGGATTAGATAAAAAGCGGGAGTGAATTAATGAAACTAAAAATTGCAGCAATTTTTGCAATCCTGTTAACGGCCCTGATGCTTCTGGCTCAGGACACATCACAAATATTCAGTGAGCTTCAGCAGGCCGCTCCGGCCAGCCGCGGGCCTGTTGAATTGGTTGTTGCGCCGGTTGCCGCACCAACCCTTGCGCCGGTCGTTGCACCGGCGGCCATTGCGCCCGCCCGCCGTGAGCTTGCCGAACCGGTCGAACCGGCCCGCCGTGAGCCCGTCGTCGAACCGGCTCCTGCCGTTGTGGAAGTAGCTCCTGTGGCGCAGACGCCTGCCGCTGCGCCGGTCGTGATGTCGGCGGCTCCTGCCGTTGTGGAGGCAACTCTCGTTCCCGTGGCGAAGACGGCTTCTGCGCCGGAAGACGTGGTCGAAACCGTTATCGTTTCAGCCGAGCCCGCCACCGGCGGAACCATCAAGGCCGGGCTGATCTCTGTCAGCCTGAAAGAAGTGGAACTCAGCAACGTCATTCGTCTTTTTGCGACACTCTCCGATGCCAACATTATTGTTCCTGAATTTGAAGCGGGCATTGGTGCCGTCAAGGTTGATGTCAACCTGAAGGAGGTGGAATGGAAACCCGCTCTGCAGGCGATTCTCGAGGGTCAAAACCTTGAGCTTTACGAAAAAATCGCCAGCAGCCAGGTTTACAGTATCCGGAAAAAGCTTCCGCCCACTGACGCGGTCAGAAACACCCGTACTTTCGTTTTCAAGAACGCCGACATTAAACAGGCCACTGAGGTAATTAAAGGCATCGTCGGTGATCGCGGCCAGATATATGCCTATGCGCAAGGCAATGCGGTTGTGGTTAAAACCTCTCAGGAAATCATGGACGATGTCGCCCAGATCGCTGAACGTATTGATACTCCCCGCAGACAGGTGCTGATCGAAGCCCGTATTCTGGAACTGACGGACAAGAAAAACAAGGATCACGGCGTGGACTGGGGGCAGGAAGGCGGACTTTTAAATCACAGTCTAAGCGCGGGGCCGTTCAGTTTCATTCAGACGGATGTGAACAGCGGTCACTTCGGTCAAATCACTCCGTCGTCGGTCGTATCGATTCCGGAAGCTACTCCTAATTTGAAAATCAACCAGTTTACACTGGATGCTGGCAGCCTCAAGGCGTTTATAAGCGCGCTGGATCGGTTTACAGATATTCAGACGGTTTCCAGCCCGAAAGTGATTGTGGCTAACGGCGAAAAAGCGACCATTAAGATCATAACAAAAGAGCCAGTGATCATTTCTACGCCGACTTTCGGTGGAACGGATGGGGCACTTCAGAGCATTCTCTACAATCAGGATCCGGATGGAACCGATCCTGATACAGGCAAGAAACGTTATGCCACCTACGATTACGGCATTATGCTCGACGTTACGCCGACCATCTATTCCGAAGAAAACATTGGGGTACATATTGTCCCGACGATCTCCCGACTTTCTTCCACCAAAAATCTGGCCCTTTCTGCCAAAACTGCTAATTCTCCCGTACAGTCCTTTCCTATCGTTGATGAAAAAAAGGTCGACACCACGTTTATGCTGGCCAATAAGCAGACGGCGGTTATCGGCGGACTGACGGAAACCACCAAACAGGATTTAAAGACAAAAGTTCCGATTCTTGGATCCATTCCATTGCTTGGACGCCTGTTCGATTACACCTCGACGCAGGATGTGCAGAAGGAAAATGTCATCTTTGTGACCATCTCGCTGGAAGACGGTAAAAATTTCGATGTGGCGAAGGTTGTTAAAAAGAGCCCGCTGGCCCGCCAGCAGATCATTCGCGATGGAAACAATCAGGTAGTTGATGACCAGTTGATTGAACTCTTCGTTGACAAGGATCAGAAACGTGCTGCCGATGAGGTCAAGGCTCTGAAAAAGCGGAAGTGATTTTTAAAAAAGCAGTACCGCCGAAAACGAAAAGCCGCCCCGGCATTCC
>CAIKWE010000002.1 GCA_903831085.1 uncultured Verrucomicrobiota bacterium | reverse complement strand
CAGCTCACTGGGATACCGACCGCCGGCTCCGGAGGCTCAACAACCTGGACTTCCCAATATTGCCCGATGGCGGGTTGCTCGAAGAGTTGACTTCGCCCAAATCCTAACTTAGAAACTGGATCCACACACGGGGGCAGGTCAGCCCAATCAGCAGTGCGCCGATTATCTCACCGTGCACGATCCGGGCCGCATGATCTGGAGCGGCTACACCGGCGCGGCGGGCTGGATGCTGCGGCAGGCCTGCGAAAGTGTCATTGGCGCAACGCTGGTGAACAACAAAGTGGTTCTGCCTGCGGATTTAAACCTGCCGCGCGGCGGGCTCATGATCAACCGTATCCGCCGCAACCTCGCCAAGAGCCCGTTGAACAAAAATTAGTATGAATATTTTGAGCCTCAGAATAATTATTGCGGCGAACATCATCTCGTTCGCGGTTGGCGGGGTTTCACTTGCCGTTGAAAATCGACCCTTTCCTCAGGCGGAAAACGTCAGCGGCCACGGGCTCAAGCCGGACAACTTAACGCAGGCACAACTCAACGCGGCCGTCACCAACTACTACGCCTATTGGAAAAACAAATACCTCGCGCCTTCGACGAAAGTAGCTGGCGACTTTAAGGTGAACTATGACGGAACCGGAACCACCGTTTCCGAGGCGATGGGTTACGGAATGCTGCTTACGGTTTATATGGCGGGCGCGGACGCCGACGCCAAAGCCTGTTTCGACGGCCTGAATCGCTTTCGCAAACGCTATCCATCCAACATCAATCCGGCGTTAATGTGCTGGAAAATTCCGGCCAATGAAAATGCCGTCAGCGACGATTGCGCCACCGACGGCGATCTGGATATGGCAATGGCGCTGCTGCTTGCAAATCGGCAATGGGGCGACACGGCTTATTGGACCGAAGCCACGAATTATCTCAACCAGATTGCTGCCGCGTTGGTGCGGACGGACTATTCTCTGCGGCTGGGCGATTGGAATTCCGTCGCCGGGCAGACACGGCCGTCCGATTTCATGCCGTCGGAGTTCCGGAGTTTTTATATTGCCACAGGCAACGGCCTTTGGACCAACGTTGAAAATAAGTGTTATGCGATTCTGGAACAGCTTCAGACAAACTCCGCGCCCGGCACCGGACTTGTGCCGGATTTCGCGGTGGTCTCTGGCGGCCGCTGGATTCCGGCGTCGGCGAATTTTCTCGAGGGTCCGAACGACGGCAAATACTACTACAACTCGTGCCGTGTGCCGTGGCGCATCGGCTGGGCAGGCTGGTTTTACAACGATGACCGGGCTCGACAGATTCTATCACGGTTCACGACCTGGACTGTGAATCACCACACCGCGCCGATCAACTTCAAAGCCGGCTATAAACTCGACGGTAGCAACGTCAAAAACAATAACTTCGACACCGGATGTTTTATTGCGCCTACCGGCGTGGCTGCGATGACCACAACCAATCAAAGCTGGTTGAACAACACATTCACTTACGCCAAGGACCGCAAGGAAACCTACTACGAAGACAGTGTAAACCTGCTTTCCATGCTGGTTATGTCCGGTAACGCCTGGCTGTTGACAACAAATCCGCCGGCAAAATTCACGCAGATTATTTCCGGCGCGAGCAACGCCATAACGGTTTCGGGCGAATGTCAGGCAGGCTCGGCTTACCAGGTGATGGCAACAACCAATCTCTCGCAGCCGCTTTCAAATTGGGTGAATGTAACCAGTGGCGTTGCCACCAGCGGGGTTTTCAGCTGCACCGATCTTGAGGCCGACGCCTGCCAGCGGCGCTTTTATCGTCTGCTGCTGTCACCTTGACCGAAGACCTTTCCAGACATTGGAAGCCCGCCCAGTTCAGAGGAGAGGAGCGGATGCCGGAGCGCGGCGTTACATCGAGTCTCTCCATTCGTTGAGGTGACCATCCGCTTGGCTCAGTTCCGGATAGCCGACCAGAGCGATCATCCGCTTGGTCATGGCATCCATGCTTTGACCGCTTTCATAGGCCATCTCCAGAAGATCTTTGCGGAGAGCATCGTTCGTTGTCGAGATCGCGGCCTCGATGGAGCCGTTAATCACAGTCAGCGGCTGCATCAGCGAAAGCGTCAGTTTGGAAATTTCCAGCAGCAGTTTTACACGTTCCTCAGGAGTCTTTTTCCGCAGGCTCTGCTGAAACTCCCTTTCTATTTTTTCAATCTGCGATCCCACCTGCAGGTTGAAGGTGTTGATTCCGCGCCGGGCCTCTTCGACAGCGGCCTGAGCTTGTTCAGAATCCGTTGCCTGGATGAGGCTGTCGAGCTGTTCAAGAGCGGTTTTGATGAGATGCGCGTCTTCTTTTCCGCCGCCCGGCAGGGTGCCGCCGCTCTCCATAATCAGCCGCTGCTGTTCCTGAAATGACATGCCGGATTCAGCTAGATGTGCGCGGACTTTTTCCACCCCGTGTTTTTTAATAAATGCGATGAGTTTCTTTTCCGCCTTGGTCTTCTTTTCCTGCTGTTCTGTGACTTGGGCGGACAGCACATCGATCTGCCGCTTTTGTTCCATTTCGCGGAGACTTTCCCGAATGCGCCGGTCGGGTTTCGCTTCTTTAGCGCCCGGAGAGTTGCTAATCCGGTCGAGCACGCTTTTTTCGATCTGGAGCATGGTTCTGGCCAGCGCGGCTTTACCCCGAGCGGACTCAAATTCGGATTCCTTGCTCAGACCCTCCTGAGTTCGATGCAGGCAGCCGAGCACAATTTTGGACAGTCTTTCGCTCTCGTTTTCGCCTTCGGTTTCCCCCGCAGAAGCTCTTCCCATCGTTGCCAGCTGCATAATCATGTCCGCAAATTTTTCCGGGTCGGAAAGCAACTTCCTCACCTCGGGTGACACCGCTTCACCGCTGGAACTGCCTTTCAAAAAGGCCGCAAATTGTGCGACCTGCATACCCGACACTTCCTCGCGGCTGGCACCCGGCATTCCTATGCTGCTGCCGGATATCTCATACTTCTCCCCCTCCTTATAGCCACCGGATATCGCATCCTTGGCTACTTTGGTTTCGCCTTCGTGCAGGGCCACATATTTGACCTCTGTCAGTTTAATATACTCGAGTTCCGCGCTGGCCAGCGCGTCCTTCATTTGTTGCTCCTTGTTTGCACAGAGCGCGAGGAGAAGATGTTTGATTTCGAAATGGGGAATATGCTGTTTGATTTCGAGGTGCGAAATCTTCAGGGTGAGCAGCTTTTTTTCGATTGCGCGGATCGGCGCATCCTTGAAGACGAACGGTTCGTCGTTTATGGCCATCTTCCCGTTAAATGTTCCGATGGAAATCGACGGCGTATGTTGCATCGCCTGTTGAAATGCAACGAAGACCTGGTCGATAATCTGATTGACCGCCGGATGGGTTTGTCCGTAGGCCGAAACAATTCCCATTCCGCGCCCGAGCATAATAAGCGCTTCTTTTAACTCTTTTGAAACTTCTTTTCCGGTGTCCGGAGAGTTCATTTCCATCTCGCCATACCCCCATTTTTCAAGAACCGGACGGTAACAGCCGCAGGAAATCTTTCCCAGCCAAAAAACAGGCCATGCGGATTTGAGCTGAATCCGGCGGGAGAGGTGGTAGAGTGTCCTGCGATGAAAAAAACAATTTTTGCTGTAGGTTTGGGAATTTTGCTGGGCGCGGGGTGCGCGCATGTTCCGCCGCCGGAAGTGACGGTGGTTTCGGAGTTGCCGGATGCGTTTCATTTTCCGCTGGTGAATCCGGAACACGAAAACATGCAACGGCTACTGGCCAATGCAATGGGTTATCTGAACCCAGAGCACGGGCTGGTTGATCCGGTTTCCGGTTATCCTGTAGAAGGTTGGAATCAGGATTCGGAGCGCGGACTTTATCTCCGTTCATTCACGCAACTGACCGCGATCGGCGAGCGGCTGGAAGTGCTGGCCAATATCGCGGCGGGCTATGCGGACAATCCGTATATTTCGCGCGAGGAGGCGTTGAGTCAGCTTGAACTAATGACGTCGAGTCTGCTGTCCGATCAAAACGATCCGAAAGTTGGCGCCAAAGGACTGCTCGGAAATTTCCTAGGGTTGGAAAAGACCGGGCGCATGGGGCCACTGAGCGAGGAAGTGGAGAAGCAGAATTTTATTGATGCGTTCGGCGAAGAGCAGGCGGCTCAAATTTGGAGTGCGCTGGTTGCCCGCAAATGGATTCTTCCTCAGCAAGACGGCTCGTTCGCCAAAATTCCGCGCAAAGGGGAATACGGCGACAAATTTTTCACTGGCGAATTGGCGCCGTTCGCCGAGAGCAACCTCTGCGCGAAAATTATGGCGGTGCTGGATACGCGGGTGGTGCAGATTATTTTCGGCGACAACGCCAACCTGACGGCGTCAGCGGCTAAAGCCTTCGGCGCGCTACGCCATTCGACACTGAAGGATGATCCGGCGGCGGTTGCGCTGTGTGAAAAGCTGGAGCGGTTTATCGCGCGGCAGGAGGAAGGTTACCGCTATCTCTACGACGAAAAAACGGGATCGTTTACGTTCGGCTGGAACGCGACGCACGACCGCTTCACCGGCTGGGAGGACAGCAACGGCAAATGGATCATCGGCCACATGGATTATTTTGTGAACGAGTTCCGCGGTCCGCTTTTGTTTGTGGTGCAGCGTTTCGACCTGTCGGCGGATGCGATCAGGAATAGCGGCTTTAAAATCAAACCGTATCGCATGGCGGACGGGCGCGATCTCTACACGCTGGCGACGTGGCACGGCTCGTCGTTTCAGTCGCTGGGGCTTTCGCTTTTTATGCAGGAGCTGGATGCGCCGGGCTGGCGCGAAAATCTGGAAAACTCGGTGGATATCGAACTCGATTTTTCGACCCGGCATAAACTGCCCGGCTTCCTGAGCGAGGCGTACAGCGGCAAGGGCGTGGAATACACCGGCGACATCGGCATTCCGGATGTCGCGGTGACCGATCAGGCTCGCATCACCGACGCACCGTCGCTTTACACGCTCGGCGTTGCCTATTCGATTGAGCCGGACAAGATCGAAGCGTTTCTTTCCAAACATTGGAAAACCATCAGCCGACTTTTCACCGATCACGGTTCGTGGGAAGGCTATAACACAACCAAAGACGAAGTGATCAAATTCCAAACCACGGCGCATACGCTGGCTCTGATTCTCGGCGGCATCGGTTCCGCCGAAGAAAATATGCAGCGCTACTTGACGTGGCAGGGCGTGACTTCGCTCTCCAAAGTTCAGGGCGGCGAGTCGGTTGCGGTTGATTTACTGAGTGGCGGCGCGCAATGGATTTCATGGAGCCCGGTCGGCGATCAATTGGAATCGCGGCACTGGCGCAATGGATTCCGGATTTGCGCTGACGCGGTACGCAACAGTGCGATCACCGTCAAACTGCCGAAGGCGGTGAGCCTGTCGAACGGTGCACTACTGATTCGCTACCGTTCGGCCAAGCCGCTGAAGGCCGTAATAACTCTGACCGGCGGGCCGACCGTGTTTCAAAATGAAATTTTCACCCGCTTCGATGTCACGGATTCCGAGCAGACGATCCGGATTCCAATGCCTGGAACGCCGGGGCTGGAAAACGTCACAGAGCTGGTGATCCGCTTCGGCGACGAACGTAAACCCGCGCCGGTGGATTTGACCTTCTCCGGCTTTGAGTTTGTTCCGGCGAGGTAGGGACGTCTCGCCGAGCCCGCCCCAGGCTCTCGGTAGGGCGCTTTCGGCGAAAGCGCCCTACCTTTACTTGAGGTAGGAGCAGCAGTAGTCGGCGACGACAGGAACCTTGAGCTTAAACTTGCTGTTGGCTGGAACCTGATAGGACTCGCCCGCCTTGAAAGTTTTCCAATCCTTGGAACCGGGGAGCAGCACGTCCATCTCGCCGCCGAGCATTTCCATGATTTCCGCGGCTTCGGTGCCGAATTCATAGTCGCCGGGCATCATGATGCCGAGAGTTTTCTTGGTGCCGTCGGCAAACAGGACGGTGCGGCTGGTGACTTTGCCGTCAAAATAGACATTCGCTTTTTTCACTACGGTTACGTTTTTAAATTCAGACATGAGCTTCTCCTTGATGTTTATGATTCTGAAAGTCGTTTTTTTGGTTCGTCGTAGAGCAGGGCGTGGGCCTCACGCAGGATTTCAGGAATACGATCGGCGAAGCGGCTCTTTGCGAGAACCGGCTTGAGGGCTTCGTCTTTAAAGTCCGCGGCTGGCAGTCCGCCGAACCAGTGTCCGGCGTTGCCCATGAGGTTGTAGCGCATTTTGCCGAAGGCAATCATGTCGAGCCCTTTGGCGTAGGTCCAGAGGCGCAGGATTTCCGGAATGTTGATTTCACCGGGCGTGTCCTGCCACCGCGGAAGCCCTTCGTGCCAGTGGTGCGTCCAGTCGGCGCCGAGCGTTTTTTCCAATGATTGGAAAATTCTCCCTTCAATTTTTCCAACCATCGGAAACTTTTCTTCCATATTGCCGACGGTGGTGACGTGTTCGACGAAGTCGGAGGGGCGGGACGCGCCGATAGAAAGCGTGTGAACTTCCGGACGGCGCAGGCAGTAGAGATCGTTAAACTGCATGGGCGTGAGCGGCTGGCAGAGGTCGATGAGCTTGGGCGGCGGTTCGTAAAGTTTGCCGCCTTTGTCGCACGGGCTGATGATGAAAACGCCCATGTCGAGTTTGGTCGCGGCCTGGACAGAAACCCAGTTGATCGGGTGGTAAACGAAGTACCAATGCAGGTTGACGTATTCAAAGAGGCCGGTCTCGATCGCTTTGACGACGATATCCGGCGCGCCATGGGTTGAAAAACCGATGTGGCGGCAGCGGCCTTCTTTTTTGAGTTGTTGCGCTGCGGGCATGCATTTCAGCGCCTGCTGAAGAGTCTCTTCGTTGTTGATGCCGTGGATGGCGAGCAGATCGACATGGTCGAGTTTCAGCGCCGCCATCGAAATCTCAAAGGCCTCAAGAAATTCAGCCGGAGTGTCTTTGGGGCCGACCTTGGTCTGAACGATCATTTTGTCGCGCGGCAGTGACCGGAGGAATTTCCCGAGCTGGTATTCGGAGGTGCCGTAGCCGCGGGCGGTTTCGATGTGGTTGATGCCGAGGTCGAGCGCGTAGCGGACGCAGGCTTCGACGTTTTTCTGGCTCTCTTCCGTGACCGATGCGCGGGCGGCTTCATCGTCCTGCCACGATTGCTGGTAACGCATGCCGCCGCAGGTGAGAACGGACAGCTGCAATTCGGTTTTTCCAAAACGCCGTTTCGGTATACGCATGATTTAACCTCCAAAGGCAACGATGATACTCAGCGGAATGGCGGAAAGCACGGTGCTGACAACGATGATGCGCCCGGCGAGCGGGGCATCGCTGCCGAACATATCGGCGAGAACGTAGCTTGCGCTGGCGGTCGGGCAGGCCAGGTAGATGAGCAGAATTTTCAGCTCCGTGCCGGAGACGCCCCAGAGTCGTGCGATCAGGAAGCCGATAGCCGGCAGGACAAATACTTTGATGAGCGAGGCGATCAGCGCGGGCGACGCCGCGGCTGGCGTTTTTTCAAAGGTTAGAGAGGACCCGATACACAGCAACGCGAGTGGAAGCGCCGACTGCCCCAGCGCCGCGAAAGTGCGCGCGAATATCAGCGGCAAGGTGAAGCCGACAGAATTGACGAGCAGTCCGGCGACGCAGGCGATGATCATGGGATTGAGCAGCAGCTGTTTGATAAACACGCCGACAGCCGCCGCGCCCTTGTGCTGCTTTTCGCCGTGAGCAAGAAGGATGACGATGGAGGAAAAGTTGTAAAAGATAATGGCGGGCCCCAATGCGACGGTGGCAAGAGCTTTCACATTCGGAAAGGTTCCCGCCAGGGCGTAGATGATAATGGGCAGGCCGACGAAAGCGTTGTTGGCGCGTCCACAGCCCTGCACGAAAGCTCCGAGCGAGCGGTGCGGGAGACGCAGCAGGCGCGCCGCCAGATAGCCGAGCAAAAAAGCGATCAGAGTGGCGCAGATCAGCATCAGGGTGATGCGGCGGACTTCGCCGACATCGAAAACGGCGCCGGAGATTTCCGAAAAGAGCAGGGCGGGCAGGGCGACCCAGTAGGTGAGCTGATTGATCCCTTTGACGAGATCGTCCGAAAAAAACCCGGTGCGGCAAAGCAGTTTGCCGAGCACGATGATTAGAAAAACGGGCATCAGGCTGTTGAGCACATACATGGGCGGAAGAGTAAAGGGGCTCGCGGTGTGAAACAAGTGGAAAGGCGGCGAACCGTTTCGTTTGACATCATGGGTCTTTTCCGTACAATGCGCCCTTCTTTTTTACGGCGGCGGGATAGCTCAGTTGGTAGAGCAAGGGACTGAAAATCCCTGTGTCCTCGGTTCGATTCCGAGTCCCGCCACCAGCCCTCGTGTTTTGGTTCCGGCTCTGGTGGTCTTGATTCAAAATTCAGTAAGGATTATGTAATGCCGCTGCTAGCTAGATGGCTTTTACAGAATAGTTCCACCTACGAAAGCATATGCTCTTTTCTGATCCCAACGCTGATCGTCTTTTGCTTTCTTGCGCTGGGGGAACAAACGGCCGCCGGAGCTAACAGCCGGACGCTTGGATTCTTTCGGCACCCCGCTACATTCATAAGCGTCATGGCGCTGTGTCTCGTGTTGCGTCGGCTCTCCCTCTTTTACATCAGTAGCTACCTCAACACAGACGAAGCGCAAGCACTGGCTAGTGCCATCAAGTTTCAAGTCGATTGGGTTCCGTGGCGGAGCGTAGACAACGGTACCGTTGGTCCTTTTATGTCTTGGCTATTAAATGTTTTTAACCTTATGGGGCTGCCTCTTGATTGTCATACTGCCCGGACAGCCGGCCTGATCTGCCTGATAACACAATGGACATTTGTCTACCTTTCTTTGCGCCTAGTCACAACAGAGGCGTTAAGCCGTCTTTTTACCTGCGCCGGCGTTGTGTTTTCGGTTTATTCCTCACACCCGGACTGGCTGCATTATTCAAGCGAACACCTTCCTAACGCCGTACTCGCCGGAGCGTGGTATTATGGGATCCGCTGGATGGTCGGTGGGAAACTCCGGTATGCATGGATCAGCATGCTTCTGCTGGGGTGGCTTCCATGGATCAAGATACAGTACGCGCCGTTTACGGTTTTGTTTGCCCCTGTTCTTATGGCCGGACTGATTTATACAAACCCTAAGCAGTTAATAAAAAACGCCGGATATTCGCTACTTGCTTTGGCCGCCCCCACGATCGTTATGTCCATTATCCTGCTGACCACGGGTAGTTTCTCTGATTTCTTCAGGTCATACATTCTCTCGAATATTGCATACACGGCGATGCCTGAAGGGGCGGCTCCGCCGGCAGGCAGCATAACCCCGCCGCTAATCTTGGGGTGGTTAATCATCCCTCCCTCCAGAGCTTTCAGTTACCCGTTGTTCGCTTTGGTATTGACCGGCATTACTATTCTCCTTGTCCGGCCGCAATTGATCAGTAGCCGAGCCAAAATATTTTTTCTATTGTTTTTGACGGGAATGGCCGCATCCGTACTGTCGGTATCTGTATCAGGACGCGATTATTTACATTACCTCTTAATCGCTGTTCTGGTGCAGACAATTGTTACAGGCTTGTTCTGCGGAGAGATTATTCAAAAATTCCTGCACGGGCTGACGGTCAAGCGCCGCACTTTGGCGGAGGGCGCGTTTTGCATTGCCATTGGTTTTATAACGATCTGGCCGCAGCATCTGGCTAGAAATAATCGCACTCCCTTTCCTTATCCGTATCCGTGGGCGGAACAGATTCAAGCGGCACATCAATCTGCGCGGAAAGATTCGAAATTAACTGAAAAATACGGCCATAAGCCGATGGCTATATGGGGATACCGCCCGGATATATTCGTAGCACTCGCCGCAGTCCCTGCCACGCGGGACATATCGACTTACCGCGCTATCTTTCCCGGCCGGCTGCGTACTTACTATCAAAACCGGTTCCTTTCGGATCTAAAACAGTCCAAGCCTCCGACCTTTATTGATGCAACACCGCCGGATTTGTTCGGATTTACTGATCCAAAACATGAGGCGCACGAAATTTTCGAAGCCCTGAAAACTTATATTGCCGATAACTACGTTTTGGAAAAGGCGGGTGCCTCGCCGGGTCTTATGAATGGAGTGCGCATATACCGCTTGAAATCGTTATTGTCGCCGGGCGAGGCAGACGCGCAATCCAATTCTCAGGATTACAAAAAAGCGGTGAAGTGGTTCCTTCTTGCCGCTGATCAGGGAAATGTAGAGGCGCAATTCTATCTGGGGGCTGCTTATTACGAGGGCAAAAGCGTTCCGCAGGATTTCAAAGAAGCCGTGAAGTGGTTCCATCTTGCCGCTGAACAGGGGAATGCCTTGGCGCAATACAACTTGGGGGTCGCTTATGCTGCTGGCAAAGGCGTTCCGCAGGATTTCAAAGAAGCAGTGCGGTGGTATCGTCTTGCCGCTGATCAGGGAAATGTAGAGGCGCAATTCTGTCTGGGGGTTGCTTATGCTACTGGCATAGGCGTTCCGCAGGACGATAAAGAAGCGGTGAAGTGGTATCACTTGTCCGCTGAACAGGGGAATGCCTCGGCACAATACAATCTGGGGGTTGCTTATGCTACTGGCACAGGCGTCTCTAAGGACCGTCCGCAGGCTTACGCATGGTGGAATATTGCGGCGGAACAGGGGTACGAAAAAGCAAAAGAATTTCGAGCACTAATCTTGAAAACAATGACGCTCACACAGATCGAAGAAGGGCTGAGCCTTTCCCGCAAGTATGCAGAGAAATTTGTTAAGAAATAAGAAAGCCGTCGTCCGCAACTGCCGCGGCCGTTTCGACTCGATGGATCCGCCGTAAAGCGGGGGAATTGAAGCTGACGATTAAAGAAATGGGTGGCCGCGATCTCTCAATCATGCTCTACTTCCGTCGGGGAAACAGCTGGCGCACGGCGATTGCCACCGAACAAATAACCCCTGAACCGCCGCAGGCATCGCCCTCTCGACAAACCAGACCCGTCATGACCAATGAACCGGAAAATATAGAGAGCCTCAACCTCCGATATGTCCGATGGCTGACAGCAGTTTGCCTCTGTTTGCATTTGGGTTTTTCAATGGTCGGGTGGCGGCACTCGCTGGTTGACCGCCATGGGTTTCGGCAAAGTCAAACGGCGATTACCGCGTATTATTTTATTCAGGACGGGTTCAAACTTGCTTATGAAACACCCGTTCTCGGCGCACCATGGTCCATTCCCATGGAATTTCCGCTGTTTCAAGGAATCGTTGCGCTTGCCTGCAAGGCCATGGGAAGCGATCTGGACCAGACAGGACGGATGGTCAGTCTGCTGTTTTTCTACGCGTCTCTTTGGATTCTGTATTTACTGATTCTCAGGCTGTTCAAAAGCAGGGTTTGCGGCTATCTGGCGGTTTCCATGGCGTTGATATGCCCGCTTTATATTTTCTGGTCACGCACATTTATGATCGAATCGACCGCGCTGTTTTTCACCCTTCTTTATTTACTCGGCGTGGTCAGCTCTTTTGGAAA
This sequence comes from uncultured Verrucomicrobiota bacterium, assembly GCA_903831085.1. Lineage (GTDB taxonomy): Bacteria > Verrucomicrobiota > Kiritimatiellia > Kiritimatiellales > Tichowtungiaceae > Tichowtungia. The sequence goes on along the minus strand of CAIKWE010000002.1, from coordinate 33,976 downwards.
TAAAGAAACCGCTTGGAAAATAACCGCCGGGTTAGCCGGCATTACCGCCGCGCTCGTTAAGATCACGACATTTACCATTGCATTACCGCTTGCGGGCATCTTCTGTCTGTTCTGGTGGGAAAACCAGAAGGGACGGCATTTCTCAGTAAAAACAATCCGGATCTTGGCTGTTATGGCCGTGACTTACGTCGTTATACCTTTGGCCGTTGCGGCCGCCTGGACAATTTTCGCGGACGGCATCAAAGCTCAACATCCTGCGGCCGGGGCTCTTGTGTCGAAAAATCTTACAGCATGGAACTTCGGCACCCTTCAGCAAAAACTAAATCCCGTGTACTGGCGCGACCTCGTCGACCGGTCAATCCCGTATATCCTCCCCGTCAATGTATTGAAAATTTCTGTTCTTTGGCCGTGGGCAATCAGTTTGTTTTGGGCCGCATTATATCTTTCCGGAAAACACCGGATTTTTTTTATTTCGTTTTTCGCAACCTTCATGCTGGGACCGATCGTGTACACCAACCTGTACTTCGTACATGAGTACTATTGGTACAGCAACACCCTGTACTTTTTTGTGGCCGTAGCACTCGTTTTTTCCAACCTGCTGAAGCGTCCTGTCAGCGCCTCTATCGGGCGCCGAATACTGATCCCGGCCCTGGTCTTTTTCATGATCAGCGGCTATGTCCGCACCTTGCTCCCCAGTCAACGTTACGACGCCTCCAGCTCTTTTGTCTCCACCGCACAACTCACCCGCCAATACACCGATCCAAATGGTGTCCTCCTCTGCTACGGGCTGGCCTGGGACTCTTCTTTCCCTTACTACGCCCAGCGGCGAGCTCTAATGATGTGGGAAAGCGGATATTTGAATGTGGAAGAAGCCTTCCGGCAAACAGGAGAATCCAATATTCAAGCGCTTGTGCTGGGCACTATGTACCCCGCGGATGAACAGTCTGTAAAAGCCAGTCTGGAGCGGTTTCATCTTGAACTCACGCCCATCATTTCGCAAGGCGGTATCAAAGTCTATATGCGTAAAGATAACGCAAAATTATCGCCTCATGATTACATAGAAGCGATGAATCAGCGTCGCCTTGTTGCGGAACAGGGAGATGCAACAGCACAATTCAATCTGGGGATTGTTTATGCCAATGGCAAAGGCGTTCCGCAGAATGATGTGCAAGCATACGCATGGATAGCCACTGCGGCGACACAGGGGTATGAGCAAGCGGCAGAGGTTCTCTCGTTGATTGTAAAAAAAATGACACCCGCCCAAACCGAAGAAGGTCGGCGGCTCTCCCTTGAGTATGCGGAGAAGTATATCAAGAAATGAAGGCGAAAGGCTGGCCGTTTACTGCGGTATGAGAAGTTTTTGTCCGACAGACAGGCGCCCCGGATCCTGAATTTTGTTTGCGTCGATAATGGTTTTCGAGCTGACGTTATAGGCCTTGGCAATGATGTAGAGTGTTTCGCCGGGCTTGATGACGTGTTCGATGCCGCGACCGGCGGGCGTTGCTGTCGCGGCGGGTCTGGGCGCCGAAGCCTGTTTCATCAGTTTATCCAGTTCGCCGCTCAATCGGGTGACCATTTCGCGCTTATCGGCTTCACTTTTCTGCTCAATGGCGGCGCAACGGGTGCTGAGCTGGCCTTTCAGGGCGTCAATGTCGCGGCTCATTTGGCCTATTTGCATTTCAACCGATTCAAGCCGACCGGCCATACGCCGCTGGCTTTCCTGCGCAAGGAGCTGATCCTGACTCATCGCGGCGCGGTCGGCGCGGGTCTGCATCTCAAAAGGCATCGATTCACATCCGGCCAGCCCGATGGCTATTAAAACAATAAAAATAAAATTTTTCATAACCGTCCTCCTTCAATACTCCATTATTCCAGCTATTCCATTTCCCTATGGTTTCCAAAGATACAGAAACTGCGGCGAGCGTAGCTTCAGGCTGGGCAACACGACCGGACTTTTCCCTTCGATCAGTTCCTCAAAAAATGTCCGTTGCGGCTCGTAGCGGATAACACGCAGGGCGCCGGTGTCGAGCAATTGCGCGGTGCGGGCAAGGGCGTCGCTCCAGTAACCGACCTCATCAATCAGCCCTTTGTTCAGCGCATCGCCGGCGGAAAAAATACGGCCGTCAAACAGTTCCGGTTTTGCCGCGCGGTCCAGTTTGCGCGACTCGACCACAATGCCGCTGAAGCGAGTCTGCATATCGTCGATCAGAACCTGCAACAACGCCAGCTGGTTGGTGTCAACCGGACGGAAGGGGTTGAGCATATCTTTGTTGGCTCCCGATTTAATGGTGACGTCGGTGATGCCGATTTTTTCCGAAAGCCCCTGCAGGTTCATGGTTTGCATGATCACGCCGATCGAGCCGACCACGGCGGTCGGTTCGGCGATGATAAAGTCGCCGGCCATGGCGGCGTAGTAGGCGCCGGAGGCTCCGAGGTCGCGGATGAAGACGATCACGCGGCGGTCGGGACGGCTTTCACGGAATTTGCGGAGCGCGTTATAGATTTCATCGCTGGGCGTGACGCCGCCGCCGGGCGAGTTGACTTCCAGGATGATGGCGCGCATTTCCGTGTCGCGTTCGGCGGCGCGCACCTGCGTGAGAATGCTTTCAACCATATCGGTACGGGCGGTGAAAAAACCGTCTTCTTCGTTGCGCATAATGATGCCGTCGAGCGGAATGCGCGCCACTTTGACGTCGCCGCTGCCGAACGACCAGGTTTCATCCAGCTTCGGCGCTTCGTCGCGCGGATAATCTTCCTCCTTCTGCCGGAGGCGGGAAAACCAGGTTCCCGCCAGAGCCAATGAAAGGAGAATGATAGTGATCCAGAGTTTACGGTTTTTTTGACGACGTTTCATGCGGGCATTCTAAGATGCGGGCCGGCAAAATCCAGTTTTTAGCAAAAGCAATTGACGGCGCGGACGCCTTCGGCTACAAGCTCTCCCCACTATGGGTCAGCAACTTAAAGAACGAACCAAACAGCGCCGCCGCGTTCTCCGCAAGAAACGCCTCAAAGTGCGTGCTCGCGAAGCCGCCGCCAAGAAGAAGTAACCACTTCTCGCCTCCGGAGCCGAATAACCTCGCAGAAATCATTTCTGCGGGGCTTTTCTGTTTAAAGGATGGCCTGCTCCGGGGTTCATCTTTCATATTTCATAGTTCATACTTCGTGGACTCTCTGGTAGGCTCGCGCCATGATTACTTTCCTGGAAGGCCTTCTCGAAGAAAAACAGCCCGGCCGCGCTGTAATCAATACCGGCGGCGTCGGCTACGAAGTGCTTGTCCCGCTCAGCAGTTTCGACCGCCTACCGCCCGAAGGGGCAAAAACCCGCATCCTGATCTATCACCACATCACTGAAGTCTCGCAGGTGCTGTTCGGCTTTGCCACGGAGGACGAGCGCCGGATGTTCACGCTCCTGCTCGGCGTCAGCGGTGTCGGCCCGAAAATCGCGGTCAGCGCGCTCTCCGGTCTTTCAGTTCGCGAACTGAAAACCGCGCTGATTGAAAGTGACGTCAAACGGCTCTCCTCTATCTCCGGCATCGGTAAAAAAACAGCGGAGCGCATTATCGTTGAACTGCGCGATAAGTTTTCCGCTGGCGAGGCGCTGGAAACGCTGGCCGGGTCCGATGATCTGCCCGGCGACAGCCGCCTGCGCGACGCCGCGCTCGCGCTCATTTCTCTCGGCTACAAACAGGACGATGCCCGTAAAATGGTCAAGGCGATCAAACTCGAACCATCGACCTCGGTTGAAGAAATTATCCGTGGAGCCCTCACAGGAAAATAAATGGAACACACTGTCACAACACTCAATCGCCCCGATAAGGACTTCGACATCAAGTTGCGTCCGTCGAGATTTGCCGATTTCACCGGACAGGACAAAATCAAAGAGCGGCTCGAGCTGTTTGTACAGGCGGCCAAAGCGCGCGGCGACGTGCTTGATCACGCCCTGCTTTCCGGCCCGCCCGGTCTCGGTAAAACCACGCTGGCCTACATCATTGCCGAGGCGATGGGCGCGAACATCAAATGCACCTCTGGCCCGGTCATCGACAAACCCGGTGACCTCGCTGGACTGCTGACCAGTCTGGAGCGCGGCGACGTCCTCTTTATCGATGAAATTCACCGCATGCAGAAGTCGGTTGAGGAATATCTTTATTCCGCGATGGAGGATTTCGTTATCGATATCGTCATTGATCAGGGGCCGAACGCCCGCTCCGTGCGTCTGAACATTCAGCCGTTCACGCTGATCGGCGCGACGACCCGCAGCGGACTGCTTTCCGCGCCGATGCGCTCGCGCTTCGGTCTCGTCAACCGGCTCGACTATTACGATGCCGCCACGCTCAAAATCATCATCGAGCGCTCCGCACGCATTCTGAATGTCGACATTGAGCCGGACGGCGCGCTCGAAATCGCCCGCCGTTCGCGCGGCACACCGCGTATCGCCAACAACCTGCTGCGGCGTGCCCGCGACTATGCGCAGATCAAGGCGGACAATGTCATCACGGCCGAAGTCGCGGGCAAGGCGCTGGCGTTGCTCGAAATCGACGAAAGCGGTCTCGACGAAATGGACAAAAAGATTCTCTCCACCATCATCGAAAAATTCGGCGGCGGCCCGGTCGGCATCAACTCGATCGCCGTTTCCGTCGGCGAAGAGGCCGACACCATCGAAGAGGTTTACGAGCCGTATCTGATTCAGGAAGGCTTCATCAAGCGCACGCCGCAGGGCCGTGTTGTTCTGCCGCGAGGCTTCGATCTGTTCGGCCTCAAGCCCGGCGGTTCACAGCAAAACCTCCTTTAATCGCCACAAAAAACACAAAAAGGGGAAGGTCAATGGGGTGGGAAAATATAAATGAGTTGTGTGATGTGGTGCGCGAAACCAGCTTTGCTATTCATTCGTACCACCGGAACGGGCATTTAGAAAAAATTTATGAAAATGCTTTGGCAAATCGTCTGCGCAAACAGGGTCTTGATGTAAAGCAGCAGCACCCTCTGACGGTTTATGATGAGGACGAAACCGTGCTTGGTGAATATTTTGCTGACCTATTTGTAGAAAACTGCCTGATTGTGGAACTGAAAGCCTGTCGGGATATTTCCCCTGAACATATTGCCCAAGTGATTGGTTATTTAACCTCTGCCCGGATTGAAACGGGCCTTCTAATTAATTTTGGCTCGGCGAAGCTCCAGGTTAAGAAGTATCTTCAGAGTCTTCCGGATTAATTTTCGTGTTTTTTGTGGCTAATAAAATGAAGTTTATGGTTCGTCATTTGATATTCGGCTTCCTCTTTCTGCTGGCGTTTCCAAATATTGGAAGCGCCGTGAACGGGCCGAAGCTGGTGTGCGACAAACCGGAATACAATTTCGGAAAAGTGACTCAGTCGGCAGTGGTGACCAACGTATTTATCATTCGTAATGAGGGCGACACCACGTTTGTCGCTGGGATGCCGCAAGCCACGTGCAGCTGCACACAGGTCAGGCTCAGTAAGCAGATGATCGGGCCGGGAGAAACGGCCGAGCTGACAGCCGTTTTCACAGCCGCCCGCCGGGTCGGCGAGCAGAGGAAAAACATTTATCTGCCTGCGGCTGACTCGGACGATCCGGCGCTTATACTTTGTATGCAGGGTTTTGTTGAAAAGCTCGCCGAATCCCGCTAGAAAGGGCGCTCTTTTTCATAAATAAGGAGAACATCATGGCTGGAATTTATAAGGCATACGATATCCGTGGAATTTACGGCAAAGATCTGACCGAAGATATCGCCTTCAAAATCGGGCGAGCGGTCGCCACGTTCCTGAAACCGAAAAAATTTGTGATCGGGCACGACATGCGCCCGCACTCGATTCCGCTGTTTAATGCGATGGCTAAAGGCCTCACAATGCAAGGCGTCGATGTCATCAACATCGGGTTGGTTTCCACGCCCATGTCCTACCACGCCAACGGAAAGCTCGGCGCTGACGGGTCCGCGATCATCACCGCCTCGCATAATCCCGGCGAATGGAACGGCATGAAACTCTGCCGCGAGTTGGCCATCCCGATCAGCGGCGCGACCGGCATCGCCGACATCGAACGCATCGTGAACGAACAGTCCTTCGATGCGCCGGCGGCCAAACCCGGCAACGTGACGACGTATGACATCAAGCCGGAATACTTCGCCCACATCCGGACGTTTGCAAAAATCAAGAAGCCGCTCAAGGTCGTCATCGATTACGCGAACGGCATGGGCATTTCTGAAGGCGGCGTTTTCACAGACAAGATGTTCGATATTACCCCGATGTATGACGTGCTCGACGGCACCTTCCCGAACCACGAAGCCAATCCACTTGACCTCCACACGCTCCACGATATTTCCGCCAGACTCAAAAAGGGCGGCTACGACTTCGGCATCGCCTTTGACGGTGACGCCGATCGCGCGGGCTTTCTCGACGAGAACGGCGAAGTGGTCACCATGGATATGATCACCGCCCTTGTTGCGCAATCCATGCTCGAAAAATTTCCCCGCGCCGCAATCTTCTACGATCTGCGCAGCAGCTGGGCCGTCAAAGAAGTTATTGAAGAAGCGGGCGGCAGGCCGATGATGTCGCGCGTCGGCCACGCCTTTATCAAAGCGCAGATGCGCGAAGCCGATGCCGTTTTCGCCGGCGAGCTTTCCGGTCACTACTATTTCCGCGACAACTATTACACCGAAAGCTCTTCGCTGGCCGCCATCTGCGTCGCCAACGTCATCAGCAAAACCGGCAAAACGCTTTCCCAACTGATCAAGCCGATTAAGCGCTACTTCGCCGCCGGTGAAATCAACTCCAAGGTCGCCGATGTGCAGACGGTCTTCAAGAAACTCGACGCCAAATACGGCGACGCGCGCAAATTCCAGCTCGACGGCAACTCCTATGAATACACCGACTGGTGGTTCAACGTCCGCTCGTCCAACACCGAACCGCTCGTGCGTCTCAACCTCGAAGCCAAAACGCCTGAAAAAATGGCCGCCAAACGCGACGAAATTCTCGCGCTGATTCGCGCATAAGAGGTTTCCAATGTTTAGAAAACGGTTGAGGTGGTAGACGCGCCCGGGCTCGAACCGGGGACCCGCTGATTAAGAGTCAGCTGCTCTACCAACTGAGCTACGCGTCCATCTAAGAGAGCAGAAAAGGTACTGTCCGGTCTCCGCCAACGCAACCAAAAATAGACCTGTACTTCGGTTTAGCGGCGCCGTTCCGAGTGCGGCCCGTGCCGGTGGTGTTTGTGCCCGTGTTTGTGGCTTCCCTGCCGCAGGTGCGGATACCACCAGTGGCTTGTGCCGGCCAGCAGGACAAAAAGCGCAAGCAGCAGAGTGACAATCAAAGAGAGTCTGATGCGGCTTTGTGCCGCCAGATCGCCGAAGTCTGCGTTGAGATAAAACGAAAGCGTCAGCATCGATCCCGAGATCAGCACCAGGATCAGCAGTGCCAGAATCGGCCCGGGAATACGCAGACTGAAATTCGGCACTCCTCCATGTTGCGGCAGCATACCAATCTCCTTCTTCTCTATCGGACAGAAGCATGGGCAAGGCGGGACTCGAACCCGCACGCCGTAAGGCACAAGATCCTAAATCTTGCGTGTATACCAATTTCACCACATGCCCGACAATAACCGCATAAGAGAATACAAAAACCCGCGCACACTCAAGGGTTTAATTGCGCAACCGGCGGAAACGCTCTAAAGTCGGGCAAAAAGAGGGCCTTTTACAATGAGCATCAAACTGAACTTTTTCGGCGCGGCGCAGAATGTCACCGGCTCCTGCTATCTGGTGGAAGCGAACGGTGCGCGCATTCTGATCGACTGCGGGCTTTATCAGGAACGCGACCTTAAACAGCGCAACTGGGATGCCTTCCCCGTTTCGCCCGCAACGATTAATGCCGTTCTGCTGACACACGCCCATCTCGACCACTGCGGACGCTTGCCGAAACTGGTGAAGGAAGGCTTTCGCGGAAAAATTTTCTGCACACCGGCCACGGCGGATATCGCACAGATCATCATGAAAGATTCCGCCTTCCTGCAGGAAGAAGACATCAAACACAAAAAGGCCCGCCACGAGGAGCAGGGGAAAACCAGTCCGTTCCCGTATGAGCCGCTCTACACCGTCGCCGATGTCGATAAAACCATTCCGCTCCTGACGCCGGTTGGCTACAAAACGCCCGTTCCGGTTGCATCCGGCATGACCGCGATTTTCCGTGAGGCAGGCCATATCTTCGGCTCCACCAGCATTCGATTGAGCGTGGAGCAGGGCGGTAAATCACGCACGATTCTTTTTTCCGGCGATGTTGGCCGATGGAATATGCCGATCATCAACGACCCGGATCCGTTTGATGAAGCTGACTACGTTCTCGTCGAGTCAACTTACGGCGACCGTACCCACGGCGAAACCAAAGACATTCCCGGCGAACTGGCGCGCATCATCAACGAAACAAACAAAGCGGGCGGCAACATTGTCATTCCCAGTTTTGCCGTCGAGCGTACGCAGGAGCTGCTCTATCACCTCAATGCGCTGCAACGCGAAAACCGCATCCCGCACCTGCTCACCTTCGTTGACAGCCCGATGGCGATCAAGGTGACCGACATCTTCAAAAAGCATCCCGAACTCTTCGACGAAGAAACCCGCGAGCTTCTTCGCAAAGGCATTCATCCGTGCGATCTGCCGGGGCTGACGATGGCGAACACTGTTGACCAATCGAAGTCCATCAACCACATCAAAGGCACCGCTATCATCATCGCCGGTTCCGGTATGTGCACCGGCGGCCGTATCAAACACCACCTCAAAAACAACCTCAGCCGCCCCGAAAGCACCATCCTTTTTGTCGGCTACCAAGCCGTCGGAACTCTCGGCCGACTTATTCTGGAGGGTGTTGATCCGATCCGTATTTTCGGAGAAGAACAGCCGATCAAAGCGCGCATCGAGAAAATCGACGGCTTCTCGGCTCACGCCGACCAGAACGAACTGCTACGCTGGATCACTGCGCTGAAGAAAGCGCCGCGCCGCGTATTCATCACTCACGGCGAACCGGATGCGGCCAACGCCTTCAAAAAACTGCTCAGCGAAAAAACCGGCTGGAACTGCACCGTGCCGCAGTATCAGCAGGAAATAATTTTGGATTGAGGAGAGACACGATAGAAAGGAGCATTCTATGAAACGAAATACCATGCTGAAGATAGTGAATCCGATTCTTGGCATCCTGATTATAAATCAGATCCTAACCGGAATCTTCGGCGATTCAATTCCGCGCGAAGTGTTCGAGATTCTGCATGAGGATGGCGGATTTGTTCTTGCGATTGTCGCCGCGCTCCACCTGATCCTCAACTGGAACTGGGTGAAAGCCACCTACTTCAAACGCACTCCTGCCGCCAAGGCATAACGACTGCGGGAAACGCAGATAGTTTCCAAACATTGGAAACGTCAGCGTTTCATAGCTTCGGCGACGACATCGCAGACGAAGCCCATGTTGCCGGGAGTGAGTCCGGCGACGTTGATGCGGCCGGAGCCGACGATGTAGACAGCTTTTTCTTCGCGCAGAAATTTAACCTGATCTTTGTTGAGACCGCTGAAGGAAAACATGCCTTTCTGCTTCGTCATGAACGAGCAGTCCATCGGCACGCCGCGTTTGGCAAGTCCGGCGGCCAGTTCGGCGCGGGCGTGAGCAATGCGGTCACGCATGGCATCGAGTTCGCTTCTCCAGAGTTTGGAAAGTTCCTTGTCCTTCAAAATCGTGGTGACGATCATGCCGCCGTGCGCCGGCGGGTTGGAGTAAATAACACGGGCGGTGGCCAGCAGGTGGCTCATGGCGGTTTCGGCGTCGGCGGGCGTGGCGGCGACGCAAGTCAGCGCGCCGGTGCGTTCGCGGTAGAGGCCGAAGTTTTTAGAGAAGGAGCTGGCGATGAAGAAATCAATGCCGGAGGCCAGCAGCGCTTCGACGCCGACGCGGTCGGCTTCAAGGCTGTCGCCGAATCCCTGATAAGCAAAGTCCACCAGCGCGGACCAGCCGTTTTTCTGCGCGATTTTCGCAACCTGTTTCCACTGCGCGGCGGAGAGATCCACGCCGCTCGGATTATGACAGCAGGCGTGTAACAGGACGCAGTCGCCAGCCGGAATTTTTTCGAGCGCGGCGAAAAAGCCGTCAGCGTCGAGGTCTTTGGTGGTCGCGTTGTAATAGGGATATTCCTTCACCGTCAGACCGGCGGCGGCGAAAATGTTGTTGTGGTTGGCCCAGGTCGGGTTGCTGACCCATATGGTTTTGCTACTGAACGGACGGAGCAGTTCGGCGGCGACGCGCAGGGCGCCGGTGCCGCCGGGAGTGTGGATGGTGGCGGAGCGGTCGCACAGCGAACCGAAAATCATTTTCTGCACTTCGTCGCCGTAAGCCGCTTCGCCGGCGATCGGCATGTACGACTTGGTGTTCTGCGTTTCAAAGATCCGTTTTTCGGCGGCTTTGACTGACTCCAGAATCGGAGTGTTGCCTTTTTCGTCTTTGTAGACACCGACGCCGAGGTTTACTTTTCCGGCGCGCGGATCTTTTTTGAAGGCTTCGGTCAGTCCAAGGATGGCATCTTCCGGTGCGGCTTTAACTCCGTTCCACATATCTTTCTCCATTAAGCGTAATATTTATCGAACCATTGTTTGAGCAGGTTACGTTCGGGTTTGATAATTGCAATTTCGCGCTGGGCGTTTTCCGCCGAGTCGGAAGCGTGCGCGGCGTTGACCATGATGTCGCTGCCGTATTCCTTGCGCACGGAGCCGGGATTCGCCTTGCTCGGGTCGGTCGGGCCGAGGATGTTGCGGATTTTGTCCACGGCGTCTTTACCGGCGTAGATCAGCGCCAGACAGCGCACTTTTCCGTCGGCTGTCATTTCTTTTTCCGGCACATCGGGCAGCCATACGCCGGTCATGAATTTCATGATTTCGTAGAACTGCTGGTCGCCGTAGTACGGGCCGAGAGTTTTAGAGAGCGCCTCTTTCACTTCGGCGGGCATCGGGAAGTGGAATTCTTTTTCGAGCGCGGCGCAGGCTTTGTCGGTGGTGCGTCCGCAGAGTTTTTCGCGCAGAACCGGCTGAACCGGCCCGTAGAACTCCTTGGCTTCCGCCATGCTCATGCGGTGCACCTGCGCACCGATGATCCGCAGACCGGAGCGCGAGAAGAGGTCGATGATGTTGCCGGGGCGCGAGCTGGGGAAGCGGAAATTATCCGGCTTGATGATGACAAGCGTTCTCTGCACATCGCTGTCCGGCAGGCTGAGCGCGTTTTTAACAAGGCCGCCGTCGCTTTCGGCGTATTCCATCCAGAGGGCGAGCGTATTCTTGGCTGAGCGCGTGGAAGGCGCCACCAGCACGGACGGTTCAAAATAAATCACTTTGCCGGATGAATCGCGGATGCAGTCGCCATAGGTGCCGCGCACGGTGTCGGATGATTCCTGTGTGTCGTCGAACCCGCCGGCGGCGGCGTAGATTTTTTTGATCGCGTCTTCGCCTTCAAAAAGAAGCACCATCACGCGATGCGACTTGCCGGTGTCGGCTTCGGGGCCGAAGGCGCGCAGGACATAGTCGGCGAGAATGTCGCGCTTGTCCGGCGTGATATCGGGATTGGTGCGCAGCATATCTGCGTAGCGGTCAACCAGCTTCTGGCTCGGGCCGAACATACGCGAGGCGACAAACTCAAGACCTTCGATCCGGCTGAACCGTCCGATAATCCCGCCGGTGCGCGATTTGCGCAGCGAGTGGGGAGTGATCATCACGAATCCGAGTTCTTTTGCCATAACAGTTGCCTTTCGTTCGCCTTTGCCTGCACTCTTCCTGTCCATCTAGTTGTTGGGGCACGGATTATGTCCAACTTTTGAAACAAAAAAACAAAAATCTTTGAGGAACCCCATGAAAAATCTGAACGAAAAAATCATCAACCAGCAAACCCGGCTGGCCGCCGAAATCCTCGAAACACTGACGCCGCACGTATTGGAACACCGGCACCCGGCCGACCGCGTTCTGCTGCGCTTCTTCAAAAATCGGCGCGAACTGGGCTCCCGCGACCGCCGCTTTCTCTCTGAATGCTTCTTTTCGTACTTCCGCTGGCTCGGCTGGACCCGCCCGCTCAACCTCAAACCGCTCGAAGCCGCCGCGCTCAGCTGGCTCCTCGACCGGACGGATCTGCACGTCGCGTTGCAGGCCACCGCGAAGCCCGGCTGGGAACCACTCGGCGGCAAAACCCTAGATGAAAAACGCGCCGCGCTCGCGGCGTGGTTTCCTGATTTCCAAGGTTTGGAAAAGGCGGAGCTCGTTTTTCCAGAGTTTGGAAAAGTTGTGGATCTTCCTGCAGGTTGCGAGGATCTTTTCTATGAAACGCTTCAGCAACGTCCGCCGACCTGGCTGCGCCTGCGGGATGAAGCATTCAAGCAAACGCTCACCGAAGCGAATGTTTCTTATAAGGAGCATGCCAAGGTTCCCGGCATCGTTTCCATCACCGCGGGCACTTCACTCGGCAAAGTCGGGCACGGCGGACAGTTCGAAGTGCAGGATGTCGCTTCGCAGGCCGTGGCGATGATCGCCGCTCCTGCGCCCGGTTCTGACTGGTGGGACGCCTGCGCCGGCGCGGGCGGTAAAACGGTTCAGCTGGCCGATCTGATTGGTCACGACGGCAAAGTCCTGGCGACCGATGTGCGGGAAGAGGCGTTGCACGAATGTAAAAAGCGGGCTCGTGCCGGAGGGATTTCAACCGTTCGCCTTCAGCTTCACGATTTAGCCAAAGACAAGCCGTTCACCAAGGAATTCGACGGTGTGCTGGTGGATGCACCCTGCTCGGGCTGGGGTACTTGGAGCCGCAATCCCGACGCCCGCTGGCGCACCGACCCGCGTGATCCGGCGCAGAAACGCAACCTGCAGGTGAAAATGCTCAATAACGCCGCGCAGTGCGTTAAGTCCGGCGGGGCGCTGGTTTACGCCGTTTGCACCTTCACCTGCGAAGAAACGACCGGCGTTCTGGAGCGGTTTCTGGCTGAACATCCGGCATTTACGCCGGACCCGTTCGTCCACCCGCTGACCGGCTCGCCGACGGATGGTACACTTCAGATATGGCCATGGGAAGGGCCCGGCGACGGTATGTTTATTGCGCGTTTACGGAAAAGCTGACGACTTGGCTTTCCCGTTGACCGTGAGGAGGGGCACGGCTATGCTGTGCCCCTGTTTTTTAGTGCAAAACCAAGGGGTATTTTATGGCTATGTTGATTACGCGCTTCCACAAACTGATTCAGTCCAAGGTGCTCTGGTACATTATTCTGGCTGTTATCATTGTTTCCTTCGTCGGATTTTTCACCCCCACGATGCGTTCCGGGGGACGGCAGAGCCGGGAGCGGGATGCCGGCGAACTGTTCGGCAAGAAGGTGCCGCAGGAGGAATACCGCCGCGCCTATCACAACACCTACATCTGGTACATCCTTTCTTCGGGCAAAATGATTCAGATGAACGATCAGATGACCGCCGCGCTTCGCGAAGAAGCCTGGCGGCGCGTGGCGATTCTCCGTAAAGCGCAGGCTGAAAAAATTCCTGTGGCCGATCAGGAAGTCGTGCAGCAGATGCAGACGATGCCTCTTTTCCGCGCGGAAAACGGCGAGTTTGACGTCAGAATCTACAAGGCGGTTTTGCAGCAGCTCCAGATTACCCCCTGGCAGGCCGAGGAGCTGTTCCGCGAACAGATCGCCATTTATAAATTGATGTACCGCCCGGCGCAGGCTGCGCTGATTTCCCCGTATGAACTCAAGCAGGCCTACCATCTTTACACCGACCGCTTTGTGCTCGACTACGTTGTGATCCCGCGTGCGCAGATCGAAAAAACCGTTACTGTTTCTAAAGAAACGGCGCAGGCCCTTTTTGCGGAAACCCCGGAAGCGTTCCGTATGCCCGTCAAAGTGCGCGTCTCCTACGTTGAGTTCCCGGTCAGTAATTTCCTGGCGAAAGTGGAACTTCCGGAAGCCGCGGCGCTGCAGGTCTACAATAAAAACATCGAGAATTACCGCGTCGAAAACACCAACGCAGACGCCATCGTGGAGTACAAACCGTTTGAAAAGGTGGAAAGCGAAATTAACGAACAGATCCGTTACACGCTGGCTCGCAAGCTGGCTGCTGAAAAAGCCACCGAGTTTGTAGTTGCCGTCGCGCCCAAAGCCGAGGGCGGCCAGCCTGATTTCGCCGGAGCCGTGAAGGCGTCTGGTTTGAAAGTCAAGACCCTGCCGGCCTTCGGTTTGAAAGAAGACCTCAAAGGCATTGATGCAACCGCTCCTTTCCGTCAGGCGGCCTTTCGTCTCGAGAACGATGCCTACACCTCCTTCAGTGATGCGGTTGTCGGCAAAGACACCGTTTACGTTTTGTCGCTCGAACAGCGTTACCCTTCCTTTGTCCCCACTTTCGAGGCCGTTGAAAAAGAAGTGATGGACGCCGCCCGCGAAGACGCCGTCACCAAAGCGCTCGCCGAACGCGCCCTCGAAATAGAAAAGGCCGTTGCGGGAGCGACGAAAGCCGGAACCAGCTTCAAAGAGGCTGTCAAACCGTTCGGGCTTAAAGTGCAGACCACGCCCGAGTTTGATATCACCACCGAGTTGAAAGATAAATATGCCGAGATGCTCGTCGGACTCTGCATCAACGTGCCGCAGGGTAAACTTTGCGCGCCGGCTCCGGCCAAAGAAGGCGTGCTTCTAGCCTATGTCTCCTCGCGCAAATCGACGGATGCCGACGTGGGGATGCCCGCTATCCGGCAGGAACTGGTCGACGGACTTTCGCGCAGTCGCGCTCAGCGTCTGGCCTCTGCCTGGCAGTCCTCCCTTCTGGCTGAAGGCGGCTTCAAAGACCTACTGCGCCAAGCCGCTGCGGAATAAAACATCAATGCGGCGCATCAGCCGTACAGCAGTTGGATGGCAAGGCCCGCAACGGTGCTGATGAAGACCAGCAGCACGATGACCCGGAGCGTATCTTTGAAATCGCGGTTTTCCCTCAGCAAGACCAGCAGACCGAGCCCGCCGCTGCAGCACAGTCCGGCGACAGCGGAGCCGTAGCTGAGTCCGCCTTTCAAAAACATTTCAGCGATGGCCACCGAAGCGGCGCAGTTGGGAATCAGTCCGACCAGCGCGGCCAGAAATGGCTGGAACAGTGAATGGCTGAGCAGGACGCTGCCTAAATTTTCCTGCCCAACCAGCGCGATCAGGCCGTTGAGCCCTAGCGTCACAGCAAAAATAAAAACAAAAATTTTCGCTGTATGAATCAGCGGATGCGCCAGCAGCTGCCACCGGCTGGTTTTGCCGGAAAGCTGGTGGTTGCAGCAGCCCAGCTCATGCATTTTCCCAGTGTGATTGTCGTTGCTGTCTTCGGCCGGCTTGCGGCGGCGTAACAGAAGGTCAACTAGATAGCCGCCAGCTATACCGATGATCAGCTTGGTGATCAGCAGTTTTAAGACGATTCCGCCTCGGCCCGGATGCGCCAGAAGAACCGGAATGGCTTCGTCGGAGGTGGAGAGAATAACAGCCAGCAGTGTGCCGGTGGTGATCAGACGGCGCGAATAGAACGACGCGGCCACCACGGAAAATCCGCATTGCGGAACGCAACCGAAGAGGGCTCCTATCGCCGGGCCGGCCTTGGTGGATTTTTTTAACCGATGTTCGATCGTTCCGCCGAATTTCCGCTCAAACCATTCGACGAGAAAATAAATCACCAGCAGCAGCGGGATCATTCCGGCGCTATCGAATAAGGCACTGAGGAAAATCTCTTTCATATCCGCAACGATTCTATAACAGCCATCTGGCTTGGCAAAAAGTTCCAAACATTGGAAACTCCGGCTCACCGCACTCTTATCTCAGCGCGTCCATGTAGCGCCGGAAGGTTTCATCGAGCGTCCTGAACCGGTTGAATTCTTCGAGGCCGGAGAGCGATTTCAGTTCGCAGGGAATTCCCGCTTCGACCACCGCCGCCATCGGATTAAGCCCGCCGACGACAATAAATCCGGTGCGCCCCTCGGCCACCGGAATGTCCAGCAGCGGTTGGCCGGGGCGGCCGATCATCAGGATGCCGCCCATACCGGCGCGTTGTAGCCGGTCGAATACACGGCGCGCATCGTCGAGCGCCACGGATGGAATTTCGCGGAAGCTGGCGGTGATCACGCCGTTGCCGCTGCGCGCGCTTTCACGCACATTGGTCATGCCGGCGCGGATGAATGTTTCGAGCGGGTCAACCGTCACACCCGAGTATTCCATCAGTTCGACGAAGCGTACTGGACGTCCCTGCCGCATTTCAATCAGTCCGCCGTAGCGCGAAGTGACGGGAATTCCTTCCGACATCAGGACGCCGTTGACAGAGACACTGCAGAAAGTTCCCAGCGCTGCATATCCGCCCGGAATAGAATTTCCGGACAGGACTTCATTTGCCCGCACCAGACAGAGCCGGTTTCCCATGCTCAGGTTACGGGTGAAAACCGGTTTAATTTCGGCGAAGACCTGCGATAGGTCGCGCGACGGAACCAGCGCAAAGTTGGAAATGACCGTGCCGGTTCCGGGGTCGCAGCGGAACGTCATCCGGTAGCCCATCGTATCAATCCGTCCGCGGACAAAGCCGACTTTAGCAACGACGTCGGAACGTTCCAGTTCGGCGCGACCCTGTTCGGTGATGACGCGGCCTTTTCGCCGACTGCTCAGCGTGGTCAGTCCATCGCGGTCGAGTTCAGTTAAATACAGACGGATGGTGCGCGGCTGAAGCTGGACGCCCATGCCGGGCAACCGCTCGGCAATGCGCGCCGCGCCGGCGGGTCCGTCGAGTTCACTCAGTGCGCGCAAAACTGCCGCGCGGGCTTTGTCGTTCCGGGTATTCATCGGTTTTTCTCCTTCTTCGGTCAAAAAAAGTTCGTCTAAAAATCCGCCGTATAAGCTGACATCGTGCGGCGCCGCATTTTGCTGAATCACGGGGCTTCCTGCGATGGTGATTAAACTTATACGGCAATAATGCCGTATAGATTTTTAAAGGCAACTTTGAATAGAAAAATAATCGTTGACCGGCGATGGTTTTTCGATGAAATGGGGCAGTTGTTACAGAATTTATACGACGCAATGATGCCGTATAGGAGTTAACCGAAAACCGGAACAAGGAGAACCAAATGAGTGTAGTCAAGGAAGTATTAGAGATCGTCGGACGCCGCAATGCGGGCGAGCCGGAGTTTCTGCAGGCTGTGCACGAAGTGCTCGAATCACTGGAGCCGGTCATGGCCCGCCGCAAAGATCTGTGCGATGCGCGGATTCTGCACCGCATCGTCGAACCCGAACGCCAGATCATTTTCCGCGTTCCGTGGCAGGATGATAAAGGCAATGTTCAGGTCAACCGCGGTTTCCGTTTTGAATTCAACAGCGCCATCGGCCCGTACAAAGGCGGACTACGCTTTCATCCCAGCGTGAATGCCAGCATTCTGAAATTCCTCGGCTTCGAGCAGATTTTCAAAAACGCTCTGACCACGCTTCCTATGGGCGGCGGTAAAGGCGGCTCGGACTTCGATCCGAAAGGCAAATCCGACAACGAAGTCATGCGCTTCTGCCAGTCGTTCATGACCGAACTGCAGCGCCACATCGGCCCGGATACTGACGTACCGGCCGGCGACATCGGCGTAGGCGGACGTGAAATCGGTTTCATGTTCGGCCAGTACCGCCGCATCCGCAACGAGTTCACCGGCGTGCTCACCGGCAAAGGCCTGAAATGGGGCGGCTCGCTGATTCGTCCGGAAGCCACCGGCTACGGTGCGACCTACTTCGCGCAGGAAATGCTCAAGACCCGCCGCACCAGCCTCGAAGGCAAAGTGTGTACGGTTTCAGGTTCCGGTAACGTCGCTCAGTACACGGTCGAAAAGATCAACCAGCTCGGCGGTAAAGCCGTCACGCTGTCTGACTCCGCAGGCACCATTGTTGATCCGGACGGCATCACCGACGAAAAACTGGCCTGGGTCATGGACCTCAAGAACGTGCAGCGCGGCCGCATCAGTGAATACACCAAGAAGTTCACCAAAGCGCAGTACCTCGACGGCAAACGTCCGTGGGGCGTGAAATGCGATTGCGCTTTCCCGAGCGCCACGCAGAACGAAATCGACGGCAATGATGCCAAGACGCTGATCGACAACGGATGCTTCCTGGTCAGCGAAGGCGCCAACATGCCGAGCACGCCGGAAGCTGTTGAACGTTTCCTGGCCAAGAAGATTCTGTACGGTCCGGGCAAAGCGGCCAACGCCGGCGGCGTGGCCACGTCAGGACTCGAAATGAGTCAGAACTCAATGCGCATGAGCTGGAGCCGTGAAGAAGTTGACGAAAAACTCAACGGCATCATGGTCAGCATTCACAAGAACTGCTTCGAAACAGCCGCTGAATACGGCGTTCCGGGCAACTATGTGGCTGGCGCCAACATCGCCGGATTCACCAAAGTGGCCGATGCCATGCTTGCTCAGGGTCTGATCTAAGCCCCGCGACATTGCATTACACGAAAGGGGGCTTCGGCCCCCTTTTTGTTTGGAATGATGGAACATTGGAATATTGGGTTTTCCAAGTATCGGAAAAAATGAGAGAACGGAACGCGTCAGAAGGAGACGTTCATGAAACCTTTCAGCACGGCACTGAGCACAGGGATTCCGGATCTCGACCACACCATCCGCGGTGTGCTGGCGGGCGACAATATCGTCTGGCAGGTGGATGACATCGCCGAATATCAGGCGTTTGTTCTGCCGTTTGCTCAGGCGGCGCAGGATAACGGGCGGGTGCTGATCTATTTCCGTTTCGCGCGCCACGCTCCGCTGTTGCCGGCTTTCATGGCGACGGAAGTGCACGAGCTCGATCCACAGATCGGTTTTGAAGCTTTCATCGCCAGCATCCACGATGTCATCCGCCGGGTCGGGAAGGGCGCCTTCTATGTGTTCGACTGTCTGTCGTGTCTGGCGGTCGACTGGTATTCCGACCAGATGCTCGGCAACTTTTTTATGCTGACCTGTCCCTATCTCTTCGACCTCGAAACCGTGACCTATTTCGCGCTGTTCCGCAACTATCACACCCAGCACGCCATCGGCCCGATCAGCCGCACGACGCAGTTGTTTCTCGATGTCTATTCACACAAAGGCCGCATCTATCTGCGGCCGATGAAGGTGCAGCACCGCCACTCGCCGACCATCAACATGCTTCACGAATGGCGCAAGGAGGACGACACTTTCCACGCCGTCAGCTCCAGTAATGTGATTTCTGAAATTCTCACCTCGGCCCGCTGGTCGGGACTGAGCGCCGACAGCAGCGGCGATTTCTGGGAGACGACGTTTGTCCGGGCCCGCGAAATGATCAAGGCCGGAACGTACCGCCCTGACATTCCAGAGCGTGGAAAAATTCTCTACGAACAGCTCTCGCGGATGATCATCTCGCGTGACGAGGGGATGCAGCGGCTGATCGCCCGCAACCTGACGCTCGAAGATATTCTCGACGTGCGCAAGCGCATGATCGGCACCGGACTGATCGGCGGTAAAACCGTCGGGATGCTGCTGGCCCGCGCCATCCTCAAGCGCGCCGATCCGCGCTACGTCAACCTGCTCGAAGAGCATGACTCCTTTTACATCGGCTCTGACGCGTTCTACACCTTCCTCGTGCGCAACGGCATCTGGAAAGTGCGCCAGAACCAGCGCGATCCCGAACGCTTTCTCGAAGGCGCCGAAGAAGCCCGCCACATGATCATCCGCGGCGATTTCCCCGACTACATTCTTCAGCAGTTCGACGAAATGCTCGACTACTTCGGCCCGTCGCCGTTCATTGTCCGCTCGTCCTCACTGCTCGAAGACAACTACGGCAATTCCTACGCCGGAAAATATGACAGCGTCTTCTGCGCCAACCAGGGGCCGCGCGAACGCCGCCGACAGGATCTGCTCGCCGCCGTGAAAACCATTTACGCCAGCTCGATGAGTGAGCGGGCGCTCAACTACCGCGCTCATCGCGGCGCACTCGACAAAGACGAACAGATGGCGTTGCTGGTCATGCGGGTTTCCGGCGCTTCGTATGGACACCACTTTTATCCGCAGGCGGCAGGCGTCGCCTTTTCCTTCAATCCCTACGCGTGGAGTCCGGACATTGATCCGGAAGCCGGTGTCATGCGTCTGGTCTTCGGACTCGGCACGCGCGCCGTGGATCGCTCGGACGACGACCACACCCGCATCGTCGCGCTCAACGCGCCGGACAAACGTCCGGAAGGAAACTTCGAAGCGACGATGCAATACACCCAGCGCCGCGTTGACTGTCTCGACCTCGAATCGAACCAGCCCGTCTCCGAACTGTTCAACGAGCTCATCAAAACGCCGCCGGAAGATCTGCCGCTGGATATGTTCGCCGCCGCCGCCGGCGTTAACCTGCCCGATGGACGGCGGGTCGAGCGCCGGATGCTCACCTTCGACAAACTGCTCAAAGAGACCTCCTTCGTGCGGGACATGCGCAACATCCTCAGTATCCTGCAGGAAGCCTACGACTATCCGGTCGATATCGAATTCACCATGAACTTTGTGGACGAAAAAAATTACCGCATCAATCTTGTCCAATGCCGCCCGCTCCAGGTGCAGGGTCTTGGCTCCGTTAAACTGCCGGAGATTAAAGTGCCGGAAGCCAGCCGCATCATCGAAGCGCGTGGCGCGGTCGTCGGGCAGAGCCGTTTGATTCCGGTGGATCGCCTGATTTATGTGGTTCCCGCGCTCTACGGAAAACTTCCGTTGCAGGAGCGCTACGCTGTCTCCCGCTTGATCGGCGAAATTAACCGCACTGCG
Organism: uncultured Verrucomicrobiota bacterium; assembly: GCA_903831085.1. Classification (GTDB taxonomy): domain Bacteria; phylum Verrucomicrobiota; class Kiritimatiellia; order Kiritimatiellales; family Tichowtungiaceae; genus Tichowtungia. The sequence goes on along the minus strand of CAIKWE010000002.1, from coordinate 13,190 downwards.
ACGCCGGACAGCACCGTCATGCTGCTCGGCCCCGGACGGTGGGGAACCAGCAGTCCGGAGCTTGGAGTTCCCGTCAGCTTCAACGACATCAACCGCGTGAATGTCCTGTGCGAAATTGTCGCCATGCACGAACACCTCGTGCCCGACGTATCGCTCGGCACGCACTTCCTCAACGAGCTGGTCGAAAACAATATGCTCTATCTCGCGCTCTTCCCGAAACAGGGCAATAACTTCCTCAACGAAGAATTCTTTCTGAAGGGACGTAACCGGCTGCTGGATCTCGTTCCTTCCGCCACGAAATGGGCCGATGCCGTGCACGTCATTGAAACGAAGGACCTTCCTGACGGCAGCAGCATCAACCTCTGGGCCAGCGCGGTGGATCAAAAAGTCGTTTGTTATCTTAAGTAGGCCTTAGACTGTAGACTATAGGCTTTAGGTTTTGGGGTAACCGCAAAAGCTCGCCACACCAGAGGCGTGGAACGCAGAGAACGCAAAGGTTCCAAACATTGGAAAAATCAGGACGAGAAGTTCCGGACATTGGAAGTGGCAAAATGACTAAACAATAGATGGTCTCGGTTTGTCACTCGCTCAGAAGCTCCATCAGTTCAAACAGGCCGATCGCCGTGATATTGGCGGCGAGCGGAAAACGGGTGTCGCCGGGGTGTACCACGTAGAGATGGTTCAGCTTGAGGTCATCGAACGCAATGCGCATCGATTTAGTCACCGCGGGGGAGCTGGTATATTTAAATTCGATTCCCATCCGTACGGCTCCTTTCATATAAAATAAATCCAGCTCGGCACCGCTACGCGTTGCCCAGAAATAGGCGTACCGTTCATTTAAAACCGAGAGCAGGTTTTCCAGAGCAAATCCCTCCCACGAAGCTCCCAGCTTAGGATGTCCTTCTAGATCGGGAAACGAATCCAGCCCGAGCAAAGCATGGAGCAATCCGCTGTCGCGGAGATAGACTTTTGGAGATTTAACCACCCGCTTGCCTGCATTTTCAAACCAGGGCGGAAGCTGACGCACCAGAAACGAGCCGGTCAGCAAATCCACATAATGCCGTGTAGTCGGATGCGTCACTTGCAGTGAACGGGCGATTTCCGATCCGTTCCATGTTTGTCCGTGATAGTGCGCCAGCATGGTCAGGAACCGCCGCATTGTTTCAGGAACCGGAGAGTGCCCCATCATCGGCAAATCCCGCTCAACAAAGGTGCGGATAAAATCGGTCCGCCATTGCAGACTGTCCTGCTCTGTAGGAGCGGAAAACGAAAGAGGGAAGCCGCCCCGCGTCCAGAGCTGTTTCATTTTTTGAACCCCGGTTTCCTGCAGGGTAAACCCGTGCATATCGACAAAGGCTACCCGCCCCGCCAGCGACTCAGAGGTGCCGCGAATAATTTCCGGGGAGGCACTTCCGAGCAGAAGAAACTTTGCGGGAAGCGGATCACGATCCAGCAGAACGCGCAGGACCGGCATCAGATCTGGGCGACGCTGAACTTCATCCAGCACAATCAGCCCTTGCAACGGGTTCAGCGCCAGCATCGGATCGGACAGCCGGGCCAAATCAATCGGGTTTTCCAGATCCAAATAGGTGGTTCCGGAGTTTGCGGACGCCACTTGCCGGGCCAGTGTGGTTTTTCCGCACTGGCGCGGCCCGAGCAGCGCCACACTTCTATGGCGGCTTAATAAGCCGGTTATCTTATCCAACAGGGCTGTCCGCTGAATTCTTTTCATGGCGGCATATTGAAAGTGTAGCTTTCAAAAAGCAAGGACAATATGTGGGAGTAATTCGGCCGGAACAGAAAGGTTCCGAACCTTGGACGATTTTCACAGAAGGGCACGAAGGAAAACGAAGGGGCAAAAGTTCAGCCGCAAAAGGGCGCAGAGGGCACAAAGGTTCCGATTATCGGAAACGTAGACGCGGTGCCCTCACCGCGTTTCTGGCATTTGGAAGAGTACCGGATTACGAAATCGACCCTTTCGACAGGGGAGGATGGCGGGCCTTTACCATCGTTTCGACGGGAGATGATACGTCGTTTGCAAAGAAGTCACGGTTTTATCCGAGAAGCGAAGCTGGTTTGCGGGGTTTTCGATAAACGTCATTTTTGGGGCGTCGCTTAAATTACTGATTACAATCAGGGCATAGAGGTCTTTGTATTCGAGGGCGGTATGGTATTCCTTTTCCGTCATACGAATTCCGCCCGCCACGCCTCGGACTCCTTTTATTTCCGCGAGGAAATAACTGGTTTTAACGGTGACTTGAAAGTCATAACCATCTCCAAGTAGTCGGGCATCTTCCAAGGAGCCGGATTCAAAACGAGAAAGCGTCTGATAGTGGGAAACGAAATATTCTTCGGCCTCAAGTCCGGTTTGCTGGAGCTGTTTAAAGCGGCTTTTTAAAATCGGGGAAATAGACGCTTCTGCGGCCAAGCCAGCTCCGAAGCCCTGATTCAGTTGAAGTTTCACCACGTTTGCGTACGCCGCCGCATCCAAGGTGCCGAAAAGAGAATCAATGTAGAGCTTGCGGTGAATGTAAGCATCACCTTTTTGCCACCACCCGCGCCGTCCGTTGTCAAAGAAAGGGTCAAACAGATCTTGGCGGTTTTTCACAACTGAAGGCGTTTCGGCTACACCACAGGAAACCAGAAGATTATAGAGCGCTGTTTTAGAAGAGAACCCCATTGCCGTTATGAACTGGCGATTAAATTTTGCCAATCCGTAACCAAAAAGATTCAGGACGTCATAATTTTCATGTTTGCTCATGGGGTGAATATTCCGGAGTCGGCTAGTTTTTGATATGTTCAGGACGCTACCGCTTTTCACCAGAAAGGGACAACGAAAATCTAAAAGGCAAGAGCCCGAGCAGTTTCCCGTTTTGCCGGGGTCGTCGCATCTGCGTGACTTTTCCAAACATTGGAAACATTTCTTCCAGTGTCCAGAAACCTAAAGCCCAAGGCCTATAGCCTAAGGCCTTTTTCCTCGCCGCTTAGCGGCGAGGAAGTTCAGCTGGGCCGCGGGTTGGCAGACAGGTTTCACCCATCAAAAACTCATCAACGCAGCGCGCGGTTTCGCGTCCTTCGGAAATCGCCCAGACGATGAGCGATTGTCCGCGGCGGCAGTCGCCTGCGGCGAAGACGTTCGGAACGGAGGTCTGATAATTTTTTCCGGTCTGGATGTTGCCTGCTTTATCAAGAGCAACGCCCAGCGCTTTGACCGCGTTGTCGCGTTCCGGGCCGGTGAAGCCGAGAGCCAGCAGAACGAGGTCGGCCTGCCAGTCTTTCTGCGAGCCGCGGATTTCTTCCATGTTGGATTTTCCGGTCTGACGCTCGCGAGTGAATTCAATGTTGACGGTTTTGACGCCGGTGACGTGTCCGTTCTGTCCGTTAAATTCTTTGGTGAGCATGCAGTAGCGGCGGGGATCTTCGCCCGCTTCGCGGTGCGAGGAACTGGTGCGCAGTTTCATCGGCCAGTACGGCCACGGCTGGTGCGCCGGACGCTCGCCCGGCGGTTCCGGGAAAAGCTCAAAGTTGACGACACTGCGCGCGCCATGGCGGATGGAGGTGCCAACGCAGTCGGAGCCGGTGTCGCCGCCGCCGATGACGACGACGTTTTTGCCTTTGGCCGAGATAAGCGGCTCCGGATAATCTCCGGCACAGGTCTTGTTCTGCAACGGCAGGAAATCCATCGCGAAGTGAATGCCTTTGAGGTCGCGGCCCAGTACTGGCATATCGCGCCCAACGGTGGAGCCGATGGCGAGCACCACAGCATCAAACTGTTTCATCTCGTCAGCGGAAATGTCTGTGCCAATGGCGGCGCTGGTTTTGAAGACGATGCCTTCGGCCTGCATGATTTCGACCCGGCGATCAATGACCCATTTTTCGAGTTTGAAATCGGGAATGCCGTAGCGGAGCAGTCCGCCGAGGCGGTCGGCGCGTTCGAATACGGTGACGGTGTGCCCGGCGCGGTTGAGCTGCTGCGCGGCGGCCAAGCCCGCCGGACCGGAGCCGATGACGGCGACAGTTTTTCCGGTACGAATTTCCGGCACAACCGGAACAACCCATTCTTCGCGGAAGGCGTGTTCGATAATTTCCTTCTCAATATTCTCGATGGTGACCGGCGGTTCGTTGATGCCGAGCACGCAGGCTTCTTCGCACGGCGCGGGACAGAGCCGTCCGGTGAATTCCGGAAAGTTATTGGTGGCGGAGAGAATTTCCCACGCTTTTTGCCAGTGTCCTTTATAGGTGAGATCGTTGAATTCGGGAATGATGTTTCCGAGCGGACAGCCGATATGGCAGAAGGGCACACCGCAGTTCATGCAGCGTGCGGCCTGTTCCCGAAGTTTGTCTTCGGGGAACGGACGGTAGACTTCGTTGTAGTCCTTGATGCGTTCAACGATCGGCCGCTCGGCCGGTGTCTTGCGTTCGAATTCTTTAAATCCAGTTGGTTTACCCATTTTGTGCCTCCGCAGGAGGCCTGTAGGCCGCAGTCCGCAGACTTCAGGCTCCAGGCTTTCTCAATGCATTAATTAATCCGCTTAAAACTTTTGCTGTTTCCTCAGCCTTGTTTTCGAGTTCGTCCGCGTTTTCCAAATAACCAAGGCGTTTGGCGAGTGAAAGCTGATAGGTCAGTTCTTTCAGAGAGCCGTATGCGACATCCAGAAAGTGAAGATAGTCCTTTTCGGTATTTCGTGCGCAACCTTCGACGATATTTGAAGGAATCGAGACCGCGGCGCGGCGGACCTGGGAGGTTAACCCGAACAGCTCTTCTTTAGGAAAACGACGGGTCGCGGCGTGCACCAGCAAAACCAGCGCGTCGGCCAGTTCAAACGCTTTCAGTTTTCTGTAGTCCCTCATCTTATTATTCCTGAAGCCTGTGGTCTGCAGCCTGAGGCCTTCCCCTTACTCTCCTGTTCTCTTCTCGTCGGCGATGCGCTGCAGCGCCTGCTTGTAGTCGACCGGAATGACTTTGACGAATTTCTTCACGGCGTTCTGCCAGTCATTAAGAAGCCGCTGCGCCACGGCGCTTCCGGTGTACTCCAGATGTTTTTCAAGCCGTTCGCACAGGAAGGCGACGTCGTCGTTCGTGAGCGGATCGAAGTCGACCATTTCCGGATTGCAGCGGTTTTCAATGAAGTCGCCCGCTTCGTCGAACACATAGGCGATACCGCCGCTCATTCCCGCCGCGAAGTTGCGTCCGGTCGGGCCAAGCACGATCACGTTGCCGCCGGTCATATATTCACAGCCGTGATCGCCGATTCCTTCGACGACGGCATGAACACCGCTGTTGCGCACGCAGAAGCGTTCACCGGCCCGTCCGCGGATGTAGGCTTCGCCGCGTGTCGCGCCGTAAAAGGCGACGTTGCCGATAAGAATATTTTCCTCCGCGACAAAGGTGGCATTTTCCGGCGGGCGGATAATGAGCTTCGCGCCGGAGAGTCCTTTGCCGAAATAGTCATTGGCGTCGCCGGTGATGCGGAAGGTGATGCCTTGCGCGCTGAACGCGCCAAAGCTCTGTCCGGCCGAGCCGGTCGCATGCACCGTGATGCGGTCGTTAGGCAGTCCACGCTCGCCGTAGCGTTTGGAAATTTCGTTGCTGAGCATGGCGCCGACGGCGCGGTGAACGTTACGAATCTGTGTATGAATCACAACCCGCTCGCCGCGCTCCAAAGCATTTTTGGCCAGCCGGATCAGTTCGTGGTCGAACGAGTCGGCCAGATCATCGCTCTGTTTTTCGGTGCAGCGCAGCGGAGTCGAAGCATCTGTGGCGGGCTGATAAAGGATCTTCGAGAAATCGAGTCCTTTGGCTTTCCAGTTTTCCACCGCTTCGCGGACGTCGAGCCGTTCGCGGTGGCCGACCATTTCGTCGATCGTGCGGAAGCCGAGTTCGGCCATGATCTGGCGTAGCTCTTCAGCAACGAAGCGGAAGAAGTTGATGACATATTCCGGCTTGCCGGCGAATTTCTTGCGCAGTTCGGGATCTTGTGTCGCAACGCCGACGGGGCAGGTGTTCATGTGGCAGACGCGCATCATGATACAGCCGAGTGTCATCAGCGGGCCGGTCGAGAAGCCGAATTCCTCGGCGCCGAGCAGGGCGGCGACGGCGACATCGCGGCCGGTGAGCAGTTTGCCGTCGCATTCAACACGGATGCGGCTGCGCAGTTTGTTGAGCACCAGCGTTTGCTGGGTTTCAGCCAGGCCGAGTTCCCACGGCAGACCGGCATGCTTGATGGAGGATTGCGGCGAAGCGCCGGTTCCGCCGTCATAGCCGCTGATGAGCACGAGATCGGCTTTACCTTTGGCAACGCCGGCCGCGACGGTGCCGACACCGACCTCAGAAACCAGTTTGACGGTTACAGCGGCGGACGGATTGGCGCTCTTCAGGTCATAGATGAGCTGTGCGAGGTCTTCGATGGAATAAATGTCGTGATGCGGCGGCGGCGAAATCAGGGTCACGTACGGCGTGGAGTGGCGTGTTTTGGCAATCCACGGTTTAACTTTGTGGCCGGGCAGCTGTCCGCCTTCGCCGGGCTTGGCTCCTTGCGCCATCTTGATCTGGAGTTCGTCCGCGTTGGTCAGATAGTTGCTGGTAACGCCGAAGCGTCCGGAGGCCACCTGTTTGATCGCCGAGCGTCGCAGATCGCCGTTCTCGTCCGGCAGAAAGCGGTCTTCATCTTCGCCGCCTTCGCCGCAGTTGCTCTTGCCGCCGATGCGGTTCATGGCAATGGCGAGCGTTTCGTGCGCCTCCCGGCTGATGGAACCGTAGGACATGGCTCCGGTTTTAAAGCGCTTAACGATGGTCGTCCATGGTTCGACTTCACTGAGAGGAACCGGCTGCCGGTCTTTTTTAAATTCAAAGAGACCGCGCAGAGTATAAACCGTGCGGTTGTCGTGGTTGATCAGGTCGGAGAACTCTTTGAAGCGGTCAGCGTTATCGGTGCGGACGGCTTCCTGCAGTTTGGCGATGGCCAGCGGATTGAGCAGATGCTCCTCGCCGTTGCGGCGCCACTTGTACGCGCCGCCGATATCGAGCGGCAGATTTTTATCGGCCGGGCGTTTCGGGAACGCGGACTGATGGCGCGCGCTGATTTCACGGGCGATGCCGTCGAGACCGATACCGCCGATCCGCGAGGCGGTGCCGGCGAAGTAAGCGTCGATTACTTCATTGTTCAAGCCGACCGCTTCGAAGATTTGCGCGCCGCGGTAGCTGTGCAATGTGGAGATCCCCATCTTCGACATGACTTTAAGCAGACCCTTGTCGATGGCTTTAACAAAATTCTTCGCGGCGGCTTTCCATTCGATCCCGGTGAGCTGTCCCTGTTTGATCATGTCGTCCAGAATCTGGCCGACCATGTAGGGGTTGACCGCTCCGGCGCCGTAGCCGATCAGCAACGCAAAGTGGTGCACTTCGCGCGGCTCGCCGCTTTCGACAATCAGTCCGCAGCGTGTGCGCTGGAGTTTGCGGATCAGGTGATTGTGAACCGCGGCGGTCGCCAGCAGTGCCGGGATCGGCGCATTTTCCTGATCGGCCTGCCGGTCGGAAAGAACCAGCAGGGTATAGCCGTTTTCAATCGCCTGCGAAGCGTCGGCGCAAAGTTTATCGAGCGCGGCGCGCAGTCCTTCGCCGCCTTCTGCAACCTTGTAGAGCATCGGCAGGGTGATGGCTTTAAGATTATCGTGTTTGAGTTTGCGGATGCGGGCGAGCTCGTCATTGGTGATAATCGGATGCTCGAGTTTGAGCTGACTGCAATGTTTCGGCGTTTCCGCGAAGAGATCCTGTTCCGCGCCGATATTGGTGATGAGCGAGGTGACGCATTTTTCGCGGATAGCATCGAGCGGCGGGTTAGTGACCTGCGCGAAGAGCTGCTTGAAATAGTTGTAAAGGATCTGCGGTTTTTCGGCGAGCACCGCCAGCGGCGTGTCGATGCCCATCGAGCCGGACACCTCCTCCGCTTCTTTAGCCATCGGCGCGATCACCTGGCTGATATCTTCCATGGTGTAGCCGAACATGCGCTCGCGCTGCAGCAGGGTTTCCGGATCGCACCCCTGCGCCTCTTCCGGCGGCAGGCTGGAGAGCGGCACGAGGTTTTCTTTGACCCATTTGCCGTAAGGCTGACCGGCGGCAAGCTCGTGCTTAATCTCTTCGTCGGGCACAATGCGTCCCTTTTCCATATCAACAAGGAACATGCGGCCCGGTTCGAGGCGGCCTTTGCGCTCCACGTTGGCCGGGTCAATATCCATGATGCCGGTTTCGGAGCTCATGATGACATAGCCGTCTTTGGTGACGATGTAGCGCGACGGACGCAGACCGTTGCGGTCGAGAATGGCGCCCAGACAGGTTCCGTCGGTGAAAGGAATGGACGCCGGGCCGTCCCACGGCTCCATCAGGCAGGAGTGATATTCATAGAACGCTTTTTTCTCTTCGCTCATGGTCTTGTGGTTCTGCCACGCCTCGGGAATGAGCATGCTCATGATGTGCGGTAGCGAGCGGCCGCCGTGATACAGCAGCTCGACGGCCTGGTCGAGCGAAGCGGAGTCGGAAAGCCCCGGCTGAATGATCGGGAAGAGGCGAGCGATGTTGTCGCCGAACAATCTGGATTTCAGAAGGCCCTGCCGCGTGTTCATCCAGTTAAAGTTTCCACGCAGCGTGTTGATTTCGCCGTTATGGCAGAGAACGTGGAACGGCTGGGCGAGCTTCCATGCCGGAAAGGTGTTGGTGCTGAAACGCTGGTGCACGAGCGCCAGCGCGCTGGTGAAATCATCGTCGAGCAGGTCGGGGTAGTAGAACTCCATCTGCTCGGGAAGCAGCAGCCCTTTGTAGATGATAATGCGGCAGGTCAGTGTCGGGATATAAAAGTCGTCTTTGTTTTTCATCTCCGAATGGAAAATCCGGTTTTCGGTCACTTTGCGGATGATGTAGAGCATGCGGTCGAAGGTGCGAGGATCGGTGACACCTTTCCCGCGGCCAATGAATACCTGCATAACAAAGGGTTCAGAGGCGCGGGCGGTTTCGCCGATCAGCCGGTTACAGGTGGGCACCTTGCGCCAGCCGATCAGTTTTTGTCCTTCTTCCCGAATAGCCTGTTCGAGCATTTCCATACAGGTCTTGCGCTGAGCTTCATCTTGCGGAAGGAACACCAGACCGGTGCCGTACTCCTGCTCGGCGGGGAGATCGATGCCGAGTTTTTCACACTCCTTCTTATAGAAAGCGTGCGGGATCTGAAGGAGAATGCCGGCGCCGTCGCCGGTCAACGGGTCACAGCCGCAGGCACCGCGGTGGGTGAGGCGCACCAGAATCTCAAGTGCATGATGAATGATGTCATGCGACTTTTTGCCGTGCAGATTGCAGATAAAACCGACCCCGCAGGCATCATGCTCATTTTCCGGATGGTACAAACCTTGCGGTTGCGGAAAACCTTTTTGAAATTCTTCTTTCATATTCATTTCTAAAACCCCAGTGACTCAAGCGTTCGGATAGTATGCTTTTTTGCTGGTTAGTCAACCAATCAAAAATACAAAACAATACACTTGTGTCGCCAACACGCATAGTGTTACGTTTTTGTCTACTGGTTTTGAATCGTAAACAAGAAAGGGCATTCAGAACTTCATGGTGTCTGCTGGACTAGAAGAGCACCCCCGATCTTGGCGATGTAAAAAATCGAAAAAAAGCTGGCAACCAGTTACATTATTGTTTATAAAAATATAAATAATACAAATTAGGAATCGGTTATGTCGAAGGCAGTTGAAAATTCGGGGCAGGGCGAAAAGGAACTGGCCATTCTTTATCAAATTTCCCAGGCGGCGGCGACCCGTCCGCACACCGTTTCTGAACTGCTGATCGAAGTTCTGGACATCATGGAGACCGAACTTGGTGTTGTGTGCGGAACTTTTACGTTACGCAAACCAGACACCGATATTTTTGTTATTGAGGCCTCGCGAGGACTCACGGCGGAAGAGAAAAAACGCGGACAGTATAAACTGGGCGAGGGGATCACCGGACGCGTGGCTCAGACCGGGCAGTCGGCCCTTATTCCCGACATCACCAAAGATCCGCGCTTCCTGAATCTTACCAAGTCGCGAACAAACAAGCAAACCGCCTTTATCTGCGTGCCGGTTATCTGCCGGAAAGCGGTGATCGGCACGATGAGCATCGACCTTTCCCTCACCTCGGATGTCGAAGAGCTTCGACGTTACCAGCGCTTCCTTGAACTGGTGGCCAACATTTTGGCTGAAGCCGTTGCCAGCATTCGCGAGGAACTTGAAGAGCGCGAAGGACTCATTTCTGAAAACGAGCGGCTGCGCCGTCAGCTTGGCGACCGCTACCGCATGAACAACATCATCGGCAACTGCGGTGCCATGCGTTCGGTCTACGAACAGATTGTGCAGGTCGCCGAGAGCACAGCGACCGTTTTGATCCGCGGCGAATCCGGAACAGGGAAAGAACTGATCGCGCGCGCTGTTCATTACGGCAGCGAGCGGCGCAATAACGCTTTCATCAGCGTCAACTGCGCGGCTTTACCGGAAAATCTGATTGAAAGCGAACTCTTCGGCCATGAGAAGGGCGCCTTTACCGGAGCGACCCAGCAACGCAAAGGTCGTTTTGAATTGGCCAACGGCGGAACTATCTTTCTGGATGAAATCGGCGATATTTCTCCCGCCGTGCAGGTGCGTCTGCTACGGGTTCTGCAGGAAAGAACCTTTGAGCGTGTTGGAAGTTCCGAAAGCGTGACCGTCAACGTGCGCATACTGGCCGCCACCAGCCGCAATCTTGAAAAAGAAATGGCCGACGGAGCTTTCCGGGAAGACCTTTATTACCGTCTCAACGTATTTCCGATCATCCTGCCGCCGCTGCGCGAACGGCGTAGCGACATCATGCTGCTGGCCGACCACTTCCTGCAGAAGTACGGAGAGATGTACGGCAAAAATATTAAGCGGATTTCAACGTCCGCGATCAACATGATGATGGCCTATCACTGGCCGGGCAACGTACGCGAACTCGAAAACTGTCTGGAGCGCGCGGTGCTGACCGCGTCCGATGAAGTTGTTCACGGCTACAATCTGCCGCCGTCGTTACAGACCAGCGACGAGACGCACACGTCGATCTTTCCGAAAGACGGAGCCGACATCAAAACGATGGTCGAAAGTTACGAAAAAGAAATCATCATTGATTCGCTCAAAAAACACCGCGGCAACGCGGCGGCCAGCGCCCGTTATCTCAACACCACCCAGCGCATCATCAACTATCGCATCCAGAAGCTCGGCATCAATCCGGACGACTACAAATAACCGGCTTGTCACTACTGGAACCCACTCAAAAATTCAGGTGGGATTTTAAGGCATGACCCGTGCGCCGGATGAGGGCGTAACGGCAAGAATTTCCGGTGCCAGCCCTTTTTCCGCGCAAAAGGATATTATCTTCTCCGAGATGGCCTGGGCCTGATCTGCACGCACCATGACGATCGCACTGCCGCCGAAACCGCCGCCGGAGAGACGGGCACCCAGTGCACCGGCGGTGCGGGCCGCTTCAACCACGACATCTAACTCCGGACAGGAGTTTTCGAAGTTTTCAATCGAGCTTTGATGCGATTCGAAAAGAAGCTGTCCGAATGCCGCAAGATTTTCAGTGCGGATCAACTCAACACCCCGTTCCACACGGTCAATTTCGCCGATAACGTGAGCGGCCCGTTTCGCCGCGCCCGCTGTCATCCGGCTTCGGTTGGCTTCAAATTCCGCCGGCGACACATCCCGCAGGGCGGTGACCGGATGCGGTAGAAGCTCTGCTAATTGAGAGGCGGCCTGCTCACAGCGTTCGCGCCGTTCATTGTAAGGTGAATCAGCCAGACTATGTTTGATGTGCGGGTTGACGACCAGGAATTCGATATCATCCGGCAGCTTGATGGAGGAAACTTCCAGTGTTCGGAAATCGCTATGGATCAGTCCGTGGTCGCGGCCGAAAATGCTGGAGAACTGATCGAGCAAGCCGCAGTTGGTTCCTGCGAACTGGTGTTCGGCCCGGCGACAGAGTCGGGCGATCTCCTTCTTGTCGATGGTGGCATTGAGGATTTTGAGAACGGCATAGGCGGCGGCAACTTCGAGTGCGGCGGAACTGGAAAGCCCAGCACCCATCGGGATGGATCCCAGAAGGGTGCAATCGAGTCCGTCGATTTTTTCATCCAGATGCTCCTGAATAAAATGGAAGACGCCCTTGATGTAGTTGGCCCAGTCGAATCCGGGGACTTTTTGGATATCCGAAGTGTCAAATGCGGCAGTCTGGCCGACGTCAACGGCCAGCAGATGAATGCCGGGACGGTCGGAGCGTGAGATGCAAAAACAGATGCCGAGATGGATTGCTGCCGAAAGGACGGTGCCGTCGTTATAGTCGGTATGATTGCCCAGCACTTCAATGCGGCCGGGTGCCCAGGCAATGCTTTCAGGCTGGTTGCCGAAATTTTCGACGTGGGCGGCGACGGTTTTTTCTATAACATTGATTTTATTCATCAAATCGTTCTCCATCACAAAAGAAGATCAATTAAGCTTTTATCCTTACAGTCGAGAAGCATAAAAACTCAGTATTAAAAAAGCGAGAGAGACTATGTCAGTGAACAATGAGGCATTTGGAAAGAATTTCTACGGAGAAGATGTTGAACTCTTCACATTGACTAACGCGAAGGGTGTCAAGGCTCGCATTATGACCCACGGGGCGACAGTTCTTTCGATAGAGACTCCGGATCGAAACGGGAGGATGGCCGACATCGTTCTCGGACACGACACAGCGGCGGAGTATGTGCAGGCGACTCCATATTTTGGATGCGCTGTCGGTCGCTTCGCCAACCGGATCAAAGGCGGGAAATTCACGGTCGATGGGAAAGAATACAAACTGGCGCAGAACAACGGACCGAACGCGCTGCACGGCGGACTGCGCGGTTTCGACAAGGTGGTCTGGGCGGCAGAACTTCTCAAAGCGAGCAATGCGGTTCGCATGACCTATGTCAGCGCCGACGGTGAAGAAGGCTTTCCCGGCGAAGTCAAAACCGTGGTGACGTATACGCTCACTGATGACCTGCCCCCGTGTGTGGATCCAGTTTCTAAGTTAGGATTTGGGCGAAGTCAACTCTTCGAGCAACCCGCCATCGGGCAATATTGGGAAGTCCAGGTTGTTGAGCCTCCGGAGCCGGCGGTCGGTATCCCAGTGAGCT
>CAIKWE010000001.1 GCA_903831085.1 uncultured Verrucomicrobiota bacterium | reverse complement strand
TGGTTTGGAAGAAAGTGCTTGTGCGGAACCGAATAAAGTCTATCTTCTGCCCTTCGCAAATAACTGCGGGGTGGAGCAGTCTGGTAGCTCGTCAGGCTCATAACCTGAAGGTCCTGGGTTCAAATCCCAGCCCCGCTACCAGCCTTCGTATAAAGCCAGCCGTTCGGCGGCTTTTTTACTTCGGCTGGCACGCCAGTGCTGGCCAAGTTACGGAGGCTGCCCGCCATAGCTTTATGCGACGGCGGGCTGTGTACGACAGTGCTGGCCTTGCTTGCTTCGGCTGGCACGCCGGAAGAAGCCTGTGCGAAGGCGGACCTAATCCTCACGGCCCTTCGAGATCCGGCTAGTACACTGATTTTTGATTTTTGCTGTAGCGGCGGCAAGTGCTAGGGTTAAGCTATGTATCACACATACATCCTTAGAAGCATCGGCCATCCCGATCGCATCTACATCGGTTTCTCATCGGTGGATATGAAAATCCGGTTGAAGCGTCATAATGAGGGAAGCACACCTGCAACATCCCGCTATCGACCATGGGAACTTATCTGGCATGGCACCTTCCCTGACAAACAGAAGGCGTTGGGCTTTGAAGAGTATCTTAAGTCAGGATCCGGACGGGCGTTTCTTCATAAACGACTGATTTAACAGATCGGTCTTTTGTCTTTTCGGGGCGGGTTTGAAAGGGTTCACGGCAAACATCGTGAGCTAAGGCCGCCGAATAGGCGGCGCCCGCAGGGCCGAAGCAAATCCAAACCCCGCCGCCACTTTCGATTTCTCTGCATGCCGGACGGCATGCTTTGGACTGCGGCGATTAAATCGCCGCTTTTTCTGTCTTCGACGGAAAAGCGGAGCATACGAAGCTCCGCACTCCAAAGGGCTTTGCCCTACCCGTTTTTCTTTTCAAAGTCCTTCATGAAGGCGACGAGTGCTTCGACTCCTTCCATCGGGAAGGCGTTGTAGATGGATGCGCGGATGCCGCCGACCGAGCGGTGTCCCTTGAGGCTGGTCATACCCAGTTTGGAGGCCGCTTTGATAAATGTTTCTTCCAGCTCTTCGGTCGGCAGACGGAACGTGACGTTCATCGGCGAGCGCCACTTGGGAAGCGATGTGCCTTTGTAGAAACTCGAGGCGTCAATGGCCGCGTAAAGCTTGGCGGCTTTGGCGTCGTTGATCTTCTGCATGCCTTCGAGGCCGCCCTTGGCGATCAGCCAGCGGGTGACGAGCATGAGCATGTAAACCGGGAATGTCGGCACCGTGTTCTTGAGCGAGTTTTCCTCAATGAAGGCGCGGTACTGGAACAGATCCGGCAGCGTTTCCGGCGCGCGTTCGGCCAGATCGTTGCGGATAATCGCCAGCGTGATACCCGCCGGAGCGAGATTTTTCTGCGCGCCGGCATAGATGAGACCAAACTGCGAAACGTCGATCGGACGCGACAGAATGTCCGAGGACATATCGGCGATCAGCGGCGCTTTGGTTTTCGGGAATTCTTTAACCTGTGTGCCCGCGATGGTTTCGTTGGAGGTGATGTGCACATAAGCGGCATCATCAGTGAACTTGAGCTCGCTGTTTTCCGGCATGCGGGTCGGAATCTCTTTGGAGGTGTCGGCGATCACATTGATCTTGCCGAGCTTCTTGGCCGCTTTGACGGCGGCGGTTCCCCACGACCCGGCATTGATGTAATCCGCGGACTGCCCTGCTCCGAGCAGGTTCATCGGGATAAGCGAAAACTGAGTGGTCGCGCCGCCGGTCATGAAAAGAACGCTGTAGTTTTCCGGCAGTTTGAGCAGGGTTTTCAGGTTGGCGATGGCTTCTTCGTGCACGGCGGTATATTCCTTGCCGCGATGACTCATCTCCATGATGGACATGCCGGTTCCTTTGAAATCCAGCAGTTCCGCTTGAGCTTCCTGGAGAACTTCGGTCGGCAGAATCGCCGGCCCCGCACTGAAATTATACGCACGCGCCATGATGAATTCCTTTCGGTTAAAAACTACGGCCAACATCTAGCACGGCGAAGCCCGTGCGGGCAAGTGGGAATAGCAGAGCCCTGTCAATTTCCCGCAGTTTTGCCCCTTATTGACTTCTATGCAGGATATAAGGTAGTTACCTGACTCATGAACAACTACCTCAACACTCCCTTTGATCTCACGAACCGGAGCGCGCTTGTCACGGGCGGCAGCCGCGGCCTTGGATTCGAAATGGCCCGCATACTTTCTCTCGCCGGCGCGGACGTCGCGATCTGCAGCCGAAACCGTTCCGGGATCGAGGCCGCGGCCGCGAAGCTGGCCGCCGAAACCGGTGGGCGGGTCGAAGCCATCACGGCCGATGTCGGTCAGCGACCGGAAGCCGAACGTCTGGCGAAGGAGGCGATCGAACGTCTGGGCAAGGTGGATATTCTCATCAGCAACGCCGGCTGGAACGTGCCGCAGTCCGTGGATAAAATCCGCGATGCCGACTGGGACTCTTTGATGGAACTGCACGTGACCAGTGCGATGGTGTTGAGCCGCGCGCTGGCTCCAGGAATGATGCAGCGGCGCTGGGGGCGAATGATCTATATCTCCTCAATCATGGCGATGGCCAGCACGTCCGACCGCGTGGCCTACAGCACCACCAAGGCGGCGCTGCACGGCATGGTGAAGGCCAATGCGCTCCACCTCGGCCCGCACGGCATCACCGTCAACTGTATTGCTCCCGGCCCCTTCGCCACAGAGATGCCGATGACGATTCTCAGCAAGGAACAGCAGGACAAGCTTGCGGGGCGCACCTGCGTCGGACGCTGGGGACAGCCGAACGAACTGGCGTCCGCGGCGTTACTGCTGTCCAGTGACGCCGGCAGCTACATCACCGGCAGTGTGCTGGTGGTGGACGGCGGCGCGACGGCGCGTATGTGGTAACGATTCTTTTTCACCCCTTGTCCGGCGGGCAAGGTCATGTTATGTTCCAGCCATGTGTTCGGTTTTTGACCCTATGAGCCGTCGAGACTTTATCATCACATCCGGAGCGCTGGCTTCGCTGAGCCTGCTTCCGAAAAGCCATGGAATGGCTCCGCCGGAGAGTTCCGCTCCGGCGGCTCCCGATGCTTACCTTCATTGGCAGACCTCCGCCCGGAAACTCCTTGAGCCGCTGGCGCGGCTGATGGTTCCCGGTCACGCGGATATTGCCATCGCCGGTCCCGCCAGTGACCACGATGCGAATGCGGATCGCATGGAGAGCTTCGCCCGCCCGCTTCTGCTCGCCGCGTTTTATCTGCAAACCGCGCCCGAAGAGCCAAGCGCCGACTTTCCCGATCCGCAGGCGTTCCGTTCCCGCATTGCGGAATGGTTCCGCAACGGTCTTGTCATCGGCTCCGATCCACGCAGTCCGCAGTACTGGGGCCCCGACGCCAATTATCATCAACTGCACGTCGAGATCGGACTGCTCTGCATCGGTCTGCAAATCGCCCCGCAGCAGTTATGGGATCCCTTGAGCAAGGCACAGAAAGATCAGGTCGCCCGCTGGCTCGGCACGGCGCGCGGCAATGGCATCGTCAACAACAACCACTACTTCATGGGCGTGCACATCCTTGAATTTCTCGGAGTCAACGGCTATGGGCGGCGGACCGACCGGGTGATTATTGACGAATTCCTCAACCGCATGGAAGCGATGCACCGCGGCGGCGGCTGGTTCGAAGACGGAATCAATCAGGCCTACGATCACTACAACGCCTACGCCTTCCACTTTTACGGACTTTGGTGGGCGCGGCTGTACGGAGCGCGCGATCCTCAGAGAGCGCAACGGTGGCGCGAATGGGCCGGACTTTTCGTCCGCGACTACCAGCACTTCTTCGCGGCCAGCGGCGAGCATCCCGCGTTCGGCCGCTCCATCAGTTACCGTTTCAACTGCCTGAATGTTTTCGGTCTGGCGGTCGCGGAAAAATGCACCGAGCTTGCCCCCGGCATGCTGCGGCGGCTCTGCACGCGCAACCTTGATTTCTTTCTCTCCAAGCCCATCCGCCAGGAGCAGGACTGCCTCGCGCTGGGCTGGACCGACAACTTCGAGCCGATCAGAGAAGCTTATTCGTGCGCAGCCTCACCCTACTGGTGCGCGAAGGGGTTCGCTCCTCTTCTCCTGCCGCCGAATCACGCCTTCTGGACTGCCGCCGAGGAGCCGTTGCCTTCCGAACACGGTGACCATACCTGCGTGATCAAGCCCGCCGGACTCACCGTGCGCAGTGCTGGCGGTGAAGTTGAAATCATCAATTCCGGCTCCCAGATCTCGAGCACCAATCTTCGCTACGGCGCCTGGAAATGGAGCAAGACCGCCTACCGCACCGGCGTCGGCTTCACGCTCGCCTTTCCCAATCAGACGAACTGGTCGCTCGACAGCGCTCTGACCACACAGCTTAACGATGGACAGATTTACGGTCGCCACTCCACCGTCGCCGTAGAAATGGACGAAGACCATTCCTACTACAGCTATAATCTGGGTTCAAAAATTAAGCAGGCGAACACCAGCGTCGAAGCAGGCATCTGGTGGAAGGCCGGTTGGCTGCTGCAGCTGCACGTTTACGAAACTCGCCAGCCTGTCGTCCTACGCCTCGGTGGCTATGCCCTGCCACTGGCGAAGCCGATGTTTGATCGCACAGCGGCGGGTTCGCTGCTCAGCGCATGGAGCGAAAACGGCCGCGGCACCGTGTTGCAGGCGCTCAGTGGTTTCACCGCGTATGAATGGGACGAGCGGCTCGACGACACCAAGCCGCGCGCCCACATTGTCGCTCCCTATCACGTCACTCCGGTTGCGCGGATCGACCATCCGTCCGGCCCGTCGTTTGTCGCCGCGCTGACCTGGGCCGGTAACAATCGCGCTGAAGCCTCGCCGTGGCGCGTTGTCTCCGGCAAAGCCGGAGATTGGAAATTGACGCATCCAAAGCTTGGAAACTGGAACATTTCGCACTGGGCTCTACCGGCACTTTGACCTCGCCGGTGCGGGAACGAGGTTTTATTTTTCTTCAAACTTCAACGCTTCCGAGTTGATGCAGTAGCGCATGCCGGTGGCGGTCGGGCCGTCGTCGAAGAGATGTCCGAGGTGACTTCCGCAGTTGGCGCAGAGTACTTCGGTGCGGGTCATTCCAAGGCTGTTGTCGGTGCGCAGAACCACCGTACCCGCTTTGACCGCTGCATCAAAACTGGGCCAACCGCAGCTTGAACTGAATTTGGCTTCCGACGTAAACAGCTCCGCGCCGCAGGCGGCGCAACGGTAAACACCCGGCTTGTCGTTGTCGGTGTAGATTCCGCTAAAGGGCCGTTCGGTTCCGGCCTGGCGCAAGACACGGTATTGTTCCGGCGTCAGCGTTTTCTTCCACTCGGCGTCACTCTTCTGAACAGGGAACTGCTGTTTCATCGGGGCCTCCTTTTCTGTGCAGGAGCACAGGATGATTGGAATGATGGAATAAAGGAATATTGGAATGATGAAAATTGAGAAGCTTCCTTTTTGAACTGTTCGGGTTGTTTTCATAAACAATATTCCACCATTCCTTCATTCCACCATTCCGCGCTCCAGAATGGAGAGCAATCTCTCAGTATCCGTTAGATCTTCGAAGACAAAATCTGCGCCGGATTTTTCCAAGGTCTGGAAATCGAAGCCGCCGGTGGCGACGGCGATGGAAATAAAGCCGTTCACTTTGGCGGCGCTGATATCGCTCGGCGTGTCGCCGATCAGGAAAACTTTTTGCGGATGCTGGACGCCGGACGCTTTCAGCGCTTGCCGGGCGATTTCAGCGCGGTCGGCGTGCGTACAGCCGAATCCACCGAAGCTGAAGTAATGCGCGATTCCGGCGTGGTGCAGCTTCGCCCACGCGGTCGCTTCAATATTGCCGGTAACAAGCCCAAGCTTCCAACCGACTGCGTCGGAGCACATATTTTCGTTCCCATATTCGGAAACGTTTGAGTCGGAGGGACGCGAAGCGCCGTGCCGCAACGCAGTTGCCCAATCGTTGGAAACCGCGCGGAGAACATTTCCGACGTTCGGAAAAAGAGTCGGCGGATTGACGGCCAGCCGGGAGTTAAGCGCCGGAGCCAGCCGTTCAAAAAAGGCGCGCTCCATTTCCGCCGTCGGTTCAACACCGCGCTCGACGCAGATTCCGCGGAATACGTTGAGGTCGGTCGCGCCGTAAAAGTTGATATGCTCGACACCTTGCTCCCAGCCAAAAGCCTCCTTGAAGGCCTGCGCGAAAGCGGCCCGTCCTCCCGGCGCGTGAAGCAGGGTTCCGTCGATATCAAAGAGGATCAGTCCTTTTCCCATAAATTCTGTTTCCAAGGCGGTCTCGAGTTGTTAAAAACAACGTCTTATTTTTTTAGATACTAAACGAAGAAAGCAGGTTGGCATGTCTAAAACGTATAAAATTACTGTGATGCCCGGCGACGGTATCGGCACCGAAGTGATGGCGGAAACCATTCAACTGCTCGATGCGGTGTCGGCCAAATGCGGATTTAAATTGGAATACAACGAACAGGCCGCTGGCGGCGCCGCGATCGACAAGTACAACGATCCGATGCCCGACTCTGTGATCGCCGCCTGCAAAGCCTCTGACGCGACGCTGCTCGGCGCGATGGGCGGCCCGAAGTGGGATCACTACACCGGCGCGATGCGTCCGGAGTCCGGCTTGCTGAAAATCCGCAAGGAACTGAATGTGTTCGCCAACCTGCGCCCGGTTTCTGTTCCGGCGGCGCTGGCCAATTCCTCTCCGCTCCGCCCCGAAGCCGTTTCCGGCGTAGACCTGCTGACCGTGCGCGAACTGGTCGGCGGCATCTATTTCGGCAAGCCGACCGGCAACGACGGCTTCGAAGCGTTCAACACGATGCGCTATACCGTTCCGGAAATTGAGCGCGTCGCCCGTGTCGCTTTCAACTGGGCCCGCAAGCGCCGCAATAAAGTGACGTCCGTGGACAAAGCCAACGTGCTGGATGTTTCCCGCCTCTGGCGCGACACGGTGAAAAAACTGCACGCCGCCGAATTCGCAGACGTTGAACTCAACCACCTCTACATCGACAACGCGACGATGCAGGTTGTTCTGAACCCGCGCCAGTTCGATGTCATCCTGACCAGCAATCTGTTCGGCGATATTCTTTCCGACACGACCGCCACGCTCGGCGGCTCGCTCGGACTGCTGCCGTCCGCCAGCCTCGGCGAAAAATACGGACTGTTCGAACCGGTGCACGGTTCAGCGCCGGATATCGCCGGTCAGGGCAAAGCCAATCCGGTCGCGATGATCTTGTCGGCTTCCATGATGCTGGATTTCCTCGGCGAGACCAAAGCCGCCGCCGCGATCCGCAAGGGCTATGAAACCGCGCTGACGCAGAATCTGCGCACGGCCGACCTGTGGCGTGAAGGATATAAAAAGGCGTCCACCTCAGAGATGGGCAAAGTGATCCGCGAAGAAGCGCTCAAGAGCCTGTAATCTGCCCCGGCGGTTTATTCTTTGGGGCTGGAGATGCTTTTTAATACACCTTTGCCCACGGGAATATTCCGCCAGGACTCCTGCGGCAGTTCGATCACGGCCACAGCCGCTGTCGGCAAGTTGACGCAGTTTCCGCCGGCCAAGTAATGCAAAAGATCGCTCATCCCCGGATTGTGTCCGGCCAGCATGACCGAGCTGTGACGATCGTCGAGTTCGCGTACAACAGCGAGCAGGTCGCGCAGGCCAGCTTCATAAATGCGTTCATCGGTCTGAATGGGTAAATTGATTTCCATCGCGAAGTCTTCGGCGGTGGAAAGCGCGCGAACCGCAGGACTGCTGATCAGCGCATCAACCCGCACGCCGGTTTCCTTAAACCGCTTAGCCATGGCGGATGCGTCGTGTTTGCCGCGATGATTGAGGGGACGGTCGAAATCATCGAGAGACGGACTGCCATGTTCCGCCTTGGCGTGGCGCACTAGAATCAAGGTTTTCATCAAACTTACTTGACCACTGCGCCAGTGGCGGGCAGTTCGCCGTCGACCGTGATCAGCTTCATTTGATCGCCGATGGAGGCGCACAGAAGCATACCCTGTGATTCGACGCCGCGGATTTTCGCAGGCTTGAGGTTGGCGACGATGACGATGGTTCTGCCAACGACCTGTTCCGGCGTGTAATGCAGAGCGATTCCCGCGACGAGCTGGCGCTTTTCTTCGCCGACTTCGATCTGAAGCTTGAGGAGCTTATCGGCCCCTTCCACTTTTTCGGCGGCGAGAACTTTGGCGGTGCGCAGTTTCACGTTCATGACCTCATCGTAGGTGATGACGCCTTCGACTTTCACAGGTTCAGTATTCACAGGTTTTTCCTCTTCGTTTTTAAATTCAACGCGCGGAAACAGCGGGGTCGTTTCCTTGATCGCGGTTCCGGCTTTGATCACGCCGAAGGTGCGCAGCAGTTTTGGATCGGGTTTGCCGAGGCCGAAGGCGGCGCGCAGTACGCTCATTTTTTCGGGCATGACCGGATAAAGCAGCGCGGCGCAGACTCGCAGACTTTCGGCGGCGAGTGCCAGCGTGATGCCGACCTCTTCCGTTTTACCTTCTTTGGACTGCGTCCACGGCTGTTTGATTTCGAAATATTGATTCACCTTGCGCACGGCGGTCAGCACGGCGGTGAGACCCGCATTGAGCCGCATCGTGTCGATCGAGCTTTCCATTTCGACAACCGCCTGCTGAACGGTGTCCCAAAGCTCTTTCTCCGGCGCGCCGTCGAGAGCTGAGTTTCCAATCTTTGGAAATTTACCATCGCAGTAACGGCCAAGCATATTAACCGTGCGGCTCAGCAGATTGCCGAGGTCGTTGGCGAGGTCACTGTTGTAGCGGCGAATGAAAGCTTCTTCGGTGAACGAGGCGTCCTGTCCAAGCGTCATTTCGGCGATTAGGAAATAGCGGAAGGCATCGACGCCGTAGCGGTCGACCATTTCCATCGGGTTGACGACGTTGCCGAGGCTCTTGCTCATTTTGGTTCGGCCCGTCAACCACCAACCGTGGGCAAAAACCGTTTTCGGCAGCGGCACGTTCATGGCCTTGAGCATGGTCGGCCAATACACGGTATGCGTGGTGAGAATGTCTTTGCCGATGAGCTGGTGCGTCGCCGGCCACCACTGGTTGAACTTTTTGTCGTCGCGCTTGTAGCCAATGGCAGTGATGTAGTTCAGAAGCGCGTCGAACCAGACATAGGTGACGAAATCCTTGTCGAACGGCAGTTCGATGCCCCATGCGAGGCGTGACTTAGGCCGCGAGATGCAGAGGTCCTGCAGTTTTTTGGTTTTCAGAAAGCCGAGCGTCTCGTTGGCGCGGAAGTCCGGCTGAATAAACTCAGGGTGTGTCTCGATGTAATCAATGAGCCAGTCCTGATATTTGCTCATGCGGAAGAAATAGTTGGTTTCCTGAATGGCGTCCACTTTACGTCCGCACTCGGGACAGTTGCCGTCCACGAGGTCTTTTTCGGCGAAGAAGCGTTCGCAGCCGACGCAATACCAGCCCTGATAGTCCGCACGGTAAATTTCGTCGCGGGCGAACAGATCCTGCAGTACTTCCTGCACGATCACTTTGTGGCGGTCCTCGGTGGTGCGGATAAAATCGTCATTGGTGATTTCGAGACGTTTCCAGAGCTCCTGAAAACGGACGACGGTCTGATCGCACTGCTGCTGCGGAGTCAGCCCGTTCTTTTCGGCGGCCTGCTGAACCTTCTGACCGTGTTCGTCGGTGCCGGTCAGGAACCAGGTTGGAACACCAAGCAAACGGTGATAATTCGCCAGCACGTCGGCAAGGATCGTAGTGTACGCATGGCCGATGTGCGGCTTGTCGTTCACATAATAGATCGGTGTCGTTACGTAGTAGCTCTTGTCTGACATGGCTGGGTTCCGGTTCGGCTAGAAGGTATAGCGGAGACCCGCGCCCATTTCAAAGTTGTTCTTCTTAATATTGCCCTTTCATTCCGGTCTGTTTCCGCAGTCCGGCGTTTCCAAAGTCCGGAAGACCTGCTACCGTTTTCCCGGAGTTTGGAAATTTATGGACGACAACTTTTCAGAAGATGTGATTTATATGCGCATGGCGCTGCGCGAGGCGGAGCGATCCGCCGAGGCGGGCGAAGTGCCCTGCGGCGCGATTATCGTCAAAGACGGCACGATCATCGGCAAAGCACATAACCAAACGGAACTGCTCAAAGACCCGACCGCCCACGCTGAAATCCTAGCCATCACACAGGCCGCCGCCGCGCTCGAAAATTGGCGGCTGACTGATGCCGTCATGTACGTCACCAAAGAGCCCTGCCCCATGTGCGCCGGAGCTATCGTCCTCGCCCGCCTCAAAAAAGTGGTCTGGGGCGTCGACGATCCAAAGCGCGGCGGAGCGCGTTCAAAATTTGAAATTCTCGACCACGCCGACCTCAACCATCGTGTCGAGATTCAGACCGGCGTCATGGAAGCGGAATGTAAATCCATCCTTCAGGGCTTCTTCCGCGAACGCCGCAAAGAAAATAAAGCTAACGAAGCAGAATAAGCGCTTCGTACAATCCCACCAGACCAAACCCGGCGAAACAGCTGGCCGCGATCCATTTGACTGCCTTCTCGGGAATGTGCTTGTGGAAAACAATTCCGACCAGAATGCCGAACGCATCGGCGATCAGCATGCCGCATGTGCTTCCCATCCAGACCGGAAAAATCTGCTGAACTTTGGCCGCCCATCCCGTGCCGCCGATTTTAACGGCTTGATCGGCGGCCAGCGCGATGGTCATCAGCTGGGTTTTGTCCCCCATCTCAGCGATGAAAAATGCGACGGCGACGATCCAGAACGGGCTTCGGCCGCGATCCCGTTCTTCTCCGTCCAGTTTATCACCGCGAATAGTCCACAACGCGAAGCCTATGAAGGATAGAGCGGCGGCCAGTTTGATCCAGGCCATGGGTATAAATTGCGTGACGACATTCCCAACCACAACCGCCAGCAGATGATTGGCCAGCGTCGCGGCCAGAACGGCCCAAAGAACCGTCTGCCAGCGAAAGCGCGTGGCAAAAGCCATCGCGAGCAACTGGGTCTTGTCGCCCATCTCCGCCAGCACAACCGCAACCGTCGCCAAAAGAAACGCGCTTATCATGATTCACCGATCCTGACTGTTAAAGCCCGGACGGTATGGCACGAACGCGAATTAGTCAAAAATATCCTTCCCGAAAGCAGCCTCGTGTCTGATTTTGCCTTTCCGCCGGACGCGGCGGAGTATATATACACGGCATGAAATTACTCCTGACCGCTGTCATCCTGCTGGCCGCAACCTTCGCTTTTGCTGAAGACACCCCGAAGCCTGTCCCTTCGGCGACAAACAGTCTGGTGAACACCAATGAGACCGACAGCTACAAACCACGCAAAACGTGGTCAAAGGCGGATGCCTCCACCGGCGCCACCCGCAGCAAAGCTAAAAAGCAGAAATAACGCATCTTATGAAACGTGATATCGAATGGATTGAAAAGCTCGAAGACGGCGTGAAGCTCACCGTGCGCATTGCGATTTCGATGAATAAAGGAATCAAGTGGCAGTTTAAACGCTCCGATAAAGAAAACTGGGACTACGACACCCCGGCAGCTCCTGAAGACTGGCAGGCGCTCGAAGAAAAAGTCGCCGCGCTCTACAACCGCCGCCGCGCCACTCACCAAGAACTAGAGCTTGTCCGCGCACAAAGGAAAAAACATGGCTGAGTTCCAGATCACCGGTGAATACATCGAACTGGATAAACTGCTGAAAGCCGCGCGCCTCTGCGGCACCGGCGGCGAAGCCCGGATCGTGATCAGCGAAGGACTCGTCACCGTGGACGGCGAAACCGAGTTGCGTCTGCGCCGCAAAATCCGCCCCGGCATGACCGTTGTTTACGATGGGCAAACCCTCACCGTCCGCTGAGTTTCCAATGGTTGGAAGAAATCAGACCGGATTTTCCAACGGGAAATTATTCGTGCAACCTGCCGCCACAGGGTATAAATCCCGCAGAAACAGAGGTCTCTGTGAAACAGAAGCTCTTCGAAAAAAAATCACATCGCCTGCCCTGAAAATGAAAACCGCCTTGATAAACCGGCAGAAACGCCGGATCAATCTGCCGGCAATCCGTCGGCTGACCGCTAAACTCGCCGCCGCGCTTGAAGCCGTCGGCCCGGAAATCGTCTGGCAGGAGGTCGCCCTGCTACTGACGGATGATGTTGGCATCACGCAGTACAACCGCGAATTTTTCGGCAAAGACAGTCCTACCGACGTCATCAGTTTCCGCGGCGATCCGATCCCCGGCGAAGAAGGCGACACCGGCGATCTTATCGTTAACGTTGAATGCGCCGTGCGTGAAGGTCTGCAACACGACGGCATTAACGCCGAGCTCGCTCTCTATATCGCCCACGGGTTTAACCATCTTTCGGGTGCCGACGATGATACACCAGCCCGGCGCGCCGCCATGCGCCGCACGGAACTGCATTGGCTTGCTGAGTTGCAACCGGAGATCAAAAATCTGATACGGAGCTGACATGAACGCCATCGATTTCAATCATCTCGCCTGCAGCGCCGCAGCGCTTTTGGCCGCCGGATTCTGGTCCGTGCTTTTCTCCGCTTTCCGCGAGACCGGCAACGCCGGGGTTCTTCGTCTGGCCGAAAAAAAACCGCAGGCCAAAGCCTCTTTGGAACGCTGGGCCGGACACTGGAACCTGCTGCGCACCTCCTTGCGCTTCTGCCTGACGCTTTTCGAAATCACCGCCATCTATTTCGCCTTCCACGCTTTTCACTTTTCGCGGGCGTTCGAGTGGATCGGACTCATGCTGATCATGACACCGCTCTACCTGATCTTCATCCGCGTTATCCCCTTCGTGCTGGCCGAAAGTTACGCCGACCGTCTTTCTCTTTTTTTCCTGCCGCTCGTCATCGTCGTCACCCGCCTGCTGACACCAGTGGTTTGGCCAATCTACGCCATGGAGCGCGGACTGCTCGCCCGCATCCTCTCCTCCGCCGACGAAGACGACCGCCCCACGCCGGAAGATGAAATCATGACGCTGATTGATCAGACCGGTAAGGAAGAACTGGAAGAGGAAGAGCGCGAAATCATCCGCAGCGTCTTTGAATTCGGCGAAACGGTCGTTCGCGAAATCATGACGCCGCGTGTCAATATCGAGGGGCTTCGTACCGGCAGCACGGTTGCTGAATGCGTTGAAAAAGTGCAGAGGTCATCCCATTCCCGCTTTCCGGTTTACGAGGAAACCATCGACAACATCGCCGGAGTCGTGCACGTCAAAGACCTGCTGCGCCTCTTTGCAAGCGGCGAAGAAACTCGGCCGGTCATAGATATCGTCAAAAAACTCAGTGCGGTTCCCGAAACCATGCCGATCAACGATCTTCTGCGGCAGATGCGGGCACATCACTTCCACATGGCTCTCGTTGTCGATGAATATGGCGGTACCGCAGGCATTGTCTGCATGGAAGACATTATCGAGGAACTCATCGGCGAAATCCGCGACGAATATGACCTCGCCGAAAAAGATATTCAGAAACGAACCGACGGTTCCATCCTTGTCAAAGCCAGCCTTGCCGTCGCCGACCTCAATGAAGAACTCGGTCTGAATATTCCGGAAAGCGAAGAATACGACTCCATCGGCGGCTACGTTCTTAATGAACTGGGCACCATTCCGCCTATCGGAACCAAAGTCGCCGCACCCGGCCTGGAAATCACCATCCAGAACGCCACGCTGCGCCGCATTCATACTCTGCTTATCACACCGGTCAGCTGACACTTTCCGATATCTGGAAAACGGTCGTAATAAATCTTTTTGCCGCGCTTGACTTTTTTGGCGTATCTATCACCATGTGTGCATCTTAGAGAAACCCCTTCCCATCGGTCTTGTCGGGCGTGTGCCCGTTCCGGTCGGAAAGTGTGTTCTTGTCGAAATTGGATGTTTAAGTGAGGTATATAATGAATTGGATGAAAAGTGTTTTGTCCGTTACCGTTCTTTCTGCGTGTGTTCTTTTCACGGGTTGCCGTTCACCCAAAGTGCCGCTAACCCCCGCACAGCAGGGAGCTATTATCGGCGGTGTAGGAGGCGGAACTATCGGAGCCATTTGGGCTCATGCTGACCACGGAGGCATGGGTGGTCTGGAAGGTGCTGGATATGGTGTGGTGGCCGGTGTTGCCGCTGGAGCACTGGTTGGCGATGCGCTTGATGAATACGCCTACGACAATGGCGCCAGCGCGAAAGACAAAGATGCTCAGATCAATGATCTTCAGCGCCAGCTTGCATCGCTGGACAATGTGAAGGTTGAATCAGTCAACGGTCAGATTCGCTTCACCATTCTGAACGAAGTTCTCTTTGACGCCGGCAAGGCCGAGCTCAAACAGAGCAGTAAAACCACGCTCGACAGCGTGCTGGCCATCATCCAGCAGGAATACGCCGACCGCGACATCACGATTGAAGGACACACGGACAGCGACCCGATCCAGAAATCAAAATGGAAAGACAACTGGGAGCTCTCCTACAATCGCAGTATCGCGGTTCTGTATTACCTCATGAACGAAAAAGGAATCGCTCCTGAACGCCTCAAAGCCGTCGCTTGCGGTGAATCCCAGCCGGTCGCAGCCAATGACAGCGCCGCGAACAAACGGATGAATCGCCGTGCGGTTATCGTCGTTATGCCTGCGAAAGATTCGATCGTCGTAGACAAAAAATAAAGCGTGCCCCTGCGCTCAATTAATAAGTCCATGAAAACCGCCGTTCCATTGTTTATCACTGGAATGGCGGTTTCGCTTTTACTCTGCGGCTGCGCCACATCGTTTGAAACCCCGATCCGTAAACTGAAGGTCTGTCCGGAACCGCAGCCTCTGCGGGTCGCCGTCCTGCCTCCGCGCATCCATCCGGATCTTGAAAAAGACAACTTCAAGCCGGACAAGCCGCTCTATCAACAATTGATGGATGGCCGCGGCGTGGTCATCACCAGTGGATCGGCCTCAAAGGACATCGGACTGGAAATTGTTTCCGCACTGACGCAGGCTGGAAAATACCAACGCATCTTCACCGTTGAAAACGAAGAAGAGGCTCGTAAATTCAACGCCAATTCGCTGCTGACCGTCACGGTCTGGAACTACCGCACCGTACAGCTCGGCGCGAATAAAAAATATCCACTGATGACCTTGCTCGGCCCGCTGATGGCGCAATACTGGATTCGCTGGAGGACAATTGAAGCCCGTTTTGAGTGGGAAGTGAAACTCACCTCGATCGCCGACGGTTCGACGCTCTACCGTAAGCGGCTCAAGCAAGCGTACACGTCGCCAGTCCGTTCGGCCTCCGGCCACTACTTCACCGACAAAATGCTTTCATTCCTGCAGAATCGCGCCGCGCCCGACTTTATCGGCGAACTGTTCGAACTGGAAATGATTGCCCCACCGCCGGAAAAATAGTTTTCCAAAGGTTGGAACAGCGATCAGAGATAATCGCAGACCATCCCGGCAATATAATCACCGATGGCGCAGCACGAGGTCAGGCCCGGCGATTCCATCCCCGCCAGATTAAAAAAGCCCGCCGCGCCGCGCTCCGCTTCGTGCCGGATATAAAAATCGCGGGCCGGTTCGTTTTCCGCCGACAGCTTCGGGCGGATGCCGCTCATCGCCGGAACCAGATCGTCCGGCTGAAGAAACGGCAGATACTTGCGGGCGCTTTCGTAAAATTCCGCGGCGTGAGATTCGTCAACCGTGTAATTGATCGTGTTCACATAAAAGGCGTTCGGTCCCAGCTTAAAGCTTCCGGACAGATCTGGAACGGTGTGAACCCCGAGCCCAGTCAGATTTTTGTGCGGCACCGGATAGACCATGGAGTTCAGTCGGTTCCGGTATTTGGACGGCACCGTGAAATATTCGCCTTTGGCGAGATGCAGTTTCAGTCCCGCCGCTTCGGGATCAACGCCCGCCATCGCCATCACCGCCTGAGCGCCGAGTCCTGCGCTATTAATGACCACGCGGGATGTTAGCGTGTCTTCGCCGTCCGCGTCGCGATAAGAAATTTTCCAACCATCGGAAACTTTCTCAAGGCCGGTCACTTCGGCCCCGCGGATCAGGTCGGCGCCGGCATCCTGCGCACGGGCCGCCAGAGCATCCATCAGCGCATGGGCGTTGATAATGCCTGAGTCCGGAGCCAGCAGTCCTGCCACCGCTTTCACCGCCGGTTCGCGCGCCACCACCTCTGCGCCGGTCAATAAACGAAGCCCTTCCGCACCATTGCGCTCGCCGCACGATTTTAAACGAAGCAGATCCGCTTCTTCGGACTCCGACGAAGCAATAATGATTTTCCCGCAGCGGCGGTGCGGGATGCCAGCCTCCGCCGCAAGTTCATACAGCATGCGCTGGCCTTTCGCGCAAAAGGCGGCCTTCAGCGAATCGGGTGCATAATAAATTCCGGAATGGAGAACCTCGCTGTTACGCGAGGAAATTTCCTGCCCCCAGGCGTCGTGCCGCTCAAAGAGCACCAGCGACTTAACCTTCGGAGCCAGCCGCGCCGCGATCCCCAGCCCGATCACCCCGCCGCCGATAATGGTTACTTCTGTTTCCATTTTAATTTCCTTCGGTGCGGAGACGCGGATCGAGGGCGTCGCGCAAAGCGTCGCCGAGCAGGTTGAAGGCGAGTACAAGGCCGAAGATGGCCAGTGTGACAAAGGTCATTTCCCACCAGACGCCCTGCCAGAGCCGCATCCGCGCGCTGTTGATCATGACGCCCCATGACGGTTCGCTGACAACGCCGATGCCGAGGAAGCTCATGAACACTTCGGTGCTGACCGCCGCCGGGAAGCGCAGAGTGAAGGTGACGATGATGACGTGGAAAACATTCGGCAGGATGTGGCGGAACAAAATGCGCGGCCAGCTCAGCCCGAGCGCTTTCGCCGCCATGACGTAGGCCTGCTCTTTATGCTTAATCACTTCGCCACGGATCAGTCGGCAGAGTCCAACCCAGGTGGTGAGTCCAATGCCGAGGTAAATGCCAAGCAGCCCCTTCCCCACCACCATGGCGATGGCGAGAATAAACAAAAGTCCCGGCATAGAGGCGACCGTGGAATAAAGCCAGACGACAAAGCTGTCCACCCGCCCGCCGAAGTAACCCGCCAGACAGCCGAAGAAAACGCCGATCGGGATGGCGATGAGCGCGGTGATGATGCCAACTTTATAGGCGATGCGCGTTCCCTGAATCAGCCGCTGCGTCACGTCGCGTCCAAGCGCGTCGGTGCCCATCCAATGCTTGGAAGAAGGCGATTGGTAGGCCTGATCGAGATCGGTCTTCTGGTAAAAAGCGGTCTGATCTTTTGCCTGATAGTAGCGATAAACCACTTCGCCGTAGACCGCCAGCACCGTATAAACCACAACGGCACCAAGACAAATCATCGCCAGACGGTTCTTTTTCAACCGCCGCCAGGCATCACTCCACAGACTGTTTCCTTTTTCGCTCATTTCAATTTTACCCGTGGGTCAACCAGCGCGTAGCAGATGTCGGTTAAGAGGTTGGTGATGACAAAGATGATAGAGCCGACCAGCACGATGGCGCGGACAACATCGACATCGGACGAGTTAATGGCGTTGATGCTGAGATAGCCAAGACCGGGAATGCCGAAGAAACTTTCGAGCAGCAGACTGCCGGTGTAGAGAAACGGAATGGCGATGACAGTGTTGGTGATGATCGGAATCATTGCGTTTTTCAAAACGTGCTTGAACAGCACGCCGGCGCGGCTGACGCCTTTGGCCTGCGCCGTACGGACATAGTCACGATGCGCTTCATCGAGCATAATGGTGCGATAGAAACGCAGCTCGGCGCCGAGTCCGCTGAAGACGCCGATAACAACCGGCAGGATCAGGTAGCGCGGGTCTTCAAAGCCCCAGACGGGAAACCAGCCAAGCTTGAACCCCAGCAGGTACTGCCCGCCGACAATCCAGACCAGATAGTTGACGCTCATCAGCGCGACGGAGAAAACGACGAAAAAGCGATCGACCCACGTGTCGCGCCAGAAGGCGCAGAAGAGCGAAAGCATGATGGCCGTAATCAGACCGATGAAAAAGATCGGCACGGTCAGCATCAGCGACGGGCCGATGCCGTCGAACAGCAGTTTGGAAACGCGCTGGTTGGTGCTGTGCGATACACCGAAATCAAGATGCGCAAGCCGGTTGAGATAAAAC
Organism: uncultured Verrucomicrobiota bacterium; assembly: GCA_903831085.1. Taxonomy (GTDB): domain Bacteria; phylum Verrucomicrobiota; class Kiritimatiellia; order Kiritimatiellales; family Tichowtungiaceae; genus Tichowtungia. The sequence goes on along the minus strand of CAIKWE010000001.1, from coordinate 65,234 downwards.
GTGAACTGCGAGTCGAATGGATTGCTCATCACACGGCGCAGCTTGATGGAGCGGATTTCAACCGGTGCGTTGCCCGGTATAATTTTTTCCAGAGATTGGAACTTCAGGCTGATTTTTTTCAAATCCTTGGAAAGCTTGAGCTGATTTTCTCCAAACATTGGAAACCCGGCGGTGCGCCCTTCGATCTCCAGTTCGTATTCACAATTGGTGCGCAAAGCGAATTTGACCGGCAGCGCATATTCGCCGCCTGCGGCGAGAATGACGGTGCCGTTGGTCCATGTAACGCCCTCCTTCCCCAGCCAGTCACCGGCGGTACGCTCAAAGTCAGAGTCGGCATAGGCGCGAGTGCCGGTGCGGGTGCCGATGAAAAGCGGTTTGTTGAAGCCGCGCTGCTCGTCAAACTGTTCGAGCGTGTCGGCCTGAGCATGCGGGCCGAGCACCTGCTGAGCCGGACTGCCGCCGACGATGTTAAAGAGAACAAACGTGATCAGGATGACGCCGAACACCGTCGGGATCATCTGGAGGATTCGCTTGCCGATATAACGAAGCATCAGTTTTTCCTCCCCTGCTTCGCTTTCCACTCATCCCAGGCACCGTTGTCAATGCGGCGGTACTTGGCCATGGTGTAGGGAAAATCGTGGAGGTTGTAATTCTTGATCCAGTTGTGAACGACGGCAAAATCCATCGGCTGGTACATGAAGACCCACGGGCAGTCTTCGATGACGATATCCGCCATCTGTTCACAGAGGCGGTCTTTTTCCGACCCGGGAAGCATCGTGCGCATCCGCTCGTAAAGCCGGTCAAATTCGGAATTGGCGTAGTTGCTGTGATTGGGGCCGGGCGAAGCGTTCGCGCCGCAGAAGAGCTGAAGAAAGTTTTCGGCATCCGGATAGTCGGCGGTCCAGCCGAGCCGGAAAAGCTGAGCCTGGCGGCGATCCATCTTATCGAGAAACGCCGGCCAGTTGTTGTAGTTGGCTTTCAGCACGACACCGACTTTATCGAACATGCCGGCCATCAAATCGACAACCTGCCGCACATCAGGTGTTGCATCGCCGACTTCGAGCATCAGCTCAAGGCGGCGGCCGGTCGCGGGGTTAATACCGTTCGGATAACCGGCTTCGATCAAAAGCTGTTTGGATTTTTCGATGTTGTATGAATAGGCGGTCGGTTTGGGTTTAAACCCGGCAAGAGGACCGGGCAGCGGACCGTACACCGGAGTAACGCGTCCGTTATAATACTGTACCAGCAGCTCCGGATTGAATGCGCACGAAAGCGCCTGCCGCAGTTTTTTATTTTTCCCGACGACTGGATCATCCAGATTGAAGCCGATGTAATAAATACTGAGCGTCGGACTCGAAAGCAGGGTGACGCCCTGTTCTTTAAATTCTTCGATAAGCCCTTTTCCCGGCTTGATGACGGCGTCCCAATTGTCGCGCGAAATGCCGCTATAGCCGAACTGCCCGGACAGAAACATCATCCAGGTCGTCGCGGCGTCGTCGACAACATACTGCACGATGCGGTCAACGAACGGAACCGGTTTGCCGGCATCGTCAAGCAGTCCGGCGGCGCGGGCCTCTTCGGTTCCGGTGGATGGATAGAGTTCAACGCGGCCGGTCTCGGCCCACTTCGGGTTGCGGACAAATTCGATACGGTAGTTGCTCTTCGACGTCTCGAGAATGTACGGGCCGGTGCCGACCGGATGGTTGACGAACTGATCGCCGTGAAATTCAACCGCTTCGCGCGGCACGGCGAATGCATAGTTCATAGCCAGAATCCACAGCAGTTGTGGATAGGGTTCTTTAAGCTGAATCTGAAACGTGTAACGGTCCGGCGTGCGCAGACCTTCGACAGGAACATTGTAATCCGTCGGAGCATCGCCCGACGACGCGGCGCGGAATCCGTCAAGACCGGCAATGCGCCCGTTGAACGCCCAGTAGCCGGAAGAGGCATTTTTCAGATCGGCAACACGCTTGATGGAATAAACGAAATCCTCCGCCGTCAGTTCGCGCCCTTTCCCGCCGGGGAAGCATGGATCGTCCTGAAAATAAATTCCCTGGCGGATACGAAAGGTGTAGGTGAGTCCGTCGGCAGAAACGTCCGGCAGGGCGGCGGCGAGCATCGGCTGAAGGTGGTACGGACGATCCAGATAGGAATATTCGAGAAGGCCCTCATAGACCCGCCCGACAACCATAGAAGAGGCGACGTCGCCTGCTTTCGCGGGATCGAGTCCTTTGATGCGGGCCGTCTGCCCATAGAGAACCTGCTCGCCCTTGAAACGCAACGTGTCGAGATCGCTTCGTCCGCAGGCGGTCAGGAGCAGAAAAAGAAAAACGGCGGAACCGTGGAGGAAACATGTCCTGCCGCTGATCCGCCGTTCCATGGAGGCCTTTCCGTTACTTCGCAGGAACAACCGGGATTTCCTGCTCCGCCGGAACTGCCTGCCGAGGCATAGCGGACTGTTGCATCGGGATCGGCCGGGCGCTGAGCTCCTTATCAACCAGCGACGTGCTGGCACTGCCCGCGAAAAGCATGCCGAGAATCAGCGTGTTCACAAGGAAAACGATGCCGATGCCGACGGTGGCTTTGGTGAGCACGTTACCGGCGCGGGCGCCGAACAAAGAATCGTTGCTGCCCGAACCGAAAGCGAGACCGAGGCCGCCGTCTTTAGATTTTTGCAGCAGAATCAGACCGATCAGCGATAGGCTGCATGCGGCTTCGAGAATGATAAGCAGTGTACGAATAATGGTCATTTTTACCTCCAGAAGTTTTGAACTTTAGGCTTTAGGGGCGGAATTGCGAGTATAAATTCCGCTTCCGTCCGTTTACAGCCCTGCTTTGACGATGTCGACGAAGGAACGGGCTTCGAGCGCCGCGCCGCCAATCAGTCCGCCGTCGATGTCAGGCTGGGAAAGCAGTTCCTTGGCATTGGAGGCTTTCATGCTTCCGCCGTACTGAATACGCAGGCCTTTAGCCGCTTTTTCGCCGACCATGTCGCGGATGATGCCGCGAATGAAAGCATGGACTTCCTGAGCCTGCTCGCTGGTCGCAGTTTTGCCGGTGCCAATCGCCCAAACGGGCTCGTAGGCGACGACGACGTTTTCAAACTGTTCCGCAGTGATGTCGGCCAGACTGCCGCGCACCTGCGCTTCGACAACCTTTTCGGTGTTGCCGGCTTCGCGCTCTTCGAGCTTCTCACCGACACAGACGATCGGGCGCAGATTCGTTTCAAGAGCCTTTTTGACCTTCTTGTTCACCCAGAAGTCAGTTTCTTTATAATACTGTCGGCGCTCGCTGTGGCCGAGAATGACATACTTGACGAACAGCTCCTTGAGCATGGTGTGGGAAATCTCGCCGGTATAAGCCCCGTCGTTTTCCGAACTCATATTCTGACAGCCCAGCTTGATCTGGCTGTCGGTCAGCACATCGCCGACGGACTTGAGCGCGGTAAACGGCGGACAAACTACGACTTCAACCTCAGTGCTCCCGGCCAGCTCGGCTTGAATCCCTTTGACCAGCGTCAAGGCATCGGCAACCGTCTTGTTCATCTTCCAGTTACCAGCAATAATTTTCTTTCTCATTAGATTCTCCTGTTTGTTTTTAAAAGTTACTTATCGGTCAGCGCGGTGACGCCGGGAAGCTGCTTGCCTTCGAGGAACTCAAGGCTCGCGCCGCCGCCGGTGCTGATATGGGTCATCTTGTCGGCCAGGCCGCTCTTATTAACGGCGCTCACGCTGTCGCCACCGCCGATAATACTGACGCTGTCGGAATCGGCCACCGCCTGGCAGACCGCGAAGGTGCCTTTGGCGAACGGAGCCATTTCAAAACAGCCCATCGGGCCGTTCCAGACCACGGTTTTGGCCTTGGCGATTTCAGCGCAGTAGAGCGCGATCGTCTTCGGGCCGATATCAAGCGCCATCCAGCCGTCATCAATGTTTTCGCCGACGACCTTGGTATTCGCCGCCGCGTCAAACTTGTCCGCCGCGAGATTGTCAATCGGGAGCATCAGCTTCACGCCTTTGGCTTTAGCCTGAGCGAGAATGTCTTTGGCCATTTCGACGCGGTCGTCTTCGACCAGCGAGTTGCCGACCTTGAAGCCCTGCGCTTTGTAGAAGGTGTAAGCCATGCCGCCGCCGATCAGAATCGCGTCGCACTTGCTCATCAGACTGGTGACGACATCGATCTTGCCGGAGATTTTCGCGCCGCCGATGATGGCAACGAACGGTTTTTCCGGTGCTTCGAGCGCCTTGCCGAGGTAATCAATTTCCTTTTCCATCAGGAAGCCGGCGACGTTCTTTTTGTAGAACTGACAGACCACTGCGGTGGAAGCGTGAGCGCGGTGCGCGGAACCGAAAGCATCATTGCAGTAGATTTCGCCGTCGCCGAGTTCGGCCAGCTTCTTGGCGAGCTCTTTCTGCTTAGCTTTCATTTCTGCCTTGGCGGCTTTCTTCTGCTCGTCCGTGGCGTCGTCGGCCAGCTTGGCTTTACCTTCCTCTTCCTTATAAAAACGGGTGTTTTCGACCACCATGATTTCGCCGGCCTTGAGCGCCTTGGCCTGAGCGATGGTTTCCGCGCCGACGCAATCCGCGCCGAACTTGACCGGCTTGCCGAGCAGTTCTTCGAGTTTGGCGGCAACCGGCTTCAGGCTGAATTCGGCTTCGTAGCCTTTGCCCTTCGGGCGGCCGAGATGGCTCATCAGAACAAGTGAGCCGCCCTTTTCGAGCACATACTTGATCGTCGGAATGGCGGCGGTGATACGGGTCACGTCGCCTACTTTGCCGTCTTTGACCGGCACATTGAAATCCACACGCATCAGAACCCGATGGCCCTTCACATCCACATCGCGAATCGTCAGTTTCTTCATCTTCTATTTCCTTTCAAGTTGGCCTGCCCTGCTTGCCCGCCATAGCCTTGGCGAAGGCGGGAGCGGAGTCGAAGGGTTTAAAAATGAGCCCCGAATATAAGGAAAAAAAGGCCGGAGTCAATCTGACTCCGGTTCTGTTTTCCAGACCTTGGAAAAAGGCAGAGGCGATGCCCCTGTCGCGTTCTGCGCTACAGATCAGTTCTCAAGCCGGACGCCGATCTTGTAATAGCCGCAGGGAACGTCCGTTGAATTGGTGAAACTCCCTTGTGTCCACGGAATATTGCTTTCCAGACATTGGAAACCGGTCAGCAGATTGGTCGTCCAGTAAACCGAATAGACCCGCCCGGAAACGGCATTCCAGCCCAACACGTTTCGGGAGTTTTCTGTTACACGGAAGCTGGATGCCGAATTGCTCGGATTGGTTCCGGCAATGTATTCCTCCCAGTCTTTCATGCCGTCACCATCTGAATCGTCATCCGGCAGCGGAGGTTGGAAGACGGTATAGATCGCGGTCACAGTGATATTGGCTGCCGGCATCGTTACCGTGGTGGTCGGCGAAGCCACGTTCGCCACATACTGGACGGCACCAGTCCACGTAATAAAGGTTATTTCCGGGCGGGGCCAAATTTGCATGATAATAGGATTAAACTCGATCGTTATCCTCGTTCCGTTGGTGTACGACCCGCTACCGCTTCCGCTGTTGACCGTCAGCGTGTAGTAGATGTCCACGTACGTCGCGGTCAGGGCAATATCCTGAGCCGGCATGGTCACCGTGGTGGTCGTCGAAGTCACGCTCGCCACATACTGTGTATCGCCAATCCACCGGCTGAAGGCCTTTCCGGTTACCGGAGCGTCCGCTGAGATTTCCACCTGCTCCTCGTTGGCGTACGATCCACCGCCGGTGCCGCCGTTAACCGTCAGCTCCTTCAATGAGGGGGCGAGTTTTTGACATACGTTTGGACCGAAATCAATGGCATCTCCATACATCCTGTCCGTGTTCATCTCTATGATTTGAGGGAATCCGCTGGTTATATCCTGCAAAGGAACCATCGGAGTGTAATAATACCAGTCGTTTCCCCCGTAGACATTATCCTGAAATATCAGCGTATACACATAACCGGCAGTAAACGGCCCTGTATAGTTTTCCGCAAAACAGGCGTAATCATCCATGTTTCCCGGAACGCCATCCTCGGTGATGGTAACTGAAGCCAGAATCACGTCATTGTCAAGGCCTGCTCCGTCGAGACCAATACCAGTACCGACATTACCGGCATCTTGAGTAGCATCGGGGCTGTACATCAACTGCGCTCTGGTTGAATTCCCGGTGCCGTCCCCCAGAATCCCCACGTAAGGATCCGCATTAAAGTAAAACCCGCCACTGGCCGCCCAGTTAATATTCACGACGCCATACGAGGTCGTAGTGAACCCCAGCAATAACATGGCTAATATTTTCTTCATCTTATCTCCATATGTTGCAAACAAAAATCAAAACGTCTAGGGCCGGATCTCGTACACGGCAGAATTCGTATACGCGAAGTAGGCAAACGCGCCGCAATTTTTCAGCACAAGGTTGGTTGCGCCGGACTGCCATCCAGTCCGAAGCTTGCTGTAAACAACCCAGTTGCTGTTGCTCCAAAACAGAATTTTGTCGCCGTTGGCAGCCGTCTTGGCAATCGTCGTATTTGTGAACGCCACGTCGGCAGGATAGGGATAACCCATCCAGGTATACCCGTTCACCTTATAGACAGCCGTTGAAACGGCGGAAGGAATCGAGCCTGAAAAATAAACATTTGTCGCTGCGGGGGACCATATAATAGCCGCAGTGCCTATTGTGAGCCTGTTCGTCCCGCCAGCTCCCCATCCGGATCGACCAGCCTTCATGTAAGGCTTCCAGGCCATATTAGCACCCCACAGGGAGACTTCTGAAAGACTAGGAAGTCCCGCAAACAATTCATTAATGGTGTTATTTGTGGATTCATAAGCGTACGAGACAAGAACCTGCTGGTTCGAGGGAATGTTGATGGTGATATTAGTCGTGTACGGGTAACCTTCGGCCTGCGTCATAACAGACAGCGTCAGAATCAACATCCCGGCAATCTTTATCCATTTTTTCATCGGCGGCACCTCTTTCTCGAAATGCGATGCTCTTGCATCGATGATGCTTAAAATATCCCCCCCCCCCAGTTTGTCCAACATTTAAAAAGCAAAAAGCCGCTCCGGAATCCGAAGGATCAGTCCTGATGAAAGCCGATTCGCCTTTTCGGTGGATCAGGCGGCGGAGCGAGCAAGGGTTGAAGCTGCTCCCAGATCAGCCCGAGAGCCTGATCGTGTTCCAGCAGGGTTTTATCAATTTCCGCCAGCCGTTTCAGGATCGCGGCGTTGGCGGCAAGCTGTTCGCGCATCCGGACAAAGGCCCGTATCACAAACAGGCTCATCGCCACCGCTTCCGGACTGTTCAGCACCATAGCCGCCATCATCGCCCCGTGTTCGGTAAAGACGAACGGCAGAAAACGCGGGTCGCGATGCCGCTGGGAACCGGTCACAATTTGTGACCGGTTACTCTTATCTTCTTCCATTTCAGCATGTTCCAGATTTGAAGTCACAAATTGTGACTTCAAGTTGCGCCACTCCTGAGTGGTCAGTTGAAACATCAAATCCGCCGGGAAACGGTCGACATTACGTTTCACCGCCTGATTCAGCACTTTGGTTTGAACTCCGTAAAGTCCGGCAAGATCGGCATCCAAAATCACTTTCTGGCCGCGCAGGGTCAAAATCAAAGGCTCAATTCGAATCGGTTCGTTCATAACTCTCCTTATGCCAATTTCGCATGACTTCCGGTTTTTATTACCGCGCCCAACGGACGCGGCTACAGGAAATCGTTCTTACTGTGGGTGCGGACGATGGCCGCGCCTGTACCGAATGTCATACGGTTTGGTATTACCCCCAACAGCACTGTTGCCAAACCTTTCTAAGTTTATATTCGATTATTCCAACCTTTGGAAGCGTGTTTTCGCCGGAAAGCAAAAAGCCGCCCCGGAATCCGGAGCGGCTTTTGCACTGAGCGGTGGTCTGCTTACTTGCTGATCACTTTGATCAGGTCGAGAACTTTGCAGGAGTAACCCCACTCGTTGTCGTACCAGGCAATGACTTTAACGAAGGTCTTGTCGAGCTGGATACCCGCTTTGGAATCAAAGATCGAGGTGCAGGATTCGTGACGGAAGTCGGTCGAAACCACATCGTCTTTGGTGTAAGCGAGAATGCCCTTGAGCGCGCCTTCGGAAGCTTCCTTCATCGCCGCGCAGATTTCTTCGTAGCTGGCTTCCTTGACCAGTTCGCAGGTCAGGTCGACAACCGATACGTCGGAGGTCGGTACGCGGAAGGCCATGCCGGTGAGCTTGCCCTTCAGCTGAGGAATCACCACGCCGACCGCTTTGGCCGCGCCAGTGGAGGACGGGATGATGTTTTCGAGAATGCCGCGTCCACCGCGCCAGTCTTTGGAGGAAGGAGAGTCAACGGTCTTCTGCGTCGCCGTGGCGGCGTGAACCGTGGTCATCAGACCGCGCTTGATACCGAACTTGTCGTTCAGAACCTTGGCGACCGGAGCCAGACAGTTGGTGGTGCAGGAAGCGTTGGAAACGATGGTCTGACCGGCATAGCTGTCGGTGTTGACGCCGCAAACGAACATCGGAGTGTCGTCTTTGGACGGAGCGGAAAGAACAACTTTCTTCGCGCCGGCGTCGATATGCTTCTGAGCCGTTTCCTTAGTCAGGAAAAAGCCGGTGGATTCGACGACGACTTCCGCGCCGATGTCGCCCCACTTGAGGTTCGACGGATCTTTTTCGGCGGTGATGCGGATTGCTTTGCCGTTGACGACCAGTTTGCCGTCTTTCACTTCGACCGTGCCGTTGAAGCGGCCGTGTACGGAGTCAAACTTCAGCATATAAGCCAGATATTCCACATCCAGCAGGTCATTGATGCCGACCACTTCGATGTCTTTACGATCAGCGGCGGCACGGAAAACCATGCGGCCGATGCGCCCGAAACCGTTAATACCAACTTTGATAGCCATTCTATTCTCCCTTTGCTTTGCGCCCCGCCAGGGGCTGTTTTTCATAAAATCCCGCGAACCCTACCGGAACCCCCCCACCCCGTCAATCCTCCGCGCCCGCAAACTTGACTCCCCAGCCCAAAGCCTCAACACTCTCTGCAAATAAAGGATTTTATGATTAAACGCTCTTATCTGCTAACTCATGTCATGGGCATCCCGGTGCGGGTGCATATCACACTGATTATTCTGCTTCCATTCCTTGCCATGCAGTTCGCGCGGTGGTTCGGTGTCGCCCGATTTTTCTTCGGCCTGCTCTGCGCGGCCGGCGTCTTCGTCTGCGTGGCACTGCACGAACTGGGTCATTCCTGGGTCGCCATCCGCAAGGGGTGCCGAGTGAGCGAAATCATGCTGCTGCCGATCGGCGGCGTCGCCAAAATGAACAACATCCCTTCCCGTCCGAAAGACGAGTTTCTCGTCGCTTTCGCCGGCCCGGCCGTCAGCGCCCTGCTCGCGCTGCTTTGCCGCTTCATCGGAGAACTTTTTGCCGCGCTGGGTATCGTGCCGCTGGCCGTGCTTCTCTACATTCTTTCCGCCGTCAACCTGGCGCTGTTTCTTTTCAATCTGCTGCCGTCGTTCCCGATGGATGGCGGACGCATCTTCCGCGCTTTCATGACACCGCGCCTTGGCCGACTAAAAGCTACCGCGCTCGCCGCACGCATCGGACGCATCATGTCCGTCATCGGCGGAATTTTCGGACTGTTTCACGGGGACTTCATCCTCGTCCTGATCGCCATCTTCATCTATCAGGCGGCAGGCGCGGAATACCGGGCGGTCTATATGCAGCAGATGAGTCAGGGATGGTTCACGGTCGAACAGTCCGCCGATGTGGATGTGAGCCCGCCGCCCTACGCCCGCAAGGTTCCGCCAGTCTGGAAGGGATGGAGAAACAAAACCAACGCCTTCTTCAACGACCTGTTTAAAAACTGGCAGTGATTTTTTGGAGTGCGGTGATAAAGGCTATGCCGTATCACCGCTTTCAAAAGCGGCGCATACGAAGCGCCGCACTCTAAAACTTTTACTTTACCTCGGCGGAGGGAACAGCCGGTATGGGCTTAGCCAGAGGACCTGGATAACGGAAAAACATATCCCAGACGATTAACAGAACCAGAATCAGTCCCGCCGAGCCCAGAATGCTGATCCAGAATTTTTTGCTGAACTTGGGATACTTCTTCAGCCGATGCCGAAGCCGGCGAAACCCGCTGTTGCGGCTACGGCGGCGGTGCGTCGCCGAAATGTCTTTGTTAACGACCTCGTCAAATGTTTCCTGATGACGGCGCTGGCGGCGTTTTTTGGGCGGCTCCGCCTTCTTCGCCCACGGCGGTTCTTTCACTTCATAGATATCGGATGAGGACATAGTGGTGTCAGAGTAATGATTCGCGTTCCGTTTGACAGTTCTTTTTACCGGGAAAAAGTATTATCTAGCGTCGCCCCGTTCGCCGGTGCCCCGTGCTCCACCGTTCCGGCATGGATAGCCAACAGAACCGAACCGATTATAATTAAAGCAGCCAACAGAGCCAGCACACCGAAACCGAAAAACGCGACTTTCTTCCCGAAAGATCGGTGATGCTGCCTGCGAGGATGGTGCCGATGGTGAGGCACAACCTCCTCGCCGATCGCCCGCAGATACTCATTCCGACGTTGGGAAACTGCTGAGCGCGTTCCCCGGCTTGGAGCCGGAGGTTCCTGCAGTTTGTAAATATCAGATGGCACAACCAACCTCCCCGACCATTTTGTTAATCACACCGCGACGGGATTCAATGACGCCGCGTGCGGCGGTACCAAGTTGCACACGGGCGACAGAGTTGGCCAGCAATTCCTCGATGTTTTTTTCCAAGGTTTGGAAATCGGCGACTTGCCGCAAGGCTTTTGCCGCGAGAAAATCATCCACAACAGACGGAAAGTTTTCCATATTCGGCCCGACGACAATCGGTTTGCCGAACAGCGCCGGCTCGATCGGATTCTGTCCGCCATGTTCGCAAAGGCTCTTGCCGACAAACACCACATCGGCGGCGGCATAAAAATTCATCAGCTCGCCGGTGGTGTCCACCACCAGAACATCAGGCTTTTCACTTCCGCCGCTCATCCGGCTTCGCAGAACGAAAGAAAGACTCTGAGCCTGGAGCGTTTTGACCACGTCGTCGCGGCGCTCGGCGTGGCGAGGTGCCAGCACGAGGAAAAGTTCCGGATGCTGCGGGCGCAGATTCTTATAAATTTGGCAGAGCGCCTCTTCTTCGCCGGGCCAGGTTGAACCGCCAAGCAGGATGAGTGCGCTCTCTGAGACCGAAATCTTTTTGAGCACCGCGCGGGCGGCGGCGTCCGCATCGCCGGCGGGCGGCGGCAGATCATACTTGGCGGTTCCGAGCGTTTTCACCGTTTCGGGCCGCGCACCCATGGCGATGATGCGTTCCGCATCCTGCCGTCCCTGCACGCAGACCGGATTGATCATTTCGAGCAGACGGCGGGTGAACGGACGCAGAAGCATGTACCCTTTGAACGAGGAATCGGAAATCCGTCCGTTGATCAGCGCCACCGGAATGCCGCGCCGATGCGCCTGCCGCACCATGTTCGGCCAGAACTCGCACTCCACCAGAATCACCTGAAGCGGTTTAATGACGCTGAAAACACGATGCATAACGAATGGCAGATCGATTGGGAAATAGATCAGCACATCACAAGGATCCATTTTCTGGTCGGCCAGAGCATGACCGGTCGAAGTGTTGGTGCTCAGCACAAACAGCGCTTCGGAATGTTCTTTGCGGTACTCCTCAATAAAACGCAACGCCACAAACAACTCGCCGACGCTGACGGCGTGGATCCAGATGCGGCGGCCTTCCGCCAGTTTGGCTGAGGTGCTGCGTCCGTAGATTCCAAGCCGCTGCTCGAAATGACGCCGGTAGCCGCCGCGCCGCGCCATTCGCAAAATGAATTTCGGCAGCATAAACAAAAAAGCGACCGGGAAAAACAGGTTGTATAAAATCCAAATCATCGACGGAGTGTTCCCGTTCAAGGCTCAATATTCAATTCTCAATATTCAATTTCCAAAGGTTGGAAGAATACTTTTTCAGCATTCATCGTTCATACTTCATCGTTTTCCCTACGCCCTCGGATGCGCTTCCTCGTAAACCCGCTTCAGTTTTTCCACAGAAACGTGGGTGTAAATCTGGGTGGTCGAGAGGCTGGCGTGGCCGAGCAGTTCCTGCACACTGCGCAGGTCAGCGCCGTTATCCAGCAGGTGCGTGGCAAAGCTGTGGCGCAAGGCATGCGGCGAAATGGTCGGCTTGAGGCCGCAATACCCGACATACGTTTTCAGCATCCGTTCAATCGAACGAGCCGTGAGCGGCCCGCCGTGTTTATTCAGAAAAATCACTTTCCTCGGGTCGCCCTTCATGCCGAGCGACAGCCAGATATCCTGCCGCCACGCCAGCGCATTCTGCAAAGCCCGCTCCGCCGGACGGCCGAGCGGACAAAGCCGTTCTTTTTTGCCTTTGCCGAGCACGCTGACAATGCCGGAAAGGATATCAATCCGTGATTCGGTCGTCGTCACCAGCTCGCCGATACGCATGCCGGTGCTGTAGAGCACTTCGAGAATGGCGGTATCGCGCACCGGAATATATTCCTGAAACAGGCCGAGCGGTTTCTCCGCCGCCGCCATAGCGTGCGGCGCCGCCAGCAACTGCTCAATTTCATTCACTGAAAGAACCGCAGGCAGATAACTGCCCTTCTTCGGCAAATGCAGTCCGCTGAACGGATTGATCGGCACATATTCTTCGCGCACCAGAAATTTATAAAACGAACGCAACGCCGACAGCTTGCGGCCTGTCGTCGCCGGTTCCATTTCCAACTTCTGGAAAAAGACGAGGAACTTGCGGGCAGAAAGGCGGTCGGCCTCTTTCCAGTTATACGGCGGCTTGGCCTCTTCGCCCCAGATCAGCTCAATGAACTGCCGGATATCGATCAGGTAATTGCTGACCGTATGTTCCGAGGCGTTTTTCTCCCCTTGCAGGTATTTAACAAAATGCCCGACACAAGGATCTGCGATTTCTTTCATCGCGGCTGAGTCTACTTTTTCGCTTTCGGTTCGGGAAGGCCGTACTGCTCGCGGATTGCGTCGAAATCCGGAATCTGGGCGGCGTAGCGGGCGACAATTTTCTTGAGCGCGGCGACCTGTTTTTCAGAAAGAGCGCCCTTGGTGCCAAACTGACCAAACAGCGACTCGTAGAAGTTCTTGTCGTTGAACTCGCGTTTCCCGCGCATGACCGGCGGATTCCACGTCTGGACATTTTTCATCAGATCGAGCAGAGCTCCGGTAACACCGGAATCTGCCGTCGCGGGCTTGGCGGCCATGTCGAGACTGTCCCTAATCACTTCAAAGTCCGCAATCTGTTCAGAATATTTTGTCAGCACGGAGTCGAGCGCGGCCAGCTGCCGCTCGCTGAGGTTGCGTCCGCCCTGCACCTGCTGACGAAGGGATGTAACGAATTTTCCATCGTCGTAGGTTTTCTTCCCGATTTTGCGCGCTTCGCCAAACTCGATCTTTTCCAGCAACTCCAGTTTGCGAACGGTTGCGGCGGAAGCCGCTTCGGGTTTTTCGAGCTTCAGCCCGCTGATCTGTTCGCTGCCGATCTGTTCGATGTATTTGCAGGCCAGATTAAAAAGCATCTGTTGCTGCCGCTGGGTAATCGCGCCGTCTGCCTGAAACTTTTCGCGCACCGACTGCACCGTTTCGCTGTCGTCGTAGGTGCGGCGTCCGCGCTTGACCGGCTCGGCCCACTTCTTGACCTGTTCCAGCGCCGCGAGGACACTCTGAGTTTCGCCGGCATCGGCCATGTCACGCGCGCCTTCGAGCCATTCGAGAAACTGGGTGTAAAACTTCTGCATCATATCGGCCCACTCGACGGAACCGTCTTCGATCCGATCGAGCTTTTCTTCCATTTCCGCAGTGAACTTGACGTTAAAAAGCGGATCGAGCGCCCTGACCAGAAACTCGTTCACTCGCATACCCGCCTCAGTCGGAACCAGCGCGCGTTTTTCTTTGGTAACGTATTCGCGCTTGTCGAGTGTCGCCAGCGTCTGAGCATAAGTGCTCGGACGCCCTACGCCGTTCTCTTCGAGCGCGCGAATGAGCGACGGCTCGCTGTAACGCGCCGGCGGCTTGGTGAATTTCTGTTCGCCGAGCCATTCGATGCAGTCGAGTTTTTCGCCTTCAGTCAGCGGCGGAAGCTGCACTTCGTCGCTTTCGTCCTCGTCGTCCTCGTTTTTCTTATCGGCGGCTTTTTCAATGCCGCTGGCGCGCATGTAACCGGGAAAAGCAATTTCCGACGAGGTGGCGCGGAAAAGATAAACCGTTGAGCCGTTCGTTTCGATTTCGGCAGTGCGCCGGGCAATACGGGCAGGCACCATCTGGCTGGCGACAAACCGTTCCCAGATCAGCTTGTAGAGCTTCTGCTCTTCGGGCTTCAGTCCGGAAAGGCTCTGCGGAGTTTGAGTCACGTCGGTGGGACGAATCGCTTCGTGCGCTTCCTGCGCGCTGCTGCGACTCTTGTAGAAGTTCGGCTTTTCGGGCAGATATTCCGCGCCGTACTGCGCGGTGACAAATGCGTGACAGGCTTCCTGCGCGCTCTTGGCGATATTGAACGAGTCGGTTCGCATATAAGTGATCAGCCCGTTTTCGTAAAGGGCCTGCGCAATACTCATCGTCCGCGCCGGAGAAAAACCGCAGACGCTGGATGCCGACTGCTGGATCGAACTGGTAATGAACGGCGCGCGCGCTCTGCGCTGAATCTCTTTTTCGATGATACGCGCCACATGCAGCGAGCTCGCCTCAAGTTCGGCGCGGATTTTCTGCGCCTGCTCGCCGCCCTTGATCTCGGCCTTTTCGCCGTTGATCTGCGCCAGCTTGACGGCAAACGGGTTGCGCGGATCGACCAGCTTGCGCACGTTGGCGCCGAGCACCCAGTATTCTTCGGGATTGAAATTTTTAATTTCGTTTTCGCGTTCACAAACCAGACGAAGCGCGACCGACTGTACACGACCCGCGCTGACGCCGCCCTTGATCTGCCGCCAAAGCAGCGGACTCACTTTAAAACCGACCAGCCGATCGAGCACGCGCCGCGCCTGCTGCGAGTTGACGCGGTTCATATCAATCACGCCGGGTTTGGAAAACGCCTCTTTGATCGCCGGCTTGGTGATTTCGTTATAGGTAACGCGGCTGAATTTTTCGGGCGGAACAATTCCCTTGAGCAGTTCGAAAAGATGCCAGGCGATTGCCTCCCCTTCGCGGTCCGGGTCGGGCGCCAAAATCACCTCGTCGCACTTCTTAGCGGCGGCCTTCAGCTCGGTGATCACCTTGGCACGGCCGGTCGTGTTGACATATTCGGGCTCGAATCCTTTTTCAACATCCACACCGAGCTTCTTCGGCGGCAGGTCACGCACGTGGCCCATTGAAGCTTTGACGATATAGTCCTCGCCCAGATACTTGTTAATGGTTTTTGCTTTTGCGGGAGATTCTACGATCACTAGTTTCATAATTTAAATTCCTCAGTTTCTCAAATCTTCGGCCAGTTCGACCACGCGACCCGGCAGCATTTTCACCACGCGCTTCATTTCGAGCCCGATGAGCAGAGCGCTCACTTTGGAGCTCGGCAGCCCGGCGGCGCGGGCCAGGCTATCCACATCCAGCGCCTCTTCCCAGAGGGCTTTCACCAGCGCCTGCTCTTCTTGCGACAGCGGCACTTCCGGCCGCGCCGAAGGAGCGTTAAGGGGTTTTTCAAACTGTCCCGGAGGCACCAAAAGTTCGAACTCTTCTAATATATCGCCGACGTTGTCCACCAATTTCGCCCCGTTTTTTATCAGGTGGTTGGTTCCTTTGGATGCCGGAGAGTCGATCCGGCCCGGCACAGCAAAGACGCTCCGGCCCTGCTCCATGGCGGCATCGGTGGTGTGCAGCGAACCGCTTTTAAAACCTGCTTCGACCACGATCACGCCCATGGAAAGACCACTGATAATCCGGTTACGGTATGGAAAAGTCTGTCGGTCAGCGGGCCGTCCAAGCGGATATTCGCTGATGACCGCACCGCTTCCGGCGATGGCGTCAGCCAGCGACCCGTTTTCCGGCGGATAAAGCTGATCAATGGCCGCGCCGAGCACAGCGATTGTACGGCCCTTGCCTTTAAGCGCACCTTCGTGAGCCGCTGTATCAATGCCACGGGCGAGCCCGCTCACCACCGTAAAGCCGGTCTGCGCGAGCTGGTAGGCCAGCCGGTCGGCCGTGCTGATCCCGTAGCTCGTACACTGGCGTGAACCAACAATTCCCAGCGCGTGGCGGTCACGCGGTTCAATTTTTCCGCGCACATACAGCGCCAGCGGCGGATCGTGAATGGTCTTCAGCGCGGACGGATATTCGTCATCGAGCGGCGTAATGATACGGACACCCAGTGCTTCGGCCCGTTCGAGTTCCGCCTGCGGGTCAACCTGCGTGCGCTGAGTCAGAATGGCTTCCGAAAGTTTATCACCCACCCGCTTCACCATCCGAAGGTCGGACAGTTCCGGGTTAAACACCGCCTGAGGCGAACCCAGCGCATCAACCAGCGCCCGGACCGTTACCGGCCCGACCCCCTCAATCATATTCAGAGCAATATACGCTTCGCGATCAGTCATTGTTTTGCGTTCTGGCGTTTGGTCTTCTTCGCCGCAAAGAGATCAAGCTGAGCATCTTTGAGCAGGTCGTAGGTTTTCAGAATACGCAGGGTTTGTATGAGATCGGATTTTTCATAATTTTTGGCGACATCCACGCTTTCGATCAACTCGAGCAGCATCGTGCGGAATGAGAGCACGCCGTCAACCCCGCCCTGGCGCAGAAGCGCCAGTGTTTCTTCCTGCGGCGCGGCGGTCGCCGTCAGATCGGAAAGGCAGAGAATCTTTGTGACTGAGCCGGGACCCAGCGTCTTGCGCGCCTCTTTGATAACCGCCAGTTCGGCGAACCGGAAAATGTCAGGATTCTTTTTGAGTACCGCCGGGCTGAACCGGTCGGTATGCCAGCCGCGGATACTGACAATAGCGCGCTGAACTTTTTCCAGTTCCGGCGCACCCCAGACAATTTGCGCAGGCGCGGTGAACACTCCGGTCTGTCCCGGCCGCGTAATCAGCAGATCAATCTCCTCGGCATCCAGCTTGTGGCGCGCGGCGACCTGATGCTTGTTAGGCTGGATGACGAAAAAGCCGAGTGTTTCAAAATACTCGCGCACGATCTGTTCATTGACTGATGCCATTCCAGACCTCCTCCAGCAGTTCCTCGGGAACTTCACAACCGAACTCGGCGTGGCCGATGCGGTCGACCAACACGAATTTCGGCAGACCGCCGACCGTCTTTTTATCGACCATCATGGCGGCGCGGATATCTTTCCACTCCAACCCGGCTACACCAAGCGGCAGTGAAAGCCGGGCGAGAACTTTTTCGATCCGCGCGGATTCTTCATCGGAAAGTCCTTTGATCGCGACGGAGAGATGCGCGGCGTAAACCATACCGATCGCCACCGCTTCGCCGTGGAGAAATTCGCCGTAGCCCGCCACATTCTCGATGGCATGCGCCGCCGTATGTCCGAAATTCAGAATACCGCGCAGGCCGCCTTCGCGCTCATCCTGCCGGACAACCTCTGCTTTAATTTCGCAGCACCGGGCGATGATTCCACCCAGATTACCAAGGTTGGCAGGCGATTTTTCCAATGTCTGGAAAAGTCCCGAATCCCAAATGATGGCGGTCTTGACCACTTCGGCCATGCCGGCGGACAGTTCGCGCTCCGGCAGAGTTTTGAGCGTATCGAGATCCATCAAAACCAGTTCCGGCTGATGGAACGCGCCGACGAGATTTTTACCTTCGGGAATATTGATGCCGGTCTTGCCGCCGACGGAGCTGTCGACCATCGCCAGCAGCGTGGTCGGCACCTGCACGAAACGGATTCCGCGCAGCCAGCTAGCGGCGGCGAAGCCGGTCAGGTCGCCGATGACGCCGCCGCCGAGCGCGACCATAAAGCACTTGCGGTCGAGGCCATGGGCGGCGGCCTTGCTGTAAAGGTTCAGAAGCTGCGCCTGACTCTTGGTGGTTTCGCCCGCCGGAAGCGTTTCGAGTGCTGGGTTGAATCCGGCTTTTTCCAAAGATTGGAAAACGCGATCGCCGTAAAGCGGCGCGACGTTTTCGTCGGTGACAATCAGGCAGCGCCCTTTGAGTCCGGCGTCTTGGCAAGCCGTGCCAAGCGAGTCGAGATTTCCCGAACCGATGTGAATGGGATACGAACGATCCCCCAGATCAACGTTTACGTCGCGTTTCATAGCTAAAGGGTTGATAAGGAGACGCCGCCGGACTGTCAAGGTGATTTATTTAGGGCAAGCTCACCTTAAGACGGTAAAACGCTTTATCGCCCGTGTTGGTGACGGTGATTGTTGTGTTCGTTCCAGCGCCCCAGACTTTATTGGTATGCGCCGCAATCCAGATGAGATTGGTGACCGTCAGATTGTTGGTGGTGTAGAAAACCTGATACTGCCGCGCCGTGCTGCCTAGGAACGTCACCGTCTGATTCGCCCGCGCAACGATGGCATCGATTTCGAAGAAAGAGGCCGCATTCGTCGGGTTGGTGTCCGCAATGTACTCTTGCAGATTGGAAAAACCGTCAACGTCGTTGTCCGCTGAAGCCACCAGCCCGGTAATGGTGCCATATTGCTCTTCCCAATAGTTTGGAATGCCGTTGCTATTGAGGTCGCCGTTCGGATTCATCACATTGGTTGCCCAGCTTGCGTAATCGGGAATTGAAATCGCAAACACACCGGTGTAATCCGGTCCGCCATAGAGTACGGTATTAATGCCGGCCAGTTTCCAAACACCGCTATTGGTTACAAACGTTCCGCCGCCGGAATCGTACACACCAGCGCCCGCCTCATAAGGCGTGTCATTCGTTGCAAACGCCATTTGCATACCCGCATTCACAGTCGCATCGGTCGTACCCGGCAAATCGTAGGTCACAGTAGTTGATCCATCGATTTTCTGACTGCCCCAGCGTTTGACACCGCTTCCATTCGGCGAGTCATTCCATGCTCTCGCTGTATAGTAGGTACTGTAAACGGTGCCCGTCACTCCGTAACCGATCATCACGGCATTCAGCCTCGAATCACTGCGCCTGGTTTCTGTGGGGAAATCTCCCGTATAAAGCGGATAATAGCCGGGAAATTCCTTATCAAAACGGACCAGCGCCAGGTCGGCCCTGTTGGTGTGCTGGGGATCATTCGCCGGCAAGTGAAAAACGATTTCTTGCTGATAGTAATTCGTGCCGTTCACTGAAATTGTTCCGTCTCCCGGATCATCCGCCACATGCGCCGCAGTCAGCAGCCAGTTTGGGCCGACTGCTACGGAAGAACAGTTCTTGTACTTGTAAACATAATTCCAGTTGACGTTCCAGGAACCGATCGGCGTATTGGTGGCAACAGAATAATCCGCCACAATAATTGCCAAGGCGGAACTTCTTATCAGCAGAAGAGTTATAAAGATATAGAACTGTCTTCTCACGGCCAGTAGTGTCGCGCGAAATGACAAAAAATTCAACTGTATTTCGGCTCAATGAATACTGGCGGGTGCATGTAGAGCGGCTCCAGCGGCTCGGATTGAGTCAGAGCCAGCCTTGCCACGTCGCTCGCCAGTGGAAAGTGCGAATTTCCGATGTTCGCCAGCCGCTTGCTCGCGCAAGCGAGTGACGCGGGAAAATATTGGATCAGCCGCTCGGCTTCCGGACTGACCACCAGCGCTCCGGCGGGCACAACGAGTTCTTCGTAGGGAACAAGCTTCCAGTCTTCGATTTGTTCTACTGTAGCCGGGGGCGGTGACCCCGACCCGCGCCCACCGGGCGCGGCTACAGAAAACAGTCCATACCAAACCTGGCCGCGGCGGGCGTCGCCAACGACGGCGATCTGTTTGGCGCCTTCCCGCGCGGCGGCCAGTACCAGCGCCGCGCCGCTGCTGACGGCGCGCACTTCGGTTTTGTCCGGCAACGCCAGCGCCTGCGCCACCGCAAAAGCCATCCGCATGCCGGAGAACGATCCCGGGCCGCGCCCGACCGCATAGAGCGAAATGTCGCGGTATGAAACACCGGCTTCGTTCAGCAGAGTTTCCAGGGTTTGGAAAAGAATATTGTGCCGAACCCGTTCACCAAGCCACGTTTTTTCGGCCAGCAACACACCGTCCTTGAGCAACGCCACGCTGCCCTGCCGCGAAGAGAGTTCTATGCCGAGCGTGATCATAAGGAATTTTCCACTATAGAAATGATGCGTTGCTCTTCGCCTTCGCCACGCTCGAGCCAAATGTGAATCGTAGAAGGCGGGAGCAGTTCGGCGGCACGTTCGGCCCACTCGATAACGGTAACGCCGCCGGCTTCAAGATATTCATCAAGCCCTAAGTCGAACGCCTCTTCGGGACCGCCGAGGCGGTAAAGGTCGACGTGATGAAACGGAACGGTTCCGCGATATTCGCTGATGATCGTGTAGGTCGGACTGCAAACCGGTTCTTTAACGCCGGCGGCTTGCGCGAGGCCCTGCGTGAAGCAGGTTTTTCCCGCACCGAGGTTGCCATGCAAAGCGATCACCGCCGGTTTTTCCAGTGTTTGGAAAAATTCCGCCGCGATATTCCAGGTGTCGGAAGGGCTGTTCGAAATCCATTTCATGAGGCGAAGGTTTTATTCAGCGGCGGCTTTAAATGCAATGGCAAACGGCACCGGCGCGCTGTGCACTTGCATGCCGTCTTCGTAAACCGCGACAGCCTGTATGCGTTGCGGCCCCTCTCCAACTGTCCGTTCATCAAAGGAAAGCTCAACGCCGTCGGCATACGGTTTACGATCCAGTTCACGACCGTTCCAAAGCAGGAATATTTCCTTCGGTGTTTCTTTGCCGCCGGATTTCGCCTTGACCGCAATCCGGCGCGGAGCGCCGTCCGTCAGGCCGGTGATGGCCAGCGAGCGCCCCTTTTTATTGATGAACACCGGAAAATCCTTGAACCCGCCGGGCGTCACCGGAGAAATCGCCTGCGCGATAATGCGGACTTCATGATATCCGTCACCCGCTTCTTTGAACGGCAACTCGATCAGCGGAATATTGTCGGCTCCTTTGATCTGTTTTCCGTCAAACAGCGCGCTGTAAAGAACCTTCGCGGGAACCGGGAATTTCGCCTCGGCGACAAACGACGAATCCAGCGTGCTGGATATTTCTTTGCTCAGCCCAATCGTCTTTATCTCAACGGGAAGTCCGGAAATCTGCGCAAGCGGATCGCCCAGCAGCAGCACCTGAACCGGACTCAGAATGGACTGATAAAAACTCTCCATCGCCGAACAGCCGGAAGCATAGTGCACAAAAAAACGTGCATGCGTAAATTTTGTCCAGGCATTGTATGGCTCCGTCACCATTCCTGCGGTTACCGTTGCGCCAGCCTTGAGCCACTCGGTGCATTTGGTCTGCGGCTTCTGAAATTCAGCCGACCAGCTGGTCAGATGCTCGGCAAACGCCCCCGGCGCAAACGTGCCGAAGTCCGCCGGTTTTATTTCCGCCGCGCCGATCATCACGCCCACCAGGCTGGTCTGCGCGGGAGGCTGATTCGTGTAGATCATAACCGATCCGCCGCGCGGCGCCATTTCCGCTTTCACATCAGCATACTGCCATTCGCGCGGGCCGGAACGGGCTTTGTCATCGGTCTGCACCAGCAAAACCGGTTTGCCGACGCCGCTCTGACGGGCGCGAACGCCGTTTTCAATGCATTTCAAAACCGTGTCCATGTCCGTGCCGTTTTCACCGGTGTAGCCGAGCATCATCGAAGGCAGCGGCATCTTTTCTTTCAGTCCGCCCTGCCAGACATCAAAGGAGCGGGGAGGATTTTTCGCCCCCCCCTCTTTGGCCGGCCCGGCAAAAAGCGGCGAGATGAACTGTCCCTTTTCGATCATTTCCATGGCGGGCACCTTGCCGCGCGTGAAAGTCAGTCCCATCAGCGACATCTGCTGGCGGTCGTTCGGCGAGGTGACCACACGGATCGGAAAATCAACGGAATAAACCCACGCCAGCACCTGATCGGTCAGGCCGCGTTCTGCGATGATTTTCTGCGCAGGTTCATAAATATACTGCATGAACTCCGCTGGAGAACACTCGGCGCGGCCGGTCACGATGGAGTCCGGAAGATTCAGGGCAATCAGGTTTACGCCCGGCACGCCGTGCAGCGCCGCGAAAACATTGGCGGTTTTTTTTGAATTCTGGGAATTTTCGTTCACCAGCACCGCGACACGGTGCGGCATCTGGGCCTGAACCGCTCCAGCCAGCAGAACGGCCGTCAGACTGAAAACAACCCTTCGCATGCGTCTCTCCCGTTTTTAAATCGTGATGATGAAGCCTACCGCTTGACGAAAATTAAACAAGGAGGATAATCTCCACCCGTGAAGAGTCATCTCGCCATCCTGATCCTGCTTCCCGCCGTCGCGCTGTGCGTGGCGGACGACGATGGTTTCAAACGCTACCAACCCATCCTCGACAAGCAGCCCTTCGGTCAGGAACCGCCGGAAGCGGACATCGTGCAAGTTCCAGCCTCTCAGTCTTTTGCCCGCAACCTCCGTCTCTCCATGCTGTTTGAAGGGCCGGACGGAACTACACGAGCTGGCATCGTCGATGCGGCCTCGAAGAAAAGTTACATCCTCCGCATTGGTGAACCGCAGGATGGGCTTGAAGTGGTCGAAGCGGACGTAAAGACATCCGAAGCCATGATCCGCAAAGATAATGAGGTGGCCCTTTTTAAACTGGAAGCCGGGAGTGGCGAGCCCATTTCCAAAACGGAACAGTCCTCCCGTAAATCCTCCTATGCCGATCGGCGGCGCGCATTGCTGCAGAAAATCGAAGAACGGCAACAGCCGCCCGAGCCGCCGCCGCAACCGACGCTGACCGGCGACGCGCTTCAAAAGCATCTGGAAAATGTGCAGATGGATGCTATTCGCAATGGACTTCCGCCGCTGCCGATGCCACTCACGCCGGCAATGGATGCACAGCTCGTCAAAGAAGGCATTCTGCCGCCGCAGTAGGGGCGAGCTTAATCCCGCCCGGACTGAAGATTCTCCACCATTCGAAAAACGGTGTCCCCGATGGTCTGCATACTTTTAACTGACAGCTTGTCGAGCGTGTCGTTGGTGGTGTGCCAGTAGTCATTGAGCCCCGGCGCGGAGCCGTAATTGAAATCGATCACATCAATCACCGGCATGCCTGCAAGCTGGAAAGGTACATGGTCATCCAGAATCGAGCCAGCACCAAGGGCAAACTGCGGACGAACACCCAGTTCGTGAGCCGCGAAAAAGAGCTCCTTGACCAGCTCGCGTGAGCTGTTGCG
The DNA here is from genome assembly GCA_903831085.1 of uncultured Verrucomicrobiota bacterium. Classification (GTDB taxonomy): domain Bacteria; phylum Verrucomicrobiota; class Kiritimatiellia; order Kiritimatiellales; family Tichowtungiaceae; genus Tichowtungia. The sequence goes on along the minus strand of CAIKWE010000001.1, from coordinate 41,879 downwards.
CGGAATCGAAATATTCAGATCCTTGTCGCCGACCATATCGAGCACGATCACCGCAATAACCAGCTTCGCGCCGCCCGCATCATAAATCTGCTTCGCAAGATGACGGCTACCGTGCAAGCCGTCATGCGGGCCGTACTCTTTGCGGCACTCCTCGCCATCGAGAAACGCGATCAGAAACTCGGTTTCAAACGGGCCTCGCTCGTTCAGTACCCGCGCCAGCTCCAGCAAAACACCGGAACTGGAGCCGGAGTCATTCGCGCCCTGAAAATCTTTGGAGATGCCGCTCTTGGTGTCGAAGTGAGACGCCAGGACAATCAGGCTCTTCGTCTTGCCCGGAATGCGGCCCAGCACGTTGTTAAAAAACATCTTTCCATTCGGCGTCTCTTCAGAAAAAGTATCAACGGCCGTTTTCAGTCCGAGCGCCTTCAGCTTGCCTTCCAGCATAACCGCCGCGCGGCGCGCGCCGCCGCCGCCCGCATCGCGGGGAGTGATCTTCACCAGCGCCTCGGTCTCGGCCATCGCCTTCGCGCCGTCAAACGTCGCCTTCTTACAGCCGGAAGCGGCCAATATCAGGGACATAAAAAAAACGGTTTTCCAGACATTGGAAAAATTGAATGAAAAAGTTCCAGACATTGGAAACTCCGGCCTTATTCGCTTCCGTCTGTTTTGGCCTTGGCGGTTTCTTTGATCTTTTTAGCCAGTTCGTCCGCCAGCTTTTTATCTTCCATTAGCGCTTTGCGCGCTCCGTCGCGGCCCTGCCCGAGCTGCTGACCGTTGTAAGACAGCCATGAGCCTTTCTTTTCGATCAGGCCGCAGTCGGTTCCGGCATCAACAATCGAGCCGGTCCACGAAATGCCTTCGGAGTAGAGAATGTCAAACTCGGCCATGGTGAACGGCGGAGCCACTTTGTTTTTGACCACCTTGACCTTGGTCCGGTTACCGTAGATAGAGCCGTCGGTATTTTTGAGCTGGCCGATGCGGCGAATATCGAGGCGCACGGAGGAATAAAACTTCAGCGCGCGGCCGCCGGGTGTCGTTTCGGGACTGCCGAACATCACGCCGACTTTTTCGCGGATCTGATTGGTAAAAATGCAACAGCAGTTCGAGCGGGCAATCGCCGAAGTCAGCTTGCGCAGCGCCTGAGACATCAAACGCGCCTGCAAACCAACGTGCGACTGGCCCATTTCGCCGTCGAGTTCGGCACGCGGTGCCAGCGCGGCGACGGAGTCCACGACCACGACGTCGATCGAATTGCTTTTCACCAGTGCTTCGCAGATGTTGAGAGCCTCTTCGCCGGAGTCGGGCTGCGAAACCAGCAGGTCGTTGAGGTTCACGCCGATCTTCTGCGCATAGCCCGGATCGAGCGCATGTTCGGTATCAATAAAAGCCGCCGTGCCGCCTTCCCGCTGGACATTGGCGATAATGTGGGAAACCAGCGTGGTTTTACCGGACGATTCGGGGCCGAAAATTTCGATCACGCGGCCGCGCGGAACGCCGCCGATGCCGAGCGCGATATCCAGCGTCAGCGCGCCGGTGGAAATACAGGGAATTTTACGGGGACCCGCTTCGTCGCCGAGACGGACAATTGCGCCGTCGCCGTACTGTTTTTTGATGTCAGCGAGTACTGCCTCGAGATTGGAGGCGCCTTCTTTTTTGTCGGTTTTTGCAGCCATGCGGGAGAGCCTACACGGCTCGGAAAAATGTTCAAGCGCAGAAGCGGACTTCTTTTGAAGATAGCGGGGTGTCGCCTTAAGGAATCAGCCGATCGCCTCAGACCCGGTTTCGTCCGTGCGAATGCGGATACACTGTTCCAGCGGCATAACAAAAATTTTGCCGTCGCCGATTTTTCCGCTCTTAGCCGCTTTGATAATCGCCTTGATGGTCAAGTCGACGAAGTTGTCGTTCACCGCGATTTCCAAACGCACCTTTTCGATCAGGTTGACAGAACGAACCTGTCCGCGGTAGTGCTCGGTGAACCCCATCTGCTGGCCACAGCCGCGCACACGGCTGACGGTCATCTTATGCACCTCGGCGTTGAACAGCGCCGTTTTGACGTCTTCGAGTTTTTCAGGCTGAATAATCGCAATAATCATTTTCATATCAAAATCCTCCCTCGATCCAACATTCCATTATTCCAGCATTCCATTCTCAAAGCGCATCTTCCGGGTGAGCTTCAATCCGGTGTACCGCCAGGTCGGAGCCGATTAATTCCTCGTGCGGATTCAGCCGGATGCCGACGGTGAGTTTCAGCAGGCCGTACACCATCGTGCTGGCCGCCAGACAAAAAAGCACCACTGCGGCGGTCACAATCAGTTGCGAAAAAAACGAAACGCCGCCGATACCGCCGAGCGCCTTCTGGCCGAAGATACCGGCGGCAATCCCGCCCCACGCGCCGCAGGCTCCGTGCAGAGGCCAGACGCCGAGCACGTCGTCGATCTGCCACTTGACGGTTTCCGTTTCGAACAGGAAAACGAAAAGCGCGCCGGCAATCGCGCCGACCACCAGTGCGCTCACCGGATGATAAAGGTCTGATCCGGCACAGATGGCCACCAGACCGGCCAGCGCGCCGTTATGCACAAAGCCCGCGTCGTTTTTTGAAATCAGCATCGCGGCGATCGTGCCGCCGACCATCGCCATCAGCGAATTGATCGCCACCAGACCGGAGATGCATTCAACCGAACCGGCGCTCATCACATTAAAGCCGAACCAGCCGACAATCAGCGTCCAGCTGCCCAGCGCCAAAAACGGAATACTGCTGACTTTGATCGAATTGGTTTCGTAGCGTTTCAAACGCGCTCCGAGTAACATGATGGCCGGAAGCGCCAGCCAGCCGCCGACCGCATGCACCACCACGGAACCGGCGTAGTCGTGAAACGGCGCACCGAAGGTCGTCGCCAGCCAGCCGGTTGCGCCCGCCAGCGTGTTTGAAAAACGGCCCCAGAGTGAGCCTTCAATCAGCGGATAAACCAGACCGACAAAAATGCCGCCCGCCAGCGCGTTGGTCCAGAACTTGGAACGCTCGGCGACGCCGCCGGAGATGATCGCCGGGACACAGGCCGCAAAGCCGAGTAGCAGGAAAAACTTCACGTACGCGAAACCGTGATCGACCGTCAGCGTTTCAACCGGCACCAGAAAGGAAACGCCGCGCGCGATCGGATAACCGATCAGAAAATAAACAATCGTCGAAAAGCCCCACTCGCAGATGATTTTGTTGAGCGCGTTCACCTGATTCTTGCGGCGCACCGAACCGACTTCCAGAAAAGCGAAGCCGCCGTGCATCGCCAGAATCATCACCGCGCCGATGAGAATGAACAGCGTATTAGAAGACTGCGCCAGCTCACTCGGAGCGCCGTCCGCCGCCTGCGCGGCGCCGGTCAGCAGAAACGCCGACAAAACCGTAATGAAGAATAGAAACCGTCTTTTTTCAAACCACATCTTTGTCTCCTCCGTTTATCGACGCGCTTTTTTTGACGCAAAGTTAAAGATGCGGGAAAAGCATGTTCTATGCCCTGAGGAAAAAGCGAAGTGCGACACCACGACATTAGGTGCTTGAGGTGAATGGATTAGAGATATTTATCGCGGGAAGCAGATGTGCGGTCTGGGCAGGCAAAGATTACACACTTGTATTATTCAGCGGAAAAATAAGACAAAACTGGGCCGACCTCGCCGACGTTTGTCTCCCCGCCAGATTTGTATTTTTGGCGATTTGCTGTCTCCAGTGTGGAAGCGGCATCCTGCCGCTTCATACAGCGGCAAGAATGCCGCTGCCACCTTCAGAGAAAAACAGAACTGCGCATCAATGAAATTCGCCCCGGAGATTTCCAATCCTTGGAACTTTGCGCCCGTTGCCTATGTGCCCGCTTTTCCAATCCTTGGAAAAACTCAGCGCTGGAATTTGAGCATGAGCGCGCCGAGCGGCGGCAGGTCGAGCTGGATGGAAAATCCTTTACCGTGCCACGGCAGGTGGTGCGCGTCGTAAATGGCTTCTTCTTTCGGGCCGGCATCACTTCCGCCGTAGACTAAGGCGTCGGTGTTGAGAACGACTTTCCAGTCACCAGCTTGCGGCAGGCCGATGCGATACCCGGGACGCGGCGTCGGCGTGAGGTTCAGCGCGCAAACGATGATTTCCTGCGGATCGCGTCCTTTACGCAGGAAGCAAACAACGGAGCTTTGCGCGTCATGAAAATCAATCCAGTCAAATCCCTGCCATGACGATTCGATGTCGTAGAGCGCGGCTTCGTTCGTATAGAGATTGTTAAGTTTACCAACCAGCTTCCTGAGTTTTTGATGCGGCTCGTAGGCGAGCAGATTCCAGTCGAGGCTGGTCGCGGCGTCCCATTCGCGCCACTGACCGATCTCGCATCCCATGAACAGCAGTTTCTTGCCGGGATGCGCAAACATGTAGGCGAAAAGCAGGCGCATATTGGCGAACTTCTGCCAAAAGTCGCCGGGCATTTTGTCGAGCAGCGAGGCTTTGCCGTGAACCACTTCGTCGTGCGAGAACGGCAGGATGAAGTTTTCGGTAAAGGCATAGATCATGGAAAACGTCAGGTCGCCCTGATGGTATTTCCGGTGGACCGGATCTTTGCTGAAATATTTCAGCGTGTCGTTCATCCAACCCATGTTCCACTTGAAGTCGAAGCCGAGGCCGCCGAAATCCACCGGATGCGAGACCTGAGGGAATGCGGTGGATTCTTCGGCGAAGGTCAGAAAGCCGGGGCATTCCGCATGCACCATGCTGTTGAAATGCTTGATAAACTCAATCGCCTCCAGATTTTCGCGTCCGCCGTAGCAGTTAGGAATCCACTGCCCGGCTTCGCGGGAATAATCCAGATAGAGCATACTGGCGACGGCATCCACGCGCAGTCCGTCGATGTGATATTCGTGCGCCCAGAAGATGGCGTTGGAAAGCAGGAAGCCGCTCACTTCGTTGCGGCCGTAATTGAAAATGAGTGTGCCCCAGTCCATGTGCTCGCCCTGGCGCGGGTCGGAGTGTTCGTAAAGGTGCGTGCCGTCAAAATAGCCAAGGCCGTGTGCATCCTTCGGAAAATGCGCAGGCACCCAGTCAAGAATGATGCCGAGGCCCGCCTGATGACAGCAGTCAACGAAGTAGCGGAAGTCGTCGGGCGAACCGAAGCGCGAAGTCGGCGCATAGTAGCCGCTGGTCTGATAGCCCCACGAGCCGTCGAACGGATGTTCGGCAATTGGCATCAGTTCGATATGTGTGTAGCCCATCTCTTTGACATACGGAATCATCTGCTCAGCCAGTTCACGATAGGTCAGCCAGCGCCAGCCGTCCTGCCGCTTCCACGAACCGAGATGAACTTCATAGACGCTGATCGGACGTTCATGCCACTTGGTTTGCGCGCGCTGTTCGATCCACGCGGCATCATTCCACTGATAACGGCTGAGGTCGCAAACCACCGATGCCGTGCGCGGACGCAGTTCGGCGGCGAAAGCGTACGGGTCAGCTTTCTGCGCCCAGAAACCGTCCGGGCCTTTGATCTCAAATTTATACTGGTCGCCTTCTTTGACGCCGGGAATGAAAAGTTCCCAGACGCCGGAATTGCCAATCGGCGTCATCGGATGAATCCACGCTTCCCAGTTATTGAACGAACCGATCACGCTAACGTGTTGAGCATTGGGAGCCCAGACCGCGAAATAGACGCCCTTCTTCCCGTCCTCTTCCAGCAGGTGCGCGCCGAACTTTTCGTAAGTGCGGTAATGCGTTCCCTTGCCGTACAGGAACAGGTCGAAGTCCGTCAGTTTCGGTCTCGTTTCCATAATCAGTAGGCCCTCGCGTCGCTGTTTTCCATAAAGTTGACGAAGGAGCGGTTGACGACACGGTTGCCGCCGGGCGTCGGATAGTCGCCGGTGAAATACCAGTCGCCTTTATGGTTCGGGCAGGCGGCGTGCAGACCTTCGATGCTCTGATAAATCACCTGGAACTGCGCCTTGAGATCGGCGGGCCGGAGAATCGCGGCGATCTTTGCCTCCACTTCATGCGGCTTAAAGAGTTTGTAGAGCGCCTTAACTTCGTTCTTCACCTCATCGCGCGGGAGATCGAGACTGGCTTTGCAGGCAGCGTAAATCTGTTTGAGCACGGCTTCGCGTCCGGTTTCTTTCACCAGCGCGACTGCGGCCTGAAACGCAACGAAATCCTTGAGCTTAGACATGTCGATGCCGTAGCAATCGGGATAACGAATTTCGGGCGCCGAGGAAACAACGACGATTTTCTTCGGATGCAATCGGTCTAGAATCCGCAGAATACTTTCACGCAGCGTAGTGCCGCGCACAATCGAGTCATCAAGGATCACCAGTGTATCCGTCGGTTTCACCACACCGTAGGTGGTGTCATAAACCAGAGAGACCAGTTCGCGGCGGTCGGAATCGGCGGTGATGAAAGTGCGCAGTTTGGCGTCCTTCGTCATGATCTTTTCCATGCGCGGCTGATAGTTGACCAGCTCAGCAATCCGCTCGGCGGTCAGATTGCGCTCGTGCAGAATGTGGTATTTCGCCCGGTCAGCCACGTACGCTTTGGCTCCTTCCATCAACCCGTAAAACGCGGCGTCCGCCGTATTCGGAATGTAGGAAAAAACGGTGTTATCCAGATCGTAGTCGATCGCCTTCAAAACCGGATCGGTAAGCTGACGACCCAGCTGCTTGCGCTCGCCGTAGATGTCGCGGTCGGTCCCGCGCGAAAAATAGATCCGCTCAAAGGAACACTGCTTGATTTCCTGCACATCGGAAATCTGCTCATGGAGAACCTCGCCGTTTTTACGGACAATCAGCGCGTGGCCCGGCTTGATCTCCTGAACAGCGTCGATCGGCACGCCAAATGCCGTCTGGATCGCCGGACGCTCGGAGGCCACCACCACGAACTCGTCGTCGCGGTAGAAAAAGCCGGGGCGAATGCCGCAGGCGTCGCGCATAACAAACAGGTCGCCGTTGCCGATGATGCCCGCCATGGTGTAGCCGCCGTCGAAATTCTTCACCGCGCGCTTCAGTACCGTCACCAGATCGAGGTTGTCAGCGATTCTTTCAGAAATCACCGCGCGCTCTAAACCTTCCTTGCGGAACTCGCGGAAAAGGCGGTCGTTCTCCTCGTCGAGGAAATGCCCGATCTTCTCCAGCACCATCACGGTGTCGGTCTCATCGATCGGGTGCTGCCCCAGCCCGACCAGCGCTTCAAAAAGCTCGTCGTTGTTCGTCAGGTTAAAATTACCCGCCAGCACCAGATTCCGGCTGCGCCAGTTACTCGGACGCAGAAACGGATGGCAGAAGTCAATGCCGCCGCGTCCGCGTGTGCCGTAGCGTAGATGGCCCAGCAGCAGTTCGCCGGCAAACTTCGCGTTGCGCTTCAGCCAGACCGGATCATCCGCCTGTGCAGGATTCTCGGCCTGCGACTCCGCCAGCGAGGTCAGCATGTCCTGATGCACCTTCGCAATCGGATCTTTGTCCGCTGAACGCGAGCGGAAGATAAATGGTTTACCCGGTTCTGCGTCCAGTTTGATAACCGCCGCGCCGGCACCGTCCTGCCCGCGGTTATGCTGCTTTTCCATCAGCAGATAAAGGCGGTTGATGGCGAAAGCGGGTGAACCGTATTTCTCGACGTAATACTCGAACGGCTTAAGAAGCCGGATGGCGGCGATGCCGCATTCATGGCCGATGAAGTCACTCATATCCCATACACTCCTTGGTTCCGGATAAGATTGAGCGCGCATCCTCGCATCCGCCCCCGCCCCGGTCAAATGGAAACTGCCCGCCGTTTTTTCCAATGCTCGGAAAAGCAGAAAAAATCCGTGAAATCGGGGCTGGTCATGGTAGATTCCGGAGCTTCCTGCAAAGGCAGGAAGCGTTATTTGTTATTGGAGGTTTGTTATTCGGCTACCCCAATAACCAATAACGAATAACCAATAACAGGAACTTGTTCCATGATGACTTCGAACCAAATCCGCCAGTCGTTCCTCGATTTCTTCAAATCGAAACAGCACACCATTGTGAAGTCCGGAAGCCTGCTTCCCGACTCGCCGAATCTGCTCTTCACCAACGCGGGAATGAACCAGTTCGTGCCGATCTTCCTCGGCCAGTCGAACTGCCCCTACTCGCCGGGCCGCGCCGCCGACACCCAGAAATGCATCCGCGCCGGCGGCAAGCACAACGACCTCGAAGACGTCGGCCTCGACACCTACCACCACACCTTCTTCGAAATGCTCGGCAACTGGTCCTTCGGCGACTACTTCAAACAGGAAGCCATCGACTGGGCGTGGGAGCTGATCACCAAAGTCTGGGGCTTCCCCAAAGAACGCCTCTACGCCACTTACTTCGGCGGCGACGACAAAATGCCCGCCGACACCGAAGCGCAGAAAATGTGGCTTAAATATCTGCCCGCCGACCATGTCGTCCCCGGCAACCGCAAAGACAACTTCTGGATGATGGGCGACACCGGCCCGTGCGGCCCGTGTTCCGAACTGCACGTTGACCTCACGCCGAAAGGCGACGGCGGCGCGAAGCTGGTTAACTCCGGTACGGCGCAGTGCATCGAAATCTGGAACCTTGTCTTCATCCAGTTCAACGCCAACCCCGATGGAACCTTCACATCCCTGCCCGCCAAACACGTCGATACCGGCATGGGCTTTGAGCGCGCCTGCTCGATCATTCAATGCACCAAAGGTTTTACCGATTTCTCCGGCGTCATCTCCAACTATGAAACCGACGTCTTCACGCCGATTTTCCAAGCCTTGGAAAAAATGAGCGGCAAAAAATACGGCAGCGTATTGACGGATCCGACCGATATCGCTTTCCGCGTCATCGCCGACCACATCCGCTGTCTCACCTTCTCCATCGCCGACGGCATCGCGCCGTCGAACGAAGGCCGCGGTTACGTTCTGCGCCGCATCCTGCGCCGCGCCGTCCGCTACGGCCGCGCCCTCGGTTTCCGCGAACCCTTCTTCTACAAACTGGCCGATACCGTCGCCGACAGTTTCGGCGATGCGTTCCCCGAACTGCGCAAAAACGCGGCCCGCGTCCAGAAAACTCTCAAAGCCGAAGAAGAATCCTTCAACCGCACCCTCGACCGCGGCCTCGATCTGTTCGAGCAGGTTTCTTCTTCTCTTGGCTCTGTAGCCGCGGGCGGTGACCGCGGTTCTTCTGTAGCCGCGATCCCTGATCGCGGTCCGAGCTCAAGGAGCTCGGCTACAATGTTCCCCGCCGAAGAAGCATTCAAACTCTACGACACTTACGGCTTCCCGCTCGACCTCACCGAACTGCTGGCACGCGAATGCGGCCTTGCCGTCGATGTTCCAGGCTTTGAAAACCTGATGAACGAGCAACGCAACCGCGCCCGCGCCGACCACGCCAAGAAGAAAACCGTCGTGACCGTCGAAAGCGAAGGCCTCGAAGTGAACCCGACCGTCTTCATCGGCTTCGACAGCCTCGAAGCCGAAGCTCTGGTTGAAGCCATTTCCCCTGTTGAACAAGGCGCGGCCACCGTCCGCACCCACAGTTCTGTAGCCGAGGCCGGTGGCCTCGGTCCGCGCCCAACGGACGCGGCCACAGAATATAACATCATTTTGGACAAAACGCCGTGCTACGCCGAAATGGGCGGACAGTCCGGCGACACCGGTAGAATCCGTCTTATTGCCGACGAAAAACTGATCGGCGAATTGCAGATTCTCGACACGCAGAAACAAGGCGAATTGATCGTCCACCGCGCCAAACTGGTTTCCGGCCGCGCGCCGGAACCGGGCGAAGGCGTTCTGGTTGATGTCGATGCCGGGCGCCGCGCCGATATTCAGCGTCACCACACCGCCACACATCTTTTCCACTGGGCGCTGCACAACGTCGTCAGCAAAGAGTCGCGCCAGCGCGGTTCACTCGTCGCGCCGGAACGGCTCCGCTTCGACTTCAACTCGCCGGAAAAACTTTCCGCCGAACAGATCGCCGAAATCGAAAACCAGGTCAACGAGCAGATTCAGGCCGACGAGCCGGTTTACTGGACCGAAGTTCCGTTCACCGAAGTGCAGAAACAACCGAGCATCCAGCAATTCTTCGGCGAAAAATACGGCGACACCGTCCGCGTCCTTCAGCTCGGCGGACACAAAGGTAAGTTCGACGGATTTTCGATGGAGCTGTGCGGCGGCTGTCACGTCCGTAGCACCGGAGACATCGGCCTCTTCAAAATCACGAGTGAATCGTCCATTGCCGCCGGCATCCGCCGTATCGAAGCCGTCTGCGGAAAATTCGCTGAACAGTTTATTGAAGAGCAAAAGGCCGCCGGAGCCGCTGAAGCCGAACGCGCCAAAGAAGTTGAACGGCAGAAACTGCTCGCCAAGCAAAGACAGGCCGAAATGCAGGCGAAGGCTCCGGCTATCGCCGACGAACTGCTCGGCAAAATCAAAGACGGACTGCTCATCGAAAATATGGGCGAAGCCGACGCCGAACTGCTCAGCGCCGTCATGGACGCACTTCAGCCTAAACTCACCAGCGCCGTCGTCATCCTCGGTGGAGCATCGGATGGTAAAGTCGCTCTGGTTTGCGCCGTCACACCGGATTTAGTGAAAGCCGGGAAGAACGCCGGAAAAATTATCGGCGCTATCGCCAAGCAGTGCGGCGGCGGCGGCGGCGGTAAACCCGACCGCGCCCAGGCCGGCGGCAAACTTCCCGAAAAACTGGCCGAAGCTCTCGCTAATGCTGATTCGCTGGTCTAAACGAAAGAGTCAGAGAAATTTTTCCAATGTCTGGAAAACAGAACGGCTGACTATTTCTTTTCGCCCATGAGTTTGGCAATGGTTGGCTCCATGGCCACGGCCCAGAGCTGATAGCCTTTTTCCTTGGGATGCAGCAGATCCGGCATTACCTCACGGGGCAAGACACCCTGTTCATTCAGGAAGGCTTTGTTGATATCCAGAAAGAAAACCATTTTGCCATCAGCCGCCTGCGAAGCCAGCTGACTGGCCGCATCATTCTTGGCCCATTGCGCGTTGAAGGTTGCATCGTTCTCTGTGCCCTTGCGCTGTTCCGTATTGCCGCGGGGAAAGATCGCCAGAATCAGCACTTTGGTTTTCGGCAGCTTGGTGCGCAGTTTGCAGACAATCGCTTTGATGCCGTCCGCAATCTGTTCCTCGGTGTACTGCTCGCCACCGGAGTTGTTGGTGCCGATCAGGAGCACGGCCAGCTTGGGGTGGATGTTTTCAATTTCGCCGTTTTCAAGCCGCCAGAGAACGTGTTCCGTGCGGTCGCCGCCGATGCCCAGATTGACAGCATTGCGCGAGGCATAATATTTGTCCCAGACCGTTTTGCCGCTCTTTTCCCATCCGGCCGTGATTGAATCGCCGACCATCAGCAGGTCGACATTCCCTTGCGCAATCCGATCAACAATCGCCTGATGGCGAGCCATCCACCCTTCCTTGTCGGCCCGCGGGACGGGCGTGACGGCAGGATGCGAACCGATGACCACATCACAGGGATTTACTTTATCAACCCCCATACATCCATTGAGGAACATCACGGAGAGACTCAGCAGCAATAGAAGCGTTTTTCTGTTCATGGCAATCCTTTCGTATGGAGGTTTACAACAGACGCAGGATGCGAATATTCAACAGCGATTGCAAGTTTCGGATGCTGTTAACCGGCGACGGGGTCACTCTAGGCCGCGCTTAAACAAATCGTCCTCGTCGAGTCCGAGGTAGTGCCCCAGTTCGTGCAGGTAGGTGATGCGGACTTCATTCCGGAAGGCGGATTCGTTGCCTTCCGCTTCGTCCCAGAGATTTTCGAGAAACAGAATGATTTGCGGCGGCATTGGTTCGTCGCCTTCATGCGCAAGTTCGGGGCCGGTGAAAAGACCAAGCGTATCGGCTTCAATTCCGCTCTCTTGCAACTCCCGGTCAGGCAGCCGCTCAAACAGTACCGGCACCTGCCGCGCCGGTTCGGCCAGCGGCGCGGGCAGCGCCGCAAGCACCGCCTCCACTTCGTCCATCGCGAGTTTTTCCAGCTTCTTTATCTTTCCGGTCATTGATTATTCCACATAGATCATCTTCTTCGTCATGCCGCCATCAGCGACGAAGTTTTGACCGGTGACAAATCCGGCGGAAATCAAGTAGTCCGCCAATTCGGCGATGTCCTGCGGAACACCGACGCGACCCGCAGGATGCTGCAAACGGTCGGCATCGCTGTGTTTGACATCCTTGCGCGTTTCAATCCAGCCGGGGCTGATGCAGTTGACGCGAACGTCCGGCCCGAGACTGACCGCCAGCGCATGCGTCAGCGCCACGACGCCGCCTTTCGTCGCCGCATAGGCCTCGGTGTCGCGTTCCGACATCAGTGCGCGGGTCGAGGCGATATTCACTATCGCGCCTTTGGCTTTGCGTAAAAATGGCGCGGCGTGTTTCGCCATCAGGAAATATCCGGTGAGATTGATGCCCAGCACGCGGTTCCATTCTTCGAGCGGCAGTTCTTCGACATTGAATTTTCCACGAGTTCCGACTCCGGCGTTATTGATCAGCGCATCGAGCCGCCCGAACCGTTCGATCGTTTTCACCACGGCCTGCTTCGCCGTGGCTTCAAGTGACGTGTCGCCGAGAACCGTTTCCAGCCGGTCGCTGGACTCCATCGGCTGAATATCCACCGCCGTCACATTCCAACCGGATTTTAGAAAATACTCCACACAGCCGCGCCCGATACCCTGCGCTCCGCCGGTAATCAGAATGGTTTTTGCGCTCATAATGAATTTCCAGTGGTTGGAAGTTTGGAAAAGGGCCTCATGGGTCGACTTTTTTTTCGTCCGAAGGCTTGGCGGTCCGGCCCAGAAGTTCCTCTTTTTTTTCGTTAAGGAATGCTTTGAAGGCCTGTCCTTTAAACTGCTCGCGGCTGGTGATGACGCTGGAACGGACGCCCTCCTCGAAGGCGGCGACTATTTTCGCAGGAAGCATTTCTTTTGTAATCATTCCGTTTTGCATGAGAGGGAGCGCATGCCGAACGGCATCTTCGAGCTCACATGTGTCGCCGGGCCAGATGTAATTATAGAGGATCTCCTTTGTTTTTGGATCAAGGGCGGGCGTCTCTGCGCCGGACTTGAGGTTTCGGCAAAGGGCCTGGTTGACGAGGACGGGGATGTCCTCTCTCCGGCTGCGCAACGGAGGAACGTCGATACAGAGGGCGCTGAGCCGGCAATAGAGGTCTTCACTGAACGCGCCCTGCTCAACGAGGCGGTCCAGTTTTTCGCTGGAAGCGGCGACTATGCGTACATCGATTTCGATCTGATTAGCTCCACCGACTTTGCAAATTTTTCTGTTTTGTATTATGCTGAAGAGCTTAGCTTGGGTCTCAAGCGACAGGGCGTTGATGTTGTCGAGGAAAAGAGTTCCTTTGTGCGCGGCTTCGAATAAGCCCGTTTGGTCGGCGAGAGCACCATTTACACACCCGAACAGTTTCGATTCCATCTGTTCGGCCGACAGCTTGGCGCAGTTGAGGGCCACGAAGGGTCCGTGTCTCCGCGGACTGTACTGATGGAGAGCGCGGGCGATGAGTTCTTTATCGGATCCGTTTTCGCCGCAAAGAAGCACGGTGACGTTGGCGGGGGCAACGCGCTTAATCATGTCGCAAACTTTGCGCATGCCGGCACTCTCTGCCACAAGGCCCACTACTAAATCCGGTTGCGTTTGGGTCGGCTTGTTCTCCGGAGAGGCATCGTAACACCCCAGCGAGCGCTGCACAGTCGAAAGCAGTTCATCGGGGCGGAAGGGTTTGGCAAGAAAGTCGAAAGCCCCTTTTTTCATGGCTCCGACGGCGACGTCGATTGAGTCGTGACCGGTGAGCATGACGACCCCCATGTCGGCGTAAGATTCGCGGACTTTTTGCAGTAGCTCCAGCCCGTTCATGGGTAACATATCGATGTCCGAGATCATTAGATCGAACGTTTGGTTCCGGAGTATCTGAAGAGCGCCTTCTCCGCTTGAGGCGGCGGCGATATCGTACCCATGCTTGCTCAGAAGGTTAGTGATCACCACCTGAAGAAACACGTCGTCATCTACAATCAGAATGCGAGGCATGATAAGACCGCCTTTAAGTCTAAATATGTACTGTCACTGGTTTCCCCGGAGTCGCGTCTTAAAAGAAAAGGGCTCACACAAGCCATACGGCTCATTTATACTTCGCCCCTTCCGCTTTTTCAACTCTTGAGTATCTGGAACAATAGAGGTTACTTCAATCCTTGTATTCGAGCATCTGGCGACGGGGAAAAACCAACCCGCCCGGCCCCTGCTGCCGCAGTGCGAAAGTAGAATTCTCCCTCAAAATAACCGCACAACTGTTTGTTTATGCCTGCGTGGAATGGTATTCTATATAGAGCAGAAAGGGGGCGGGACGTTTATGGCTCATATACTTATTGTTGACGACGAAACCAGTGTAATCGTGGTGCTCAGGGAAATGCTTACACGACTGGGTTACAGTGTGGTGTCCGCGTCAGAAGCGACTCAGGCGCTAGGTTTGGTTTCGCTGGGTTATGTTGACCTTGTGATTACCGACCTTGTCATGCCGAATATGAGCGGTGTTGAACTGATTATCGAACTGAAGAGGCGCGTCCCGTCGCTGAAAATTATAGCCATTTCCGGCGGTTCCCTGGAAGAGGGTCCGGATGGATATCTGAGCCGGGCGCAGAAAGTGGGTGTCGACCGCTGCCTGAAAAAACCGTTTATGCTGAACACGCTTTCGGCAATGGTTAAAGAGCTTCTTCCGGAATGAGACCTGCGTTCCGTTATTCCCGTTTTTGTTAACCGGCAACTCACTTCCCGATGCAGAAGCGGGAGAAGATGTTGTCGAGTAGCTCGTTGTGATAGACGCGGCCGGTGACCTGCCCCAACGCTTCGAGCGCGGCACACAGATGTTCGGCGGCAGGCGCGGCACCCGTTTCGCCGCCTTCGGAAATCCGCTCACGAGCCTGAATCAGCTCGACCCGCGCGAGCTCCAGCAGGTTGCGGTGACGTTCAGAAATCACAGCGTGTGCGGGCGTGTTCAGATTAACGCCGGTTTCCAGTTTCGCGGCGACGGCTGCCTTCACTTCAACAATTCCGGTTCCGGCAAGCAAAGAGGTTTCCACCGGCTTGAAACCTGAAACCTGAAACTTGAAACCTGAAACTTTTTTGTCGGCTTTATTGAGAACAACAACCGTTCGTTTCGGATCGAGCTTAGCGAGATGCGCTTCATCCTCTTTGGAAAACGGCAGAGAAGAATCAATCAGGTAAACGGCGATGTCGGCGGCGGCGGAATGGGCGCGGGCGCGGCGGATACCTTCCTGCTCAATCAGACATTCCGTTTCGCGTAGTCCGGCGGTATCGAGGACGCGTAGCGGAACGCCGTCGAGGACGAGTGTTTCTTCGATGACATCTCGCGTGGTGCCGGGCAGTTCGGTGACGATGGCTCGGTCGCTTCCGAGCAGCGCGTTGAAGAGCGTGGATTTCCCCGCGTTGGGGCGGCCCATGATGACGACGCGGGCTCCTTCGCGCAAAAGCCGCCCTTCGTCCCAAGTGGCAAGCAGGGTTTCCAAACCTTGGAAACTTTCATCCAGTTTTTTTCCAAGGTTTGGAAAAACATCGTCCGGCAGTTCGTCCTCGACGAAGTCGAGCGTGGTTTCAATGTCGGCGGCGGTTTCCATCAGGCCGTCGTAGAGAGCGTTGAACTGTTTGCTGAGTCCGCCTTCAAGCTGTTCAAGCGCCGCTTTGGCGGCGCGGTCGCTCTGCGCATGAATCAAATCGGCGACGGCTTCGGCCTGTACCAAATCCATCTTGCCGTTCAGAAAAGCGCGCTTGGTGAATTCGCCAGGTTCGGCCATCCGCGCGCCGGCATCGAGACAGCGGCGCAGGATTTTTTTCAGGACGACCGGTCCGCCGTGTCCCTGAATCTCAATCGTGTCTTCGCCGGTATAACTCTTCGGCGCGCGGAAAATCAGGCAGAGCGCTTCGTCGATTTCCGCGCCGGCGGCGGCAATCACTTTACCGTGCAAAAACGTTCCGCCTTTCGCGACGGATGGTTTTTGCCGCTCCCTTCGGTCACTGCCTCGCGGATGCGAGGCCTCTCTCGCTGCGCTCGGATCCAAACATTGGAAAATCTGGTCGGCGATTTTCCAGACCTTGGAACCGCTGACGCGCACAATGCCGACGCCGCCCTGTCCGGGCGGAGTGGCGATCGCGGCGATGGTGTCGGTGGTGCTCATTTAGCTCTTTTCTAACAGACAGCTCCGGGAAATGCGATAAAATCGCGGCACTATGAAAAAACTTCTGCTGGTCTGCCTGTTGTTCGCTTCCGCCGTCTTCGCCGGAGACGCGGTTCCAAAAAACATCATTCTCTTTATCGGCGACGGCATGGGCCTGTCGCAGGTGACTGCGG
This sequence comes from uncultured Verrucomicrobiota bacterium, assembly GCA_903831085.1. Classification (GTDB taxonomy): domain Bacteria; phylum Verrucomicrobiota; class Kiritimatiellia; order Kiritimatiellales; family Tichowtungiaceae; genus Tichowtungia. The sequence continues at coordinate 25,499 of CAIKWE010000001.1, read as the reverse complement.
GGAAAATCGCCAAAGGAACCCTCGAGATGGAACGCTGTCCGGTGACGGGCTTCGTAACCACCTGGGCGGACGGCGCGCTGGTGACCGATTCGGCGGCGGCGGCCACCGCGCTTGCCACCGGTGTTAAAACCCGCAACGGCGCGCTGGGTGTGGATTCGAACGACAAGCCGCTGAAAAACGTGATTGAATACGCGAAAGAAAAAGGTAAAGCCACCGGCGTGGCGGTCGCCTGTTCGCTGACGCACGCCACACCGGCCGGGTTTATTGTTCATGCACCCAGCCGAAAATTGGACGCCGAAATTGCGGCGCAGATCGTCTCCAGCGATGTGGACGTTCTGTTCGGCGGCGGGCTGGATTATTTTAAATCCAGTCTGCCGGAACTTCAGAAGAAAATGCCGGTTGCTCTGACGACGGAAGAGTTCCGTAAAATTGGAACACCGGCCAAAGCGGCCGCCATTCTCTATCCGGTTCATCCGCCCTATGCCGCGGAACGCGCGGTGTCTCTGAAAGAACTGACGCAAAAAGCCGTTCAGATTTTGTCGCAGGATAAAGACGGCTTTTTTCTGATGGTGGAAGGCTCGCAGATCGACTGGGCCGCGCATAAGAACGACGGAACCAACGTGGTCAGCGAGGTTGTCGATTTTGACAACGCGGTCGGCGCAGGTCTCGACTTCGCCGCAAAAGACGGACAGACGCTGGTGATTGTCACCGCCGACCACGAAACCGGCGGCTTCGCCGTGCTGGGCGGTTCGGTCGAAAATAAAACCGTGAACCAAACCGGCTTTGTGGCGGACAAACATACCGCCGCGATGGTTCCGCTGTTCACTTACGGCCCCGGCAGCGCGGTGTTCAGCGGTATCCACGACAACACCGACATCGGCAAAACGATGCTCCATTACATTATGGAATGATGGAATAAGGGATTACTGGATTATTGATTCCGGAATATCCCGACCCCATTCATCCACCAATCCAACATTCCACTATTCCGCTCCTGTTTTTCCAATCATTGGAAAAACAGATGGAACAGCAACTGGTTGACCGCCAGCGCCAGAAGCGCGGCGGCGAAATCATCGATCACGATTCCGACTCCGCCCTTCAGGTTTTGCAACTGCCGGATCGGCGGCGGCTTGGTAATATCGAAGATGCGGTGGAGCACAAACCCGCTCAGCACCACCCATGGCGTGAACGGCAGGCCGAGATAAACGATCGGCAGTGTGAGATATTCATCCGCCACAATACATCCGGGATCTTTGCCTTTGCCGAGCTGTTTTTCCGCCGCCGCGCAAATCGGAATGGCGGCCAGCGTCAACGCCACGCACACCGTTATCTGCAAGGCCAGCGACGGAATCCGCATGACGGCCCATGCCAGAGGAATTCCCCAAAGCGTTCCGACGGTGCCGGGCATGAAACGGCTGAGCCCAAAGCCGAAACCGGTGGCGATCTGCTGGTTCCATTTATTTTTCATTTGCGCCAGAGCGTAGCGTAAGCTGTGAAAGCAAAGCAACACAGGCGGTGTCGGCCCGCAGAATGCGCGGCCCGGCGTTGAAAACCCGGAAGCCGTGCGCGGCGAACAATTCCAGCTCGTACGGCGTCCAGCCGCCCTCGGGGCCGACCGCTATCAAAATGTTCGCCGCTTCTGCCTTTTCCAATGCTTGGAAAACATTCTGCTCGCCGGATGGATCGGCGAGAAGTTTTTTTCCAGACATTGGGAACACGGAGTTAAGTTCGTCTTCAAGAAACGGCTTGAGCTCTTTGATAATCCGTACTTCAGGCAGAAGCGTGTCGCCCGCCTGCTGAAGTCCTTCGATGAGGCGTGCATTGTAAAAGTCCGGCTCGAGAACGTGGCTGTCGAAGTAGTAACGTTCCACTTTCCCGGCGTTGGCGATGATGATACGGCCGACACCCAGCGCGGCGATCTGCGCCCACAACCGCTTCATCACTTTCGGACGCGGCAAAGCGAGAAGCAGATCAACCGTCGGTTGCGGCGGAATTTTTTCTTCGAACTCGCATCGCAAAACAACTTCTTTACCACTGACACTCTCGACTGTTCCGCGGCCCTTCGGCCCGTTGAGCAGACCGATGCGCAGAGTCTTGCCGTGCGAGGCTTTCAGCACACCGCGAATATGCTCGGCGCGCTCACCGGCGAGGCGGACAAGCCCTTCGGAGTCCGGTTCATGCTGATGGATAAGAATCAGGTTCATTTACGGGGCGTTCTTACCATATTGCACTTGCTAACCGAAACGGCTTTTTCTATGTTCTGTCCCCTTTCCCATCGGCTGGGTAGCTCAGTTGGTCAGAGCAGCGGAATCATAATCCGCGGGTCGGCGGTTCAAGTCCGCCTCCAGCCACCACTTTTAACGAGAAAACCATGCTGCACCCCGACACAGAAGTCCGCTGGATCAGTAAGGAAATCGGGTGCGGCATTGTCGCCGTCCGCGATATTCCCAAAGGCACCATCACCTGGGTTTTTGACCCGCTCGACCGCCTGTTCACTCCGCAGCAGGTTGAGGAAATCTCCGGCGTCTGCCGCGAAACGCTCTATAAATATTCATACCGCAATCGCGACGGCAATTATGTTTTCTGCTGGGACAACACGCGCTTCATGAACCACAGCTTTAATCCCAACTGCATCACCACGGCGTACGGCTTTGAGCTGGCCGTACGCGATATCGCCGAAGGCGAAGAGCTCACCAACGACTACGGCTCGCTCAACATTCTCGAACCCTTCCACGCCTGCGACGAAGGCACTTCGCGCAAAGTTGTCTATCCCGACGATCTCGCCCGCCACTATGAATCTTGGGATCGGCTGCTCGAAAGCGCCTTTAAATCGGTGCATCTGGTTGACCAGCCGCTGCGCGAACTGCTTTCAGAAGAACAGTGGGAAACCGCCGGCCACATCGCCGAAAAACGGTCGCCCATGGACTCCATCTTGAACTGCCTGCACCGCGGGTAGTCAGGCTTCAGGCTTGAGACCTGAGGCTTGAGGAAATTTGTCACTCGACTTTCAGCTTTCAGGTTTCAGGTTTCGTCTTTAGACTCCCGCCTCATGAACGATGATTATGAACGGATCGACAGCGGCGGCGGTCATAGCCAGTCCTTCGAAAGGAGCCCGTCATGAGGTCTATTATCAACCGGCAGAGAAGAAGGAACGCCCTCACGATCCGATTTGCTATACTCTCTGTCTTGCTCTGCGGAGGCGGCTTCCTGGGCGAACCGCAACTACTTGAGGCCGCGGAAGCGGTTGCGCCACACACAACGAAGCCGGAGGCTCCGACACAACCCGCCGCCAGCCCGAAGGTTCAACCTGCCGTAAAAACCCCTGAAAGAATCGCTCCTTGTCTCGGACAAACTGAGGCCGAAGTGCAACAGATCCTGGGCGAGCCGGACGGCAGAGTGGCCTCCGCCGACCGAACGGTTCTCATATATAGTGGAGAATCGATGAATTTCATCAACGGGAAACTGATCAACCCCAAGCCGGACATTTTCGAACGGATTGAGGCTAATAAAGCGGCCGCCGACAAAAAAGCAAATCAAGGAAAAGTTCCGGCAGGAAAAAATAAACCCGCTTCCCCCGTAAAAAACAGCCCCGCCTTAACCACCAATTCCGCAAACAAGGGAGTTGGTCCGGCTGGAACACCTCGCAAACCGACGGTCGCACCCGACAATCGAAGCGCAACCAATGAATACAGCGATCTGATCATCCCGGGAAAAATCACAGTAGTGGATTTCTACGCCACCTGGTGCGGACCGTGCAAAAGAATGGCCCCGATTCTGGACGACATGGTTCGCGGAAAATCAGATGTCACCCTGCGCAAAGTGGATATCGGCGAATGGGGCTCCAGCGTCGCTAAAAAATACAACATCACCTCCGTTCCCAACGTCAGAGTATTTAATGCCGCGGGGCACATGATCGGGTCGCCCTCTTCGAATCCAAATCAAGTCGCCCAAAACATAGAACAGGCTAGAAGAAGTCAATAGCCCGAATATTCCGCGATTCCACCATTCCAATATTCCACCGGCCATGCTATCCGTATGGCCGATGAACGACGATTATGAACTGATCGACAGCGGCGACGGCCGCAAGCTGGAGCGCTTCGGCGATGTAACGCTGGTGCGCCCCGCCGGACAGGCCGCGTGGCAACAGTCGCTTCCCGAAGAAGTCTGGCGGAACATCTCCGCCGGATTCGACCGCGAAGAAGGCAACCGCTGGCATAACCGCCACAACCTGCCCGATAACTGGAAAGTCACCGTCGCCGGAATCACTTTTAAACTTTCCTCCACCGACTTCGGCCACCTCGGCATTTTTCCCGAACAGCGCGTTATGTGGAAATGGATCCGCGAAACGGTGCAGAAACGCAAAGAGCAGACCGGCACGATGAATGTGCTGAACCTCTTCGCCTACTCCGGCGGCTCGACGCTGGCCGCCGCGCAAGGCGGCGCGGAAGTCTGCCACCTCGATGCATCCAAAGGGATGGTCGACTGGGCGCGCGAAAACGCCGCACTTAATAAACTGGAAGAAGCGCCGATCCGCTGGATTGTCGACGACGCCATCGGCTTCCTGCGCCGCGAAGTTAAGCGCGAACGCCGCTACGACGGTATCATCCTCGACCCGCCCTCTTTCGGGCGCGGCAAAAAAGGCGAGGTCTTCAAGATTCAGGATCAGCTTCCCGAACTGCTCAACCTCTGCCGTGACCTGCTGTCGGAAAATCCGTCGTTCCTTTTGTTGAGCTGCCACACGCCCGAATACTCGCCGATGATCCTGCAAAATCTGCTCACGCAATGGCTCAAGGACTTAGGCGGCACCACCGACTGCGGCGAAATGCTCCTCACCGGCAAACCCGGCGTCATGCCGCTGCCCAGCGGTGCCTTTGCGCGATGGACAACCAGCAAAGGTTAAAAAATGCCGTCGCCTTCTGAACAACCGTGGAATCCGTTGCACGGAATCACGCTGGAAAAAATTCTCATCCAGCTGGTGGAGGATCACGGCTGGGAGGAGATGGGCGAGCGCATTAAGATCCGCTGCTTCCAGCTCGATCCGTCGATTAAATCCAGCCTGACGTTTCTGCGCAAAACGCCGTGGGCGCGGGAGAAGGTTGAAAAGTGGTATATCGCCGATTCCCGCCGCAAACAAAGACGCAGAGATTAATTTTACAGAAGGAAACGAAGGATAACGAAGGGGATTAAAAATTCATCGAACCGTATCAAACGGAATGATGACCGGTAGAGGCGCGGCCACCGTCCGCACCCACAGTAAGAACGATCTTCTGTAGCCGCGCACGGTGGGCGCGGAAATATAAACCAAAGATCATTCAGGCTGGAAATCGAACCTTAGTTTACCTTCGTTTCCTTCTGTTAAAAAAATCTTCCGAGGTTCGGACAAATCAAATCGCCTTGGCAGACAACCGGTTCTTCTCCACTATTTCGCCCATGAACCTTGATGTGCTTTATCACGACAACCAAATACTGGCGGTGAATAAACCGGCAGGCCTGCTGACACAGCCGAGCGGTACGGATAAAGACAACCTCGAAGACCGTTCCAAGGTTTGGATCAAAGAAGCGAAGAACAAGCCGGGCAATGTGTTCCTGCACGCCGTGCATCGGCTCGATCAAGTGGTCAGCGGTATCGTTCTCTTCGCCTGCACCGATAAAGCGCTTTCGCGGCTGAACGCCGACATGCGTGCCCAGAAGTTCACCAAGATTTATCACGCCGTCGTTTCCGGCACGCCGCCGCAGAACGAAGGTTCGTTACGCCATTTTCTGATTCACGACGACTACCGCGCCGAAGTCGCCAAAGAAGGCGATCCCGACGCCCGCGAGTGTCTTCTTGATTACAAGGTGGTAGGGACGGATCTCCGAGCCGTCCGCTCTTCAACCGGCGGCGCTCTCGGCGAGAGCGCCCTACCCAACACGACACTGCTGGAAATTCAACTGCACACCGGACGCTACCATCAAATCCGCGCGCAACTCGCTACGATCGGCTGTCCGATTGTCGGCGACGAAAAGTACGGCTCAAAAGTCAAACTGTCCGGCGGCGCGATTGCCTTGCACCATGCGCGGCTGACGGTGATTCATCCCGTCAGCAAAGCCGATCTCGTGATTGAGGCTCCGTATCCCGATCACTGGCCCGTGGTTTAAAAAGCCTACGCTTCCGAGATGCAACTGACGGGGCAGACGGGTTCGCACGCGCCGCAGTCGATACAGTCGGCCGCTTTGATGAAGCGTTTTTCGCCTACTTCAGAAATGCAACTCACCGGACAAACCGGCTCGCAGGCTCCGCAGTTGATGCATTCTTCTTTTTTGATGATTCGTGGCATAGCGTTTTCCTTCTACAGGTTATTTTATTCCCAGCTTTTTCAGAATCCACATCATGGGACACCAGTTTGTGAATGCGGACTGCAAGAGGTTCACTCCGATAAAGGCCGCAAACCAAAGCCACAGCGGGCTGACGTAATGCGCCAGCAACAGGCTCACCAGCAAAAGTGACCCGGCAATTCCTCTCAATATTCTTTCCATGGTCTCATCCTCCTTTAACTGCTTCACCGTGTCTGCGACGCATCGCCATGTAATAAATCATTGGTATGGCTGTGCGCGACAAAAGGGTTGAGGCGATTTCTCCGGCGATCAACGACAGCGCGAGGCCTTGGAAGATCGGATCAAACAGGATGACCGATGCGCCGACCACGACCGCCGCCGCAGTCAAAAGCATCGGGCGGAATCTCTTGGCCCCGGCGTCAATAACCGCCTCTTCCAGCGGCATGCCTTCCTTAACACGCAATTCGATAAAATCCACGAGGATGATCGAATTACGAACCACAATGCCCGCGCCGGCAATCATGCCGATCATCGACGTCGCCGTAAAAAATGTACCGGTCATCCAGTGCGCCGGCAGAATGCCGACCAGTGTCAACGGGATAGGAAGCATGATAATAAACGGCGTTTTAAACGACTGGAACCAGCCGACCACCAGCGTGAAAATGAGAACCAGAACCACGGCAAACGCGATTCCCAGATCACGGAAAACTTCATAGGTGATCTGCCATTCACCGTCCCATTTGACCGACCAGCGGTCGTTCGTTTCCGGCTGACTTGTAAACAAAAGGTCCGGCTGCTTTTGTGATTCAAGCTTCGGCTCCGGAAGCGGCAGTTTTTTGATACCGTTGTTCAAATCCATCATGGCGTAAGCCGGACTATCAAACTTCCCTTGCACGTCACCGATCACATAGGACACCCGCTCAAGATTTTTGTGGTAAATCGTATAGTCCTTAAGCGTTCTATCAACCGTAACGAGGTCTCTGACCGGTATCCGGCTACCAAACCTCGACAGGACGGTTAAGTTCAAAACGCTGTCCAGCGTTTCCCGTTTTTCTTCGGGCAGTCTTACGACGATCTCCAGCGGCTCATTCTCGCCGGAGAGATGCGCGAGGTCAGCGCGGCTGCCTTTGATCGCACTGAAGATCATCGCGGCGACAGAGTCCACCGGAACTCCGTTTAAAGAGCATTTCTGTTTATTGATTTTCAGGCTGTCCAGTTTCTCCTGCCGCCCAACAAAACTATCAACATCTGTGACGCCGGGATCGCTGTTCAAAAGTGTTTCGATGTCACCGGCCAGTTTGCGCTGCCCCTCCAGCGTCGGGCCGTACACTTCCAGAACAAGCGTTGAAAGCACCGGAGGTCCCGGAGGAACTTCCGCGACCTGAACATGCCCGCCGTATTTTGAAACGATCTCGTGCACCTTGGGCCGGACGGAGCTTGCAATCGCGTGGCTCTGCCGCTTGCGTTCATTTTTACCAACCAGATTGACCTGAAGGTCCGCCTGCCATGGCCGGGAGCGCAGGAAATAATGACGAACCAGTCCGTTAAAATTATACGGCGCACTCGTCCCGACGTACGCGGTGATGTTTTTCACTTCCGGTGTCGTGCTGACATAAGCCGCCAGCTCATGGATCACTGCTTTGGTCTGATCAAAGGTCGCCCCCTCCGGCATATCCAGAATGACCTGAAATTCGTTTTTATTGTCGAACGGCAGCATCTTCACCTTGACCAGCTTCAAGGGAACAAGCAGCACCGCGCCGGACAGCATCAACAGAAGCGCGGCGATAAATCCCCGGCGAACGCCCGGTTTGTAAATCAGCGGCCTCATGTACCCGCGATACATTTTCGTCAGAAGAGTATCCTGCTCGCCGTGCTCTTTGAGCTTACCTTGTGCTCGTCCGAGTATTTTATACGCCGCCCAGGGTGTGGCAATAAACGCCACGGCCATAGAGAAAATCATGGCCATACTGGCGCCGATTGGAATCGGGCGCATATACGGCCCCATTAACCCTCTGACAAACGCCATAGGCAGAATGGCCGCAATCACAGTCAGCGTGGCGAGGATCAGCGGACGCTGAACCTCCTTGAACGCTTCGATTGTCACTTCAAGAAAATCACGGCCCTTGTTCTTCGCCATGCGCAGATGTCTGACAATGTTTTCGACGCCCACAATGGGGTCGTCAACCAGGATGCCGATGGAGAAAATCAGCGCGAAAAGCGTGATGCGGTTCAGCGTGTAACCAAGAAAATAAAACCCGGCCAATGTCAGCGACAGGGTCATCGGGATAGCGACGGCCACAACCCCGGACTCGCGCCAGCCCAGCGCCAGCGCCATCAGAATGGTCACCGCAACGACCGCGATTGACATGTGAAAGAGGAGCTCGTTCGACTTCTCGTCCGCCGTTTCACCGTAATTTCGGGTGACCGTATAGGTGACATCGGCGGGGATAAGATTCCCCTTCAGATCGTCAACCCTCTTTAAAACCTTTTCACAAAGCCGCGATGCGTTGGCGCCTTTTCTTTTAGAAACAGAGAGAGTCGCCGCATCAAACGGCCCTTTGGCACCGGACTTGTCCGCCGAACCAAACCGGATATCAACCGCGGTCTCTTCGTCGTCCGGTCCATCCACGACTTTAGCCACGTCCTTCAGGTACACTTCTTTCCCCTGACTTACGCTGACGACTAAATTCTCAAGGTCGTCTTTTGAACGAAAAAATCCGTCCGCCTCCACATTGACCAGCTCAGGCCGGCTTTCGAGATGCCCTGCCGATGTTTTTACATTGGCCTGCTGGATCAAGCGGGTCAGCTCAAGCGGGTTTAGAAACCGTTCGTTCAGTTTCGTTTCATCAAAATAGACGTGAAACTGCCGTTTGCGGCCGCCTGTAATACCAGTTTCCGACACATCCGGAGTCGCGCTGACACTGTTCTGGACGTCCGATACTATTTTCCGCAGACGAACTGGATCGTCCTTCGTGCTGTGAAACGTCAGCGTCATAACAGGAACGTCGTCAATAGAGCGGACTTTTATCAGCGGCGTGGAACCTCCTTTGGCCAGCAAATCGAGACTTGAGTAAACTTTGGTGTAGAGTTTGATGAGACTTTTCTCCACGTCTTCGCCGACGCGGAACCGCACCGTAATCACCGCGCCTTCGGACTGGATCATGGAATAAACATATTCCACGCCGGCGATCTCCCAGAGTTTGCGTTCGCCGACATTAACGATGCGGTGTTCAACCTCCTCCGCTGTCGCGCCGGGGTAGGAAACAAAAATATCGAACATCGGAACAGAAATCTGCGGCTCTTCTTCCCTCGGCAGATTGAAGACGGCAATAACGCCGAGAAAAATCGAGAAGCCGATGATCAGCGGAGTGACCTTCGACCTGACAAAAATCCTGACGATGCGGGCAATAAGCCCTTCCTGGAGTGAACTCACCGCTCACCGCTCCTTTCTAATTTTCCAATTTCATCCTCGTTTAACCGTCCGGCCAGGAAAAGTAGCCGGGCTTCTGAAAGCCGGATTTCAATCAGCGCCTTGTCGTAGGCCTGAGCCGACTGCAAATAAGCCCGCCGGATTTCAAACAGATCAACAATGGATTTACGTCCCTCGTTGTATAAAGGACCCATAAGCGACACAGCCTGTTCTGCATCCTCGGCCATCCCCTTTAAAACGGCCATGTTGTCCCTGATCGTAACATTGCGGGCAAACTCGCCGGTGATATCCTGCCGGATGCTGTCCTTAAGAAGCTGAACATTATATTCCAACTGATCCTTTCTGGCCTTCGCTTCCCGAATACGACCGTCGCGGGAAGGATCAAACAGCGGCATGTTGGCCATGACACCTACGGTGTAGTTATTGCCGCCTGAGTCTCCAAGTCCTTCGCGGCTATTCGCCACATCGCCGAAGGCGCTGACACGCGGCAGGGAAGACGATTTTTCACGGGAAAGTTCCGAATCCGAAGCCTGAATGCGGGCGTTGAGCGCAAGAACATCCGGGCGGATGACAAATGCGGTTTGCACCAGCTTCTGCTGATCCTGCAAGGGAAACTCAAATCCATCGATCACGCCGGGGAGCGTCCAGACCCTGTCCATGGATTCGCCCATTAAAATATTCATAAGGGTTGTCATAGCCTTTCTCTGCCGGGTGATTTCATTTTTCATCCGCGTAAAATCGCCAAACATGACCCGCGCTGAATAATAGTCCGCGCCGAGAATCATGCCCCGGTCTTTCAAATCTTTTGCCGTCTGCAAATCCTCGCCTGAATTTTTCTGCACCGCATCAATAACGGCGGACAGCTTTTCCAATGTCAGCGCGTTCAGATAAGCGTCCTGCGCCATCAGCAGCGCCTCCATCTTCGTAAACGACTCATCCGCCTGCGAGGCCTTTACCATCTCTCTCGCAGAACGTGTCCGCCCGATGGTCTGCATGGCATCAAACAGCGGCAGTTCGATATGCACTCCGGCGGATAAATCCTGATGAGGACCGGGGGAATTTACCCGGGGAGGTTGAAAATCAGCGGTGGTAGCCCGTTCCTGCCGGAGAAGCATACCGAACACATTAACCGGATCATCGCTGATCTTGTACCCGGCGGACAAATCCAGCGTCGGCCAGAACCCCGCCTGCGCCTGCATCTTCTTCGCCAAGGCAATATCAACTCCGCTATGCGCAACTTTAAGCTTGGGATAATACGCGAGAACTTTTTGAGAGAACGTCTCAAACGACAGCACCTCAGGCCGAACCGGTTCTTCGCCGGCAAACGAAACCGTGAAAAGAGCGAAGCCGGCGACTGCCGACAAAAACAATCTAGACGATAGCGCTGACGGCAGTACCGTTGGTGTCGATAATGATTTTTTTGATGTCATAGTGAAACCGCCTTTCAACCTTTGAAATGAAGGAAGGTGCGCAGGTGTTTGCTCATACAGTCGAACAGTCTCAGGAAATCAGGATTCTGCAACGCGCAGTATTTCTGCGCGCCCTCCCTCCGAATAGAAACCAGTTTCTGGTGGCAGAGAATCTTGAGCTGCTGCGACATCATCGACTGGCTGCATCCGAGCTGTTCAAAAAGTTCCGTGCAGGTCTTTTCACCGGACGCCAGCAGTTCGATCACGCCCAGCCGTACCGGATGCGCCATCGCCTTAAGAACCTCCGCCGTCATTTCCCGTTCACGCTTATTCATAACCACTCCTAAACATTAGGAGATTATAATGTCATAAATCTAAAACAACTAAAATCGGCGGTTTTCTTCTGGTCTCTCCGCCGCGTCCGGCTTAAAAACCTTTTCTATGCAGACCAAACCGCCAGCCAAAAAACAGTCGTGGAAACCCGGCAACATGCTCTTTCCCGTTCCGGCGGTGCTGGTCAGTTGCGGCGGAACGAAGGAATGGAAACCGAATCTGATCACCATCGCCTGGGCTGGCAGTGTCTGCACGAACCCGCCGATGCTTTCCATCTCCGTCCGGCCCGAACGCTATTCCTACGACATCATCAAGCAGACCGGCGAGTTTGTCGTGAATATCCCCACCGTTAAACAGACCAAGGCCACCGATTGGTGCGGCGTCGTCTCAGGGCGCGACCACGATAAATTTGAAAAAACCGGACTGACGCCCGCGCCCGGTCTGAAAGTTAAATGCCCGGCGGTTCTCGAATGTCCGGTCAACATCGAGTGCCGCGTCGTCCAAACCTTGGAACTCGGCTCGCATGTCATGTTCATCGCCGAAGTCGTCGCCGTGCAGGCTTCCTCGGAACTGATCGACGCCAAAGGCAAACTCTGCCTCGAAAAGGCCGGACTGATCGCCTTTGTCCACGGCGAATATTTCGCGCTCGGCCAATACCTCGGCCACTTCGGCTTCTCCGTCCGCAAGAAGCCGGCTAAGGCTCCCGCAAAAAATCCCCGGCGGCAGAAATAAAAAGAAGCGGCATCCCTGCCGCTTCATCTGCCCCGTCGCGATATTGATCACATTCCTCCACACCATCGGCTGGCTGAATTTGAAGCCGTAAAGCTGGAAAGATCAGGTTTTACAGAAGGAAACGAAGGATAACGGAGGTTGTAAATAAAGTTGCCTGCCTTTGGCCTTTGTTTCCCTTCGTTTCCTTCTGTGAAATATTTCCCGTGTTATTGAAGCCCGCGGGCAAAGTTTCCGGCGTGACCGGGAACGGCAGATCCGGAGATGATGCGACGGACGAGATCGGCGGCTGCGGTGGGCGAATCGATACCGTAAGACAAATCGATGCGGAAGCGGCGCGCGCCTTTGGCTTTCAGTTCATCCAGATGACCGGTCAGCGAAAGAGCCGTTTCGTTGAGAAACGCAAACTGCCGTCCGGCCTGTTCGACGCGGAACTTCCGCTGTGAGCTGTCGGTGAGTTCATCACCGTTGGCCGCCGGTTTCGTCGCGGAAATCATCAGCGGCGTGTGCTGATAAACCGGAACAACCGCCGCGTCGCCGAGCTGTTCGATCAGCGCAAAAAGATTTTGGGCGTCGTCTTCCGGCGACAAAACAAACTGTTGAATGCCCTGCTCTCTCCATTGCAAAGCGGCCTGAGTGTTGAGCGTATAGAGCGGCCAGTCGGCGGTGATGTCTTCTTTGCCCTGCAACAAATTCAATCCGCCGACATTCGCCGCTTCCCACTTCCGATGTTCGGAAAAGCGCTCAATCAATTCACGGAACGCCGCGATATCCTCTTCACGGATAATCACTGGTAGCGCCAGCCGCAGTTTTTCCGGCGGCAGCGCGGCGAGCGCCTTCTTGATTTCTTCCGGTCTGGACGGATCAATCTCCAGCACCACTTCATCTGCGGCGGGAAAATCCTGAAAATCTCTGACTTTGACCGACCAGAAAAAACCGTTCGATTCCGTTTTTTTCCAAGGTTCGGAAGAAATAGATGTGCCGCAACGCAGTTGCTTCCAGAGGTTGGAAAACTGATCGATCAACCGACGGCGGGCATCGTTTAAAATGGAAACCGGAATAAAAACCGCCGGACCTTCCAGTGTAAGCTCGCCAAGTTTACAGTCGGTGTCGCCCAGTTTTTCAAAACACTGACGAATGGCGGCGGACGATTTTTCCGGTTGGCGCGCCGGCTCGAACGGGCCGGGCAAAACAACCTCTGCCTTTACCGCGCCGGATGAGGCGGTCAGTACAACTTTTTCCAAACTCTGGAAAACGTGAATGTTCACGGGCTTCCGCTGACGAAACTGTCCGGGGCGCGGTGCGGTGAAATCGTAGCGCTGACGTACCGCTTGCGAATAGGAGCAGTAAACCGGCGTGCCGGGCGCGAGCTGCGGATGATCCGGCGGCAGTTTGATCGCAATCTCTGCATTCGCCGGAAGCTCGAAGCAGCGTTTGCTTTCCGGATCGGAGGCCAGCCGGATATCGTGCGCGGCAAAACCGTAAGCAAAGGTGTCGCCAGGCGTTTCGACTTTCAGTCCGTCAAATTTCATCAATGCGCGGTTGCTGTGCAGAATCAGCCAGCCGCACCGGATTTCTTTGACGGCTCCGATCAGCGCGCCGTGGTGTCCGGCATTGACCGGATCAATCGGTTCGGTGTCCGGAACATCTAAATAAAGATCGGTGGCGGGCCGTCCAAAAATGGTCTGGATATCAGACAGCCGCTGTTCCGAGTCGGCAACGTCTCCGGCGAGCGCCTTGCGGTAAAAGTCGGTGACGGCGGCGACGTAGAGCGGACTCTTCATGCGGCCTTCGATTTTGAGCGAGGCGACTCCGGCAGCGAGAATTTCCGGCAGATGTTCGGCGGCGGAAAAATCTTTCATCGAAAACGCCAAGGTTTCTTTGCCGCCGCTGCGGAAGAACTGGCGGCAGCAGTAGGCGCAACGTCCGCGGTTGCCGCTGCGTCCCATCAGGTGCGAAGAGAAAAGACAGAGTCCGCTGTAGGAATAGCAGAGCGCGCCGTGAATAAAGGTTTCCGTTTCGATTCCGCAGTTGCGGCTGATGTGCGTGATTTCTTTCAGGCTGAGCTCACGCGCCAGCACGACGCGCTTGAAGCCGAGCGATGCGAGCTGTTTCGCCCCTTCCAGATTATGGACGGCGAGTTGCGTACTGGCATGCAGACGGAGCTGCGGAAAGTTTTTCCGCATCAGCCGAACAACGCCCATGTCCTGCACGATCACGCCATCAGCGTTCAGGTCGCGGATAAGTGCCAGCGTTTCGATCGCCTCATTGAGTTCGCTCTGCTGGACGAGCGTGTTAAAGGTGATGTAAACGCGGCGACTGAGGCTGTGCGCATAGCCGATCAGCTCATCGAGTGCCTCGGCGGAAAAGTTTCCAGCTTCGGCGCGGGCGGAAAAACGCAGCAGTCCGGCGTAGATGGCGTCCGCGCCGTACGCCAGTCCGGCCCACGCCGCTTCAGGCGTTCCGGCGGGAGCGAGCAATTCTGGAAGTTGTTTATTCAAACGGCCTGAACGCTATCCTGCCGCCGCCCCTTCTTCAAGTTTCCAGACCTTGGAAACGTAATCGGGAATTTTTACAGAAGGTAACGAAGGGAACAAAGGAGATGTCCTTGGTTAACTTCGTTACCTTCTGTTGAATAACTTATTTTCCCAGACACTGTTTCAGATCGGCTTCGGCCGTGGTGACCGGAGCGATGTTGAATTTTTCAACCAGCACATTCAGCACGGCAGGCGTGACGAACGCGGGCAGGCTCGGGCCAAGTTTGATGTTTTTGATGCCGAGGTGCAGAAGCGTCAGCAGAATGCAGACGGCTTTCTGTTCGTACCACGACAGAATCATCGAGAGCGGCAGGTCATTGACGCCGCAACCAAAGGCTCCGGCCAGCGCGACGGCGATCTGAATCGCGGAATAAGCGTCGTTGCACTGCCCAATGTCGAGCAGACGCGGAATGCCGCCGATCGCGCCAAAGTCGAGTTTGTTGAAGCGGTATTTGCCGCAGGCGAGCGTGAGGATCACGCAGTCTTTCGGCACGGCTTCGGCGAACTCGGTGTAATAGTTGCGTCCGGTTTTCGCGCCATCGCATCCGCCGATCAGGAAGAAGTGCTTGATGGCACCTTTCTTGACGGCATCAATCACCGCCGGAGCCACGTTGAGCACGGCGTTATGGCCGAAGCCGACCAGAATGGTTTTCTCCGGTTCGGTCGCAGTAAAGCCGGGCGCTTCGAGCGCGGCTTTGATGACCGGCGCGAAGTTTCCGTCGCTGATGTGCTGTACGCCGGGCCACTGGACGAGGCCGCAGGTGAAGATACGCGCTTTATAGTTTTCCTTCGGCCTTTGGATGCAGTTGGTCGTCATCAGGATCGCGCCGGGGAACGCTTCGAACTCCTTCTGCTGATCCTGCCATGCGCCGCCGTAGTTGCCGACGAGGTGTTTGTATTTCTTGAGCTGCGGATAGCCGTGGCACGGAAGCATTTCGCCGTGGGTGTAAATGTTGATGCCTTTACCTTCGGTCTGCTTGAGGAGCAGGTCGAGGTCTTTCAGGTCGTGGCCCGAAATGAGAATCGCTTTGCCTTTGACGGCCTTGATGTTCACCGGCGTCGGAACAGGATGGCCGTAGGTTTCGGTGTTGGCCGCATCGAGCAGTCCCATGACGGTCAGGTTGACTTCGCCGACCTTCAGAGCCAGCGGCAAAAGTACATCCACTGTCGCCGGACCATTTTTGAGAGTCGCCAGCGCTTCGTGGAAGAAGGCGAAAACCGCCGGATCTTCTTTGCCGAGGACGTAGGCGTGGTCGGCGTAGGCCGCCGTGCCCTTGAGACCGAACAGAACCAGATCCAGCAGACCGGCAATGTCGTCGCCGAATTTTTGTTTGCGACTGACGATGCCGACCGCTTCGCCCTGTTTAATCAGTCCGCCGAGATCCGCATTGAAGTCTATCGTCGATTTGGCGCCGAGCGCTTTGAACACATCCGCGCCGCGGCGGATGACACCCGCGATGTCTTCGGGGTCAAAGTTGACGTTGGTGACGGTGGTGAAGAGCCCTTCCATCACATAGAGGTCGGCGGCGCGGTTCTTTTTGCCCTTCGCGGCAACGGCGATCTGTTTGCAGACTTCGACCAGCAGGTCCTGAAGTGTCGCGGTATCGGGATCTTTGCCGCATACACCGACCACGGTGCATCCAGTGCATTTGACGGTCTGTTCACACTGATAGCAAAACATGCTCATGAGAGTTCCTTTCGGTTTTGGTTTCCAGATTCAATGCCATGGATTATGATTACTCCTGAAAACTTCTCCTTGATCTGCGTCAAGTTTGTGAAAAAAGGTGCTCTTATGGAAGCGGTCGTCAGCGTAGTCCTCAAATCGTGGGATGTCATGGCAATTATGGCACCCTACCTCCTGCTCGGCTTTTTCGTAGCGGGCGTACTGAGTGCGTTTGTTCCCGTTTCTTTCATTGAAAACCATCTCGGCAAACGCGGCATCTGGCAAATTGTGAAAGCCTCGCTGCTCGGCGTGCCGATTCCGCTTTGTTCGTGCAGCGTAATTCCCGTCACCGCCTCGCTGCGCCGCCACGGCGCAACGAAGGGCGCGGCGATTTCGTTTCTCACTTCCACACCGCAAACCGGCGTGGACAGTATTGCCGCCACCTGGGGACTGCTCGGCCCGCTCTTTGCGATTTTCCGTATGGCCGTGGCGTTTATTACCGGCGTCATCTGCGGCGCGGCGGTTGAGGCCCTCACACCGCCGTCCGAAGAATCCGGCGACGAATGCCGTGATGAAGACTGCCCGACCTGTAACCGGAAAAGCGGCGTGAAAAAATGGAAACAGATTTTTGTCTACGGCTTCGGCGTTCTGCCGCGCGATATCGGACGAGCTCTGCTGATCGGGATCATCATCTCCGGCCTGCTCGGCGCGACCGTGCCGGAGGATTTTTTCACCCGTTATCTAAATTCGGAATGGCTGTCCATGCTGGCCGTCATGGCGCTCGGCATCCCGCTCTATGTCTGCTCCACCGGCTCAATTCCGATCGCGCTCGCCATGATCGGTATGGGGCTTTCGCCCGGTGCGGCGCTGGTTTTTCTGATCACCGGCCCGGCCACCAACGCCGCCACGATTGCCACGGTCTTCCAGACCATGGGCCGCCGCGCTGTAATTATCTACCTTGCAACACTTTCACTCTGTTCTCTGGCGTCCGGCTGGCTGCTCAACCGGATCCTTACCGCACAAGTTATTACGGAACAAGTCCACCACCATGCCGCCGAGGCCGGACGTTTTGAGCAGATTTGCGCGCTCATCCTCGTTGGACTGCTTATTTCAGCCGTCCTGCCGCACAAAACGAAACACTGCTGTCACACAGACTAGATTCACTTTTTCCGGCTAAATACGCATCTGTAATGGGTTTCCGTACAGAAGTATTGTCGAAAAAATTGACTTCTGGAATTGACGGACAAAGCCCCCAGTGATTTACTGCGTCCGGAAATCAGAAATACAATTAGGGAGATAAAAATGAAAAAAAATCTGTTCATCATTGCGGTATTGCTTCTTGTGGCAGGAACGCTTCAGGCGGACACGGTTACGTATTCGAACTCCGTGACCATGAACAATGATCAGGACGCGGTCATTAGTCTGAATAAGTTTGATGCCTCGCTGGGAACATTGACTGCGGTCTATGTTCGATATGTGACATCCATCGCCGGCGCAAACATCCAAATGGACAACGACTCCGTTCTGGCGCAAAACGGAACGGCGCGGGTTCAAAACTTGGTAAACAGTTTCTCCTCAAGCATCAATCTCTATGGGCAAATTTCAGGCCTGGATCTCCAGATCAACGCAAATCAACTATTTGCACTCGAACCCACATCGGGGGATACTGTTGGTCAGTTTAATGTAACTGGAAATTCCGATTACGCATCCTGGTCTCCAGGGACGCTTCAAGGAATTGGAAGCGCCAACGTTTACGCTTTTGCGATAGGACTGTATGCGGGATCTGGAACGTATGATGTGACAGTTAATTCAACTTACATGACATCCGCCACATTCAACGGAAGCGACGGATATTTCATGGGTAACACACCTAGCGGCGCGTTTTCCGGAACAGTCACCTACACTTACTCGCCGATTCCTGAACCGGCCACCGCGCCCCTGATGGCGTTGGTTGCCTTGGTCGGCTTCTGGATTCGCCGCCGGTTCATGGCCTAAATCGGCTCTTCGGCCACCCAAAAGGATGCCTTCTCGGGCATCCTTTTTTTGCGCCCGCGAATCCCGGCTGGATTTAAAAATACCTTTTTCATCTTTCATAATTCATCGTTCATCATTCACTCTCCACCCATGACCGATCCGTACAAACTGATTCGTAACGCGAAATTTTTCAGCGGGCTTTCCGAAGCCACCTGCAAGCGGCTGGCCGAGTTGAGCCGCCGACGTACTGTCGCCAAACGCGACCTGCTTTTCATGGAAGGTTCCGAAGGTAAGGCGGTCTATCTGCTCACCTCTGGGAGCATTCAGCTGGTGAAAACCAATGCGGACGGCCGCGAAACGGTCATCAAAACGGTCAAGGAGGGCGAACTGTTCGCGGAAGTTATTTTATTCGAGCAGAGCAAATATCCCGTCACCGCCGCCGCCTGCACCGAGGCCGAAGTGATTGAACTGCCGCGCGCCGGATTTTTAAAACTGCTCAACGAAGAAGAGTTCCGCAACGATTTTATGGCCATGCTCATGCGCAAGCAGCGTTACCTCGCCGAACGCATTCAGCAGATCGCCTCGATGGATGTCGAGGCGCGCTTCGTCGAGTTCCTGCGTGAACACTACGGCGAAAAACAGGAAATCACTCCCGATCTTCCTAAAAAAGATATCGCCTCCGCCATCGGCGCGACGCCGGAAACATTCAGCCGCCTGATCCAGAAACTGGAAAAGCGCGGCGGTTTTACATGGAAAGGCAAAACCATCACGGTGAAACCCTGCTTCTGGGAACAGTTCTAGAGCATATTCAAAAATTCTGTGGCCGTCTGCTGCTTCTGTAGGTGCGGCCGGTGGCCGCGCTCTTTCTTCCGCGGTCACCGACCGCGGCTACAGTTCAGATAAAAATCTCTAATCCAGAAGTCAACAGCCGGAGATCAGAAATCAGGTTTTCCGAACCTTGGAATCTATTCGCGTTCATCGGCGTTAATTCGCGGTTAAAATTGCCATCTGAGGGGCGTCGCGGTAGATTCTGCCGCATGAAAACACTCGGAATTATTTTAGCTGTCTTGCTGGTGATCATTGCGCTGCTCGGCTTCGGCTTGCAGATGTTTCTCACGAAGGGTCTGACCACCGCGCTGAATCAGGGCGTCTTCCCCGCCGTCAAGTCAATGTACGGCCTCGACATGAGCATCACCAATGCTTCGGTTAACCTGTTCAAAGGGACGGCCGAGCTGGACGGTTTCGCGGTTCGCAACCTCAAGGGTTATGAAGAACCTTATCTGCTCACGTTCGACAAGTGTCTGCTCGAAGTTGAAATGCTGTCGCTGCTGAAACGCGCCCCGGTGGTCATCAAACTGGCCGAAGCTAAGGGTGCGGTGCTAGTGGTCGAACAAAATAAAGAGCAGCTTTTTAACGTCAAGGAGCTGGCCGATGCCCTGAAGCCGATCGAAAGCAAACAGGCTCCGGCCGCCTCCGCGCCGCAGCGGGACCCAGTGCCGCAACAGCCGTCCCCCGCCCCGCAACCGGCTCCTTCGGCGGAACCGGTGAAGGCTAAACCAATCCCTGTGCACGTTCGCCGCATTGCCATGGATGCGCTGGTCAAATACGCCGATAGCGGACGAAACAAAACCTATGATTTAAATCTGCGCCTGACTGGCAGCGACCTCTTCACCGTGCCCGCCGAAGGTCAGCCGAACAGCTTGCTCGTTCTGCGCGGTTCGCTCTCGCATGATAAAAATTCTTTCGTGACCGACATCAATGCGATTCTCGAACCGCTCACCAATCCGCAAAGCCCGTCCTTTAACGCGACCGGAAGTATTCTCGATATTGATGCCGGGTTCCTGGGCGACCTGTTGAAAAAGAACAAGATGCAAAGCAGCTCGTTCTCCATCAAACCGTCTATTACCTGCATCAAAGGTAAACTCGAAGGTTCGCGCATCGACCTGATTTTGAACAACCTCAAAATTTACGGCACGGCGATCGGCGACACCGCACTGAAACTTCCGCTCAACGGAACGCTGCAGCAGCCGACAATTGATCTGACCGGCGCACTGCAGTCGCTCTTCTCTGAACAGGGAGTGAAAATCGGAAAAGCCGTCGGCATGCGGGAACTTAAAAAACAACTGGGAGTCGATGCCAATGCCACATCGCGTGAAATGATTGTCGGCGGGCTATCCAACAACGTAAAAGAAGTTGCGGGAAGCCCCGCCCTGCAGCAGCTGATTCAGCAGGTGACGCCGGGAGAGGAATCCACGAACACAGCGGCGACCAATCCGCCGATCGGAAAAGCGGTGGGTAACGTACTGCTTGAGCAGCTCGACAAAAACGTCAAAGGAAACGATGCAGTCAAAGACACGCTGAAAAGCCTGGGGACTTCGTTGTTCGGTAAATAAGTTATGACTGCTGTAACCGCTATTCTTCTGACCATACTCGCTTACCTCATCGGCTCGATTCCGTTCGGACTGCTGATTGCTAAGACTCAAGGTAAAGACATCCGCACCATGGGCAGCGGCAACATCGGCGCAACCAACGTCCTGCGCTGCCTCGGCAAGCCGCTCGGCATCACCTGCTTTGTGCTTGATGTGCTCAAAGGCTATTTCCCGGCGGCGTTTTTTCCAATCCTTGGATTAATTGATCCAAACTTTGGAATCCTCTTCGGCTCGGCGGCGATTCTCGGCCACAACTTCCCGGTTTTCCTGAAATTCAAGGGCGGAAAAGGCGTCGCCACCAGCGCGGGCGTTCTGCTCGGCGTCGCGCCGCTGGCCGTCACCATCGGCCTGCTGACCTGGGCTGTCGTCTTCTACACGTCGGGCTACGTCTCGCTCGGCTCCATCGTTGCCGCACTGGTCGTCATCCTTACCGGATGGACGACGGGTTACGGCCCGGTAATCGCCACTGCCCTCACCCTGCTCGGCGCGCTAACCATTTGGCGTCATCGCACCAACATCCAGAGGCTGATCGCCGGAACGGAACATAAATTTCAGCGGAAGAAAAAATCATGAAATGTTTCGTCATCGGAAACGGCGGATGGGGAACCGCGCTGGGAATAATCCTGGACGGCAACGGTCATGATGTGACCATCTGGGGCCCGTTCGAGGATGAAATTGAAGCCATCGGGAACGCGGCTGAGAATGCGGTCTATCTGCCGGGCGTGGAAATCCCGTCCACGATTCAATGGACGGCTAATCCCGTCGACGCTAAAGACGCCGAGCTGGTCGTCCTTGTTGTTCCGTCGCGCTTTATGCGCACCACGCTCGAAACCTTTAAGCCGTACCTGCGCGCCGATGCGCTAATCGTCAGTGCCACCAAAGGACTCGACGAACAAACGCACCACCGGATGAGCGAAACCGCCTTGGATGTGCTGAACCGCACCGTCGCCGTTCTCTCCGGCCCGTCCCATGCGGAAGAAGTCGCGCGCGGCGTGCCGACCGCTGTCACCGTCGCCGGCAGAGACGCAGAACAAATTCAGCACGCCTTCCTGGGGACAACCTTCCGCGTTTACACCTCCGACGATGTGATCGGCGTCGAGCTGGGCGGCGCGCTCAAAAATATCATCGCCGTCGCCGCCGGAATTCTTGACGGCATCGGACTAGGCGATAATTCCAAGGCGGCGCTGATGACACGCGGCCTTGCTGAAATTACGCGGCTCGGCGTGGCGCTCGGCGCGAAGCCGGAAACTTTTTACGGATTGAGCGGCGTCGGCGACCTGATCGTCACCTGTTCTAGCCGCCACAGCCGCAACCGCTCCGTCGGCGAGCGGCTCGGCAAAGGCGAAAAACTTAGCGACATCATGGGTGGCATGAAGCAAGTGGCCGAAGGCATCTGGAACGCCAAGGCCGCCCGCGACCTTGCCAAAGAACACGGCATTAAAATGCCGATCACCGAAGAGGTCTGCGCCATCGTCGAAAACGGCAAAGATCCGCGCCAAGCGCTCAAAGACCTTATGGGCCGCGATCCCAAGGCGGAATGATCAGCGAACTATCAGCTTCTGGATTCTGTGCCGTCTGCAGAATGATTCATTCTCTGCCCGTCGGCAACAGCCGCAAACACGCGCTGGAGCTGATGCAACAGCTCGAAGCGCAGAAATGCATCGACGATGGAACCGATCCGAAATTTTCAACCGACGTCCTTTTCAGTGAATCGCGCGGCCACATGTTCGGCGTGCTGGAATGTGAAGATGCCAAAGGACAACCCGTTGTTCTGCGGGCCTTCTCCGGACAGTACAACGGCGAATGGCTGGCCGACGGCTGGGTTCCGCCGATCCTCGATGTCGCCGAATTCCACCGGCTGAGCGATCCGGTTGACCGCGAAATTAAAACTCTCGACCGGCTTATTGCAGAACAGAAAAATCCCGACCTGATCCAACGGCGAAAAGCGCTCTCGCAGGATTTGATGAAACAGATTCATGCGCTTTACTTGCTAACCAATTTTCGCGGCGAAACCAAACCGATGACGGAAGTATTCCGCAGCGGCATCCCGACCGGAGCGGGTGACTGCTGCGCGCCGAAACTTTTAAACTATGCGGCGCTCAACGGATTGCTGCCGCTCGGTCTCAGCGAGTTTTACTGGGGCCGCGAAAACCGCTCCGGCACACGGAAGCACGGCGAGTTTTATGCGGCTTGCGCTGAAAAATGTCAGCCGATCCTCGGCTTCATGCTTTGCGGAGCGGGAGAGAGGAAGAGTGGAAGACAGGAAGGATGGGAAATGAGGCAACCCCAATCAACCATCCAAACTTCCACCCTTCCAATCATTCACTGCGACGACGAATTTGTTGTCGTGGTGAAGCCGTCCGGACTGCTGGCCGTGCCAGGTAGAGGCGAAGAGAATCAGGACTGCGTCGTCGCGTGGATCAAAGCGCTTTATCCGAACTGCATCGAACAGCCCGCCGTTCACCGGCTTGACATGGACACCTCCGGCCTGATGGTGCTGGCGCTGACCGCCGACATGCACCGCGAGCTGTCACTTCAGTTTCATGACCGTAAAACAGAAAAACGCTATATCGCCCTGCTCGACGGCGTGGTAACCGATGACGAAGGAATCATTGAACTGCCCTTCCGGCTCGATGTCGAAAACCGCCCGCACCAGATTTACGATCCGGTGGACGGAAAAACCGGAATTACCCATTGGAAAAAGCTTTCTGTCGAAAACGGCCAAACGCGTGTCGAGTTCCGGCCCGTCACTGGACGGACGCATCAACTTCGCGTTCACGCCGCTTCGGAACACGGACTGGGAGTTCCAATCCTTGGAGACCGGCTTTACGGCTCTGGCACCGCACCGGGACAGCTCAAACTGCACGCCAGCTTTCTGAGCTTCATCCATCCGCGCACCAACGAAAGGCTGGAATTCCGCTCCGCCCCGCCGTTTTGATTTTAAACCGGAATATGCTCTTTCATTTCCGCAAGCGGGTTCGGTAGACTGCGCCGCATGAAAATCAATCCCTTCAAAGCATGGCGGCCCGCCGAAGGTCTGGCGGATAAAATTGCGACTCTTCCCTACGATGTGATGGACAGGAAACAGGCGGCGGAAATGGCCGCAGGCAATCCGCTCTCTTTTCTGCGCGTAAGCCGATCAGAGATTGACCTGCCGGAAAGCACCGATCCTTACTCCGACGCCGTGTACGCCAAGGCCAAAGAGAATTTTGAAAAGCTGAAAACCGGCGGCTCACTGGTGCGCGAAAACAAACCGACGCTCTATCTTTACAGTCAGGAAATGGATGGCCGCATTCAGTACGGCGTTGTCGCGCTCTGCAACGTGGCCGACTACGAGTCCGGTAAAATAAAAATCCATGAAAAGACCCGTCGCGCCAAAGAAGACGACCGCACGAAACACGTTGACCGGACCAACAGTCATACAGGTCCGATTTTCCTGACCTACCGCGACAATGCGGCCATCACCGCCTTGATGCAGAAAACCGCGCAGGAAAAACCACTCTACCGCGTCACCGCTTCCGGCGGCATCATTCACACGGTTTGGAAAATCGCCGACTCCGCGGCCGTGCAGTCCGCCTTCGGTGCCGTTCCGGCGTTTTATGTGGCCGACGGCCATCACCGCGCGGCCAGCGCCGTGCGCGTTGCTCAAATGCGAAAGAAAGCCAACCCGAACCACACCGGCGACGAGCCGTACAACTGGTTCCTCTGCGTTCTCTTCCCCGCCGGTCAGCTCAAAATTTTGCCGTACAACCGCGTCGTCTTCGATCTGAACGGCCAGACCGAAAAACAGTTTTTCCAGGGATTGGAAAAAGCCTTTGCCGTCGCCGAGACGAAAAAGAAAATGCCGGACGCGCCTGGCGCGGTCTGTATGTACATTTCCAAAAAATGGTTCCTGCTGACACCGAAGGCGGCATTGTCCAACGACCCGGTGGCTTCGCTCGACGTGAGTGTCCTTCAGGATCGTGTGCTGGCTCCGCTACTCGGCATCGCCGACCCGCGCGAAAGCAACCGGATTGACTTCGTCGGCGGCATTCACGGAACGCCGGAACTCGAACGCCGTGTCAACGCCGGCGAAGCCGTCGTCGCCTTCTCGCTCTACCCGACCACGCTCGACCAGCTCATGGCTGTCGCCGACGCAGGCCTGCTCATGCCGCCCAAAAGCACCTGGTTTGAACCGAAACTCCGCGACGGACTGCTGGTCAATACCATCGACTAAGAAAAACGGCGTGTTGGAGTACCGGAGAGAGGACTCCTATGGATAAGACGGCAGAAAAAAAGAAATCAGACAGGATCGCCCTCACGATCTGTTTTCTGCTGGCGCTGATGGTGGGGGGCGTCTTCGGGCAGACGCTCCGGCATGAGTTCGTTAACTATGATGACGGCCGGTATGTATACAACAATCCGGTTATCTCAAAAGGGTTAACGCTGGAGGGCGCACGCTGGGCTATCACGCATCCGCACGGAGGCAATTGGCACCCGCTGACATCCCTTTCCCACATGCTGGATTGCCAGCTCTACGGACTGAACCCCGCCGGACACCACGGAACAAATGTTCTGCTTCATATGGCAACGGTGATTCTGTTTTTTCTGGTGCTACGGCAGATGACCGGCTCGCTCTGGCGAAGTGCTTTCGTAGCCGCCGTGTTTGCCATCCATCCGCTGCGGGTTGAATCCGTCGCC